>RECD01000140.1 GCA_007694185.1 Planctomycetaceae bacterium
GGCGATGTAGTTGCTCGACGCGTACATCCACACGCCGCGAATGTCATTGCGGACATCACCCGCCAAGATCTCGCCGGCCAAAATCGTATTCGATAAGCCGTCACGGATTTCAGCGAAGGTAGCCGCGAAAGGTTCATTCGGATTACCCGAGCCACCAAAGTGGAACGGGCCACGCTCGCGGCGGATGCGGTAGTCCGTCCGTGAGAAGGCGCTGCCCGCGCCGCAGTTCACGCCGTAGTTGCCACGTGCCAACCCGCCGGCAGTTCCGTCAGGGAACGTCCAAGTGCTCGAGAGCGACAGCAGCTCCTTTCGTCCACCGTCGCTGGGGCAGACGTAGGTCGCGATCGGTCGCGAGCCGAGTAGCAGGTTGTTCGGGTTGTCCCGAAACCCGCGGGTGCCGCCGAGGTTCGAAAAGTCGAATTGGTCGTAAATCGCCTGCTGTTCGAGATAGGGCAAGATCGCGACGGCCCAAGACTGAGAGGAGCTGGAGCTGCTGGCGTTGACGATGATGTCTCGGTTGTGGAATCCCGGCTTGGGCAGGATCTGGAAAGTGTCGTTGTAATTGTGCATCGCCAACCCGACCTGCTTCAGGTTGTTCGAGCAGCTCATGCGGCGAGCCGCTTCGCGAGCCGCTTGGACGGCTGGCAGCAGCAAGCCGACCATGACGCCGATGATGGCGATCACCACCAACAGTTCGACCAAGGTGAAGGCCTGACGCGGCCTAGAAGGGGAGACAGAAACTCGAGACGTCATGTAGGTAGGCTCGCAAACGGGAAAGATGTTCCGTCCACCTCGCGGCGGACGGACAGAGAAACTCATCGCGGCCGGATCGGGTAGCGAGCCGGCCGCCATGAACGGAAATAACCGCGAGCCAAAGCCTAGAAAACCGATGTGAAGAAAAGATGAAGCCACGGGGTGATTCGCGTTCGGTTTGTCGGGGGACACTCCCTCGCGGGCGGAGCGGGAGCACCGTTCGCGGGAAACGCGGGACTCTGCCGATTAACGAAGGCCGATCAGGCGAGCCGGGTTGGCACGCAGCCAGCGGTCGATCTGGGCTTCGTCGGCACCGATCGACTTCAGTACCTGGTGCATCTGCGGTAAGGTCGCTGCCGAGCCGGCGAAGTGGATGCGATCGGCCGCCCAACAGGCACCGGCCTGGTCGACATGGACTGTCTGGTTGCCGAGGCGGTAGTCGCCCGGGCCGAGTCCCGCGGCGCTGATCGCGTCTGAGACCACGATGATGTTTTCGTCGGGGATCCAGCGGAGGAAATTGCTCAGGGCGAGCCGCGGCAGGTGATGGCCGTCGGCGATCAGAGAGATCGCCAGCGAGTCGGCGAGGCTCAGCACCCGCTGGATGATGTTGTCGTGCCGCGGCAAGACCGCCGGGCAGCCGTTGCCGAGATGGGTGTAGAGCTTCAATCCCGCATCGATCGCGCCGCGGAGTTGATCCAACGACGCGTCGCTGTGGCCGGCCGCCACCACGACACCCTGTTCGTGGAGATGACGAGTTGTCGCAAATCCCGCATCGAATTCCGGCGCGAGGGTCAGCACCCGGACGTGCCCCTTGCCGGCTTCCAGCAGACGGGAGGTTGCATCGACGGTCGCCGGGAGGACCGCGTCCGCGGGATGGGCGCCGACGAACCCGATCTGCGGGTTGATGAACGGTCCCTCCACATGGAGTCCGATCAGGCCGGCGGCGACCTCGGGGATCTCGTCGATCCATCCAGCGAGCTTCGCCAACCGCGCGATCATCCGATCCAGCGGTGCCGTGATCACCGTCGCCAAGATTCCGGCCACGCCGTCCGCCTTCAGGCGTCGACAGACGGTGAGTGTTTGCTCGAGCGTCAGGTCGTCCGAATTGAAATCGACGCCGGCGTACCCGTTGACCTGCAAGTCGACCCAGCCTCGCGAACTCATAACGATTCCACCTGTTGACGTGCTTCGGGGCCGAGTTTCGAGGCGGCTTCGCGGTCGATGATCAGGATGGTGTCGGGGTGTTCCCGCAGGATGCCGGCTGGGACCATCGGCGAGATCGGATCCTCCAGGGTGGCGCGGACCGCGTCGGCTTTGCGGTGGTCCGGAACGCTGCAATAGATCTTCTTCGTCTTCAGGATCTGCCGGATCGACATGCTGATCGCGTTCGTGGGGACCGCCGCGAGATCCGGAAACCAGCCCTCGCCCACTTGTTGGGTACGGCAGAGTTCATCGAGTTCGACGATCAGGTAGGGATCTTCGGATTCGAAATCGGCCGGCGGGTCGTTGAAGGCGAGGTGTCCGTTTTCGCCGATCCCGACCAACGCGACATCGATCGGGGCGACGGTCAGCTCGGCGCCGACCCGACGGATCGTTTCTTTCGGATCGCCCTGGCCGCTGAGGAAATGAAAGGCGCACAGCGGCAGTTTGCTGACAAACCGTTCCCGCAGGTAGCGACAGAATGAGGCCGGGTGGTCGTCCGGGACGCCGATGTATTCATCGAGGTGAAAACCGGTGACCACCGACCAATCGACATCGTCGCGCCGGGAAAGCGCATCCAGAACCTCGAACTGGCTCGACCCGGTCGCGATGATCAGCCGGGCGGCGCCGTGATCATCGATCGCCGCGCGGAGGTCGGCGGCGGCATGGGCGGCGACCCATTCACCCATGGCTTTGCGGTCGGCGGTTTCGATCACTCTCATTTCAATTCACCACGGGTCAGGGAGACGGGAGGGGCAACGAACACATCGGTGTAATAAATCGCGGCGGGGTTGATCCCCAGGCGGTCGGTCCGGTCGATCCGCTGTCGGATCACATCGGTGCGGCTGAGGCGAGGCAGCAGCCAGCCCCAGGTTACGGTGATCGCGAACAGGATCAGCAACAATCCGACGCGATGACGGGACGTCCGGTCGTTCACGGCAACCACTCCTGGATCGCGTCGTGGAAGAGCCAGCCGAAGACGAGGTAGGCCATCAGGCCGGTCAGCGTCAGGTTCAAGGATTGGCCGACCACGTACAGCACCAACGAACGCCCGCCGCTCAGTGCCGGCAGCAAGGCGCGGACATTCGTTTCCAAGCCGATGCTGACGAAGGCCAAGCAGAACAGCCAATTTCGCAGGTGTTTCGTGACGTTCGCGACCGCCCCGTCCGCGATCGATTCACCAACCGAGCCTGACCAAGCTAAGCTGCTGGCGATCAAGGAGGCGGCCAAAAAACCGAGGACGAACTTGGGGAAACGCTGCCAGACTTCGCTCAGAAAGCCGGCGCGGGGCCGGCCGTCGGCCGCTTGCCCCGATTCCCCGCCGCCTTCTTCATCCGTCGGGTAGCGGGCGGCCCAGTAGACCGAGACGGCGAAGGCGATCACGCCGATTAGCACGTTTTGAATCATCTTGACGGTGGTGGCGATCTTCATCGCCCGGTCGCCCAGGGCGGCCCCGGCCGCCGCGACGGCGCCGGTCGAATCGATCGTGCCGCCGATCCAAGCCCCACCGACGATGTCGTCGACACCGGCGTACCGGAAAGCCAGCGGCATCACGACCATCATCACGGCCGTGAACGACAGCGATAACCCGATCGCCAACGACAGTTCCTCCCGTTTGGCACGGCAAGCCGCCGCCGTCGCGATCGCGGCCGACACGCCGCAGACCGACATGTCGGCAGCGATCACCATCACCAGCGACGGCGAGCGGATTTTGAGGACGTGGCAGCCGAACAGGAAGGTCGAGACGAGCACGATCGGCGTGACGACCCAGGAAACGAGGATCCCGGGAAGCCCGAGCGCGACCAGTTTCCCCAGCAGCACCTCGGCGCCCAGCAGAACCAAGCCCCACTTGATGAACAGTTCACCCCGCACCGCGGGCCGCAGCCACGTCGGCGTGCCCCCCGTGTTGCTGATCGCCAACCCGAGCAATAACGCCCAAAAGACGTACTCGAAACCGTACTCCTTGACGACCGATTGGCCGGCCATCACGAACGCGGCGAAGGCCAACGCGGAGGTCGCTAGAAAAGCCGGTACGACGCGGAACAGGGCCCCGGATTTGTCGAGCGGGCGGCTGGCGGCGATCGCCGGGATTCCGACCAAAGCCAGCAGCGCCAGCGACGTCAGGCTGGCTTGCCAAGCGGGGACAGAGCCCTTTCCGACCAGCGATTGCCAGGGTGAATCGGACCAACCGCCGGGTTGGCCGAAGTGACCTTGCAGCGAATCGCCGGCGACGGCCATTGCGATCAAGGCCCCGACAAATAGGGTCATGCCGAGCAGGACGGCCCACAAATCCTCCTTCATTCCGACCCGTTTTTCCGCCGATCCTGAAGGTACGGTATTCATGACGCTGGGGATCGGCCGGGCGGGCAGGACGAAGCGCGAGGGGAAGCCGGTTGGGGGCGGGGAAACGTCCCAGCAGGTTAACTCGAGACGATCGGTTTCAACAGGCCCCGGCAGCGGACCGGATGACATCGCTACCGATCGAGACTAACTTGTAGCGATCGCCCGGGGTTCGGTTTTTCGCGGGGCCGCATCCCGGCGGCAAGAGACACGATGGGACTTCCTTGAGCACGACCAAGACGAACGCGACCACCCCGTTTGCCGACTATCGCCCGATGCCTGGGCAATACGACGAATGCTTTGGGCCCGATGGGTGGCCACGCCGGGCATTCGTGCGATTGGTCGATCACATCAACGGCCTGGGCCGAGAGTCGTTGGATACCTTGGTCTCGGAGGGGCTGGCGCTCGTCCGCGAAAGCGGCATCACCTACAACGCGATCGAGGAGGAGGGCGAGCGGACACGCCCGTGGGAGCTCGCTTTTACGCCGTTGGTCGTGCATGCCGAGGAATGGCGTGTTCTCGAAGCGGGCCTGGCTCAGCGGACGCGATTGCTGGAAGCCGTGCTCGATGATCTGCTCGGGCCGCAGCGGTTGTTGAGGGAGCGGGTCATCCCCCCCGAGGTCGTGCTGAGCAGCCCCGAATTCCTCCGTCCGTTCCATGGCTTGCCGAAAGTCGGCGGTGTCCGCTTGCACGTCACCGCCACGGAGCTCGCGCGGGACGCGACTGGACAGTGGCAGGTGATCGGGGATCGCACCCGAGCCCCGTCCGGGTTGGGGTACCTGGTCGAAAACCGGATCATCACCAGCCGAGCTTATCCCGAGTTGATCCATCACAGCAACGTGCATCGTGTCGCCCCGTTCTTCATGCGGCTGCGGCAATTGTTCGAGAGCTTGTCGCCCCGTTTGACCCCGAACCCGCGGGTCGCGATCCTGACTCCAGGGCAAAAGAGTTATCGCTATTTTGAAGACACGTTTCTGGCTCGTTATCTCGGCTACACGCTGGTTCAAGGGCGGGACCTGGCTGTCCGAGGCGGCCGGCTGAATCTCAAGACGCTCGGCGGATTGGTCCCGATCGATGTGCTGTGGAGGCACATTTCGGATGATCAGTGTGACCCGTTGGAATTGGCGCCCGATGCGATCGAAGGGGTCACCGGTCTGGTCCAAACGGCACGCTCGGGCAACGTCTCGATCGCCAACGGGTTGGGGAGTAAATTGGCCCAGACGCCCGCGTTGCTCCCCTTTTTGGCTGCCGCGAATCGATTTTTGTTCGGCGGTGAACTGCAACTGTCGACGGTAGAAACCCACTGGTGCGGGCAACCCGAATCGCTCGCCCGTGTCCTGTCGGATCTTGACCGATTCGTGCTGCGGCCGGCGTTCGCGGTTCGCGGAGACGGCCTGATCCGGCCGTTGCAAATGTCTGCGGAGGCACGCCAGGAGCTAATCGGGGCGTTGCGGGACCGGCCACAGCAATACGTCGCTCAGGCGATGACTTCCCGGAGCACGACGCCGGTCTGGCGTGAAGGCAGGATGGAGTCGTGGTACGTCGCGTTGCGGGCTTTTCAGATCCAGACCGGTCAGGACGTCGCGGTTTTACCAGGGGGCTTGGTGCGTGTCAGCCCGACGCCTCAAGGGGTCGAGAACCCGCACGGATCGACCCAGCTGGGGCAGGATTGTTGGGTGATCTCGGACGGCCCGGTCGACCAAACCAGCACGTTGCTGCCCGGTGAGCATGTGCCGCTGCGGTTTGTCCGTGGCGGGGCGGAATTGCCGAGTCGTGTGGCGGAGAACCTGTTTTGGTTGGGACGCTACAGCGAGCGGGCCGAATCGATCGCCCGGGTCCTGCGGACCACCATGCTCCGGCTGGTCGGCGAACAATCGGTCGGGGACCTGCCCGAGATGCCGCGGCTGATCGCCGCCCTGGCCGCGATCGGCCAGATCGAACCGGACTATGCGGTCAAGGAATTGCAGGGCTCGCTGCCGAGTCTCGATGACGCCCTGCCCGCTTCGCTTTACACGATCGATCAGCAGCGTGGGCTCAGCCCGAGCGTGACGGCGTTGGCCGACAAGGCCACTGCGGTCCGTGACCGGATTTCGCTCGATGCCTACCGGATCGTCCAGCAGATCGCGCAGGAATTGGCGACGCCGGTTCGGATCCGAGGCCGCGCCGACACCCGCTCCGCCATCAACCGATTGAGCCGGCTGATCACCGGCTTGCTGGCATTTTCGGGGATCGGTCAGGAAAGCTTCACAAGAACCCTCGGTTGGCGATTCCTGCAATTGGGCAGGCGGATCGAGCGGGCTTGGCAGACCGCAGAAGTGCTCCGCGCGACGCTGGTCGACCCCGACGAACGGTCGGTGCTGGAAGCCGTCCTCGAGGCGACCGACAGCCTCATGACCTATCGGTCCCGGTACCTGCTACGGCTCGAGCCCGACGCGACGATCGATCTGTTGGTCACTGACGAAACCAACCCGCGTTCGATCCGTTTTCAGCTCGAACGGATCGTGGAGGTGCTGGACCCGTTGCCGCTGGAGCCGGACGAGGTGGGGACGCCGTACGAGCGACGGTTGGCGTTCGAGCTGTTGCACCGGGTCCGGATGGCCCAACCTGCCACGCTGGCGATCGCCGAGCCTGAACAGCGACGCGCGACGCTCGATCACTTGCTCGAAGTGCTCACCGAGGGGCTGCCGGAGCTATCCAACGCGATCACCGCCCGTTATCTGATCCACACCCTGCCATCCCAATCGCTGACCGGACAGGTCTGATCCGTCACGTTGTCGTGTTGCTGCACGCCTCAGGTCGGGCGGCTGGTCGGCAGCGAGATGCCTTCGCCGCAGCGGCCCGATCGCAGGAGTTTACCGAGCCACCGGAGAGCCAGACGATGCCCGAATCGAGCTGTTATCGAATCACCCATCGGACCGAGTATCGCTACAGCGACCCGGTCGCGATTTGTCAAAATCAGGTGATGTTGACCCCGCGGGAATTGCCCCGCGTCCGCTGTCACCGAACCGACGTGCAGATCCTGCCTGCCCCGGGGCAGTGCCGGTCCCACGCCGATTATTTCGGCAACCCCGTTCACACCTTCGCCATCGAAACGGCCCACCGCGACCTGAGCGTGACGGTAGCGAGTGATGTCGAGGTGCAGGCCCCGCGGTATCCCGAACCGGACCAGACCGCCGTTTGGGAGGGCGTCCGCGACGCCGTGTTGTCCGGCCAGGATCCCGATTGGTACGCGGCAGAGGAGTATCGATATCCCTCCGCGATGGTCGCCGTCGGAGCGCAGTTCGCGGACTACGCCGCGGCGTCGTTCACGCCGGGCCGGCCGATCCTGAGTGCCGGGTTGGACCTGACGCGGCGGATCCATGCCGACTTTCGCTACGACGTCACCGCGACCAAAGTCGATACCCTAGCCGAGGCTTCGTTCCGCTTACGGGCCGGGGTTTGCCAAGACTTCGCTCACATCCAGATCGCCTGCCTGCGCTCGCTCGGCTTGCCTGCCCGATACGTCAGCGGTTATCTCCGCACGATCCCCCCGCCGGGCAAGCCGCGGCTCGTCGGCGCCGATCAGTCCCACGCCTGGGCCAGTCTGTATGGCGGATCGCAACTCGGCTGGGTCGATCTCGATCCCACCAACGCCTGCGTCGTCGCGACGGACCACGTCCCGATCAGCATCGGGAGGGATTATCGGGATGTCGCGCCGATGCGGGGCGTGGTGTTGGGGGGCGGCAGTCCGGCTTTGACGGTCCGGGTCGACGTGGTGCCGGTGGCAAGTTTCGGCTGAGCCTCTCGGTCCCAGGACACCCTTGCCGAATGAGGCTGGGGCCCAGGAGAGACTTGGAACGATTTCCGTAGGAACGAAGCAGGGGGGGCAATGCCCTTGTACCGGCCGCATCCGATCGGCCCTTGCCCAAGCGGACAGAACAGGGCAGGATAACGGCCCCTGGCACCGGAATCCTCCGATCGGGACCCGAGCGAATGACGCCAACCCTCCGCGAACCCCGAAGGGGACGTTCATCCGGTCGTTCCGGTTCCCCGCTATCCCTTCTGCCCTTGCAACGCCGTCCTGATTTGCCATGTCATCGACGCCCCTCGCGATAGTCCTGGCCGCAGGCAAAGGGACGCGAATGCAGAGCGATCTGCCGAAAGTGTTGCTGCCGGTGTGCGGTCGCCCGATGATCCATTTCGTACTGGATGCCCTTCGGTCGGCCGGTTTTCAAGACCAGTGCGTCGTCGTCGGCCATGCCGCCGACAAGGTGATCGCGGAATTGTCGACGCGTGCCGCGGCGGTGCGGACGGCCGTGCAACGAGAGCAACTCGGCACCGGCCATGCGGTGATGCAGTGTCTGGATCTGTTGCGGACGCGCACCGGCCCGGTCATCGTGCTGGCTGGCGATTCCCCGCTGGTCCAACCGGACAGTTTGGTTCGTCTGCTTGGCGAGTTTGAATCCCGTCGGCCAGCCCTGCTGCTGGGCACGCTCGTCAAGGATGACCCGACCGGCTTGGGGAGGATCTTGCGGGATCCCCAAGGCGACTTTGTCGGCATCGTCGAGCACCGCGACGCGACCCCGGAACAACGCCTGATTCGTGAGGTCAACATGAGCACCTATCTGTTTCATGCTCCCGACTTGGTCGACGCGTTGGCGAGGATCGGAAACGTCAATTCGCAGGGCGAGTATTACCTCACCGATTGTGCCGCCGAACTGCACCGATCCGGGCGGCCCGTCGTCGCCATGCCGGTGCTCCAGCCGTGCGAGGCGCTCAGCATCAACGATCCGGATGAACTGGCAACGGTCGACCAGACGATGCGTCGGATGGGCTACGCGGTGGTGACGGCATCATGAGGGAATTGAAGATCTTCAGCGGGCAAGCCAATCCCGAACTCTGTCTCGAGATTTGCCAGCACCTGCATCTCAAGCCCTCCGCGATCTCGCTGGGGAAGTTTCCTGACGGGGAGAATTATTGCAAGCTAGAAGACGACGTGCGCGGTCGGGACGTCTTTTTGGTCCAGCCGACATGCCCCCCCTGCAACGATCATCTGATGGAACTGCTCATCATGATCGACAGTTGCAAGCGGGCGAGCGCGAATCGGATCACCGCCGTGATCCCCTACTTCGGCTACGCACGACAGGACCGCAAGGACGAGGGGCGGGTGCCGATCACCGCCAAATTGGTCGCCAACCTGATCACCCGTGCCGGTGCCGATCGGGTGTTGGCGATGGACCTGCACGCAGCACAGATCCAAGGGTTTTTTGACGTCCCTGTCGATCACCTCTATGCCGCACCCGTGCTGAATGATTCCTTTCTGCGGCGGGGACTGGCGGCCGATCGGATCGTGGTCGTCAGCCCAGACGAGGGGAGCATCAAGCGGGCGGTCGGCCATGCCAAGCGGCTCAACGGCGCCATCGCGATTGTCGACAAGCGTCGCACCAGCGCGACCGAAGTTCGCCAAAGCACGATCATCGGCGGGCCGATCGAGGGCAAAGTGGCGGTGATGTTCGACGACATGATCAGCACCGCCGGGTCGATCTGCGGTGCCGCCCGGTTGGTGAAAAAGGCCGGCGCGGAGGAGATCCATATCGCGTGTACTCACGGGGTGCTGTGCGGCCCCGCGATCGATCGTCTCCGCGATGCCCCGATCGATTCGATCGCGATCACGAATAGCATTCCGTTGCCCGCGGAAAAGCACTTGCCCAACCTCCACGTCCTCAGCGTCGCGCCGCTGTTGGCCGAGGCGATCAAGCGGATCCATCACGATCAATCGATCAGTGCGATGTTTCGAGAAGGCAGCTGAATTTCGATTTCATGGGGCCCAGCCGCACGGCGGTGAAGGGCCGCGCGGACGGCGGTGAAGGGCAGCGCGACAGGCCGAACGACAGGGTGTTTGATGCGACGGATATTTGTCACGGGAGGCACCGGCTTCATCGGCCGTCGCTTGGTTGACCGTTTGGTACGGGACGGGACCCCGCCGGTCTGCTTGGTTCGCTCGTTGAACAAAGTGCGGGGTTGGGACGAGCGAGGTATTCGGTCGGTGGTGGGGGCTTTGGAGCGGCCAGAGACCTATGCGGCCGCCCTGGCCGACTGCGACTTGGTCATCCATGTCGCCGGCTTGACCCACGCGTTGCAACCGTCGGAGTTGATGCGGGTCAACGGGCTGGATTGTGGCCGCTTGGCTGAAAGTTGTTTGACGGCTGGGGTGAAGCGGTTGGTCCATGTCTCTTCCCTGGCCGCCGCCGGTCCGGTCCCGGTGGGTTCGCGCCCCCGGGTCGAGACGGATCCTGATGAACCGATTTCGAACTATGGCCGGAGCAAACTGGAGGGCGAGAATGAGTTTCGTCGACGGGCCGGCGAGTTGGAGATTTCGGTCATTCGGCCAGGTTTTGTCTACGGCCCGGGCGACGCCAAGCTGGAGCCGCTGATTCGGAGCATCGATCGGTTGCGCGTCCACGTCCTGGTCGGGCGTCCCGACCCGCAGTTATCGTTCCTTCATGTCGACGATTTGGTGAATCTGATCCTGTTGGCGGCGTGGCAGGGTGAGACCTTGCTGCCTAAGCCTGATGGTCTGGAGGAACGTGCCCGCGGAGTCTACTTCGCCTGTGACGATCACGAGTTCTTGACTTACGGTCAGTTCGGGAAGCGGATCGCGGAACGTCTGGGCAAGCAGGTTTTGTTGTTGCCGCTGAGCCGGCCGGCCGGATTCGCCGTCGCGGCGATCGCACAATTTGCCGGTTCGCTGATCGGCAAGCCGTCGATCCTGAATGTCGATAAGGTTCGGGAGGCCACCGCTCCGGCTTGGCTCTGTTCTTCCGTGAAGGCTCAAACTCAGTTGGGGTTCTCGCCGGCCCGGACCCTGGATCAGTACCTTCCCGACATGATCAACTCCTACCTCCCCGGATCCATCGCCGGATCAGGAGCCGAATCCACGGCTTGAGCCGGCTGCGCTGATAACCATCGCCGAGCTTTCGAGACGCTTCCGATCGGGTCGGGTAAGGCCGGACGACACCCCCGACGCGCCCCAGCCCGATGCCTTCCCGGATCGCCAGCGTCCACTCCCCGATCGCTTCTCCCGCCTGAGCCCCGACGATCGTCGCTCCCAGGATTCGGTCGGAACCGCGCCGGCAGTGAACCCGCACGAACCCTTCGGGCTCGCCATCCAGCACCGCCCGATCGACCTCCGCGAAGGGCTGGGTATGCGTCGACGCCTGCCAGCCCCGTGCTTCGATCTCGGCCAGACCGAGTCCGACGTGAGCCAATTCGGGTTCGGTGTAGGTGCAGCGAGGCAGGATCAATCGGGACGCCCGCGACCAACCGGGAAAGAAGGCGTTGCGAATCACCAAGCGAGCGGCCGCATCGGCCGCGTGGGTGAAGCGATGGTTGGAACAGACGTCGCCCGCGGCGTAGACACGACCGTGCGTGGTTCGTAAGCGGTCGTCCACGATCACGCCCCGGTGGGTGTCGTAGGCGATACCGGCCCGTTCTAGCCCGAGCCCTTCGACCCGAGGGGCGCGGCCGACCGCAACCAAGATCGCATCGCTTTCGACGCTCGTCGGGGGCTGGTCACCCTGCCGCAAGACGACCCGCCATGGCGAACCGGGTTCGACCCGGACGGCTCGTGTTTCGCACCGCAAATCGATCCCATCGCGACGAAGCGAGTTCGCAACGACCGCCGCCGCCTCCTTGTCTTCTCGGTTCAGGATCACGTCGGAGGACTCCACCAGCGTGACCGCGGACCCCAAACGCCGGAACGCTTGAGCCATCTCGCACCCGATCGGCCCGCCCCCCAGGACCAGCATTCGCCGTGGCAGTTCCGTTAAGCGAAACAGCGATTCGTTGGTCAGATAGTCGGCCTCCGCAAGGCCCGGGATGGGGGGGCGGATCGGTTCGGATCCCGTGGCGATCACAGCGCGGCGAAATCGCAATTCGCGACCGTCGACGCAGACCGTCATCGCACTCGAGAACTCGGCCTGGCCGAAGTAGACGTCGATCCCCAGCGCCCGAAAGCGATCTGCCGAATCATGTGGCCCCAGCGACGCGCGGACTTGTCGCATCCGCCGCATCACCGCCTCGAAATCCACTTGCGGTGACGCAACTCGGACGCCGAAGCGGTCGGCATCGCGGATGCCGGCGACCTTTCGCGCGGCCGCGATCACCGCCTTGGACGGGACGCAACCGTCGTGCAAGCAATCGCCGCCCAGCGGCCCCCGTTCGATCAACGCGACCTCGGCACCCAGCCCCGCTGCCCCCGCCGCTGCGACCAACCCCGCGGGTCCGCCGCCGATGACGACCAAGGAATACGGTCGCTGCGGCCGCGGATTCTCCCAGCCCGCAGGGCGGACCAGGCGATGCAGTTCGCGGTCCTCGGGGGTAAGGTCCGCCGAATCGGCCAGGGAAGTCATTGGGGGTGGTCTTCGGCAAGAGGGAACCAGCGGCGAACGGCGAATCGCAGCAGGAGCGGAAGCAGCCCAAGGATCGCCAACGCGAGCACCAGACGAATGCCGATCACATCGCCGACGGATGTCGTGGCCGCTTCCAGGCTCGGTAGTTGGGAACCGGCGTAAACGTAGGCTGCCGTGGCGGGCAGCATCCCGAGTTGGCTGATCCACCAGAACGAAAACAGGCCGATCGGTGTCAATCCCATCCCGAGGTTGATCAGGAAGAACGGGGCACCGACCAGCAGTCGCAGCGAGAACAGGTACCAGGGCCCATCTCTGGCGATCGCGCGGTTCCAGCCTTCGAGTCGTTCCCCCCAGCGGTCTCGCACCCAGTCACGAAGCAGGTAGCGGCTGAGCAGAAAGGCGATGCTGGCGCCGGCGGTCGAGCCGAAGCTGGCGATGAGCAAGCCGACCAAAAAACCGAAAATCCAGCCGCAGGCCAGCGTCATCAGGGTGGCCCCGGGCAACGACAGACCGGCGACGAGTGAGTAGATGCCGACGGCGACCAGTGGGGCGAGCAGCGGGTGGGCGGCGGCTAAATCTCGCAATTCCCCCTCTTGTTCTGCCCACTTCTGCCAGTTCGGGCTGATCGGCAGCTGGCGAACCGCGATGACGGTCAGTGCCAGCAGGGCGAGCGGAACGAGCCACCGCAGTGCTCGCGCCGGGAAGGGAGTCGAGCGTTCGCTCATTCGCCCGTCGCGCGATGCTTGGCCCACGCGGCCGCTCCCAACACCCCGGCGTCGTCACCCAACTTCGCCGCCACGACGTCGAAGCGATCCCGGTAGGCGTGCATCACGTGTTTGCGAGCCGTTCGCTTGACCGTCCCGACGATCAGTTCTTCCATCGCTTCGACCAGCCCGCCGCCGAGGATGATCCGATCGGGCGCCAGCAGGTGAACGATGTTGACCACGGCGATGCCGATCGTCTTGGCGGCTTCCAAGACCAGCGCATGGATCGCCACGTCGCCCGCCTCAATCGCCTGGGCGATCGTGCCGCTACGGATATCGGAAAGGTCGGTACCGCCGTGGGCCATCAGATACGGGGCTTCGCCACGATAGGCGGCCTTGACCGCTTCGGCGGCTACGGTCAATCGGCTGGCTTCGGCTTCGAGGGTTCCGGTGAACGAATACCCGCCGGTACGAATCGAACTGCTGATCCGCGTGTGGCCGATCTCCATGCAGGAAACCCCAGCCCCCTGAAGGATTTGACCCTGGTAGACGCAACCACC
Source organism: Planctomycetaceae bacterium (assembly GCA_007694185.1). Taxonomy (GTDB): domain Bacteria; phylum Planctomycetota; class Planctomycetia; order Pirellulales; family Pirellulaceae; genus UBA6163. The sequence continues at coordinate 13,948 of RECD01000140.1, forward strand.
CCCGATGCCGGTCCCCGGAAAAATCCCGACCGCGCAACGCGCGTCGATCGCGGCGCCGAATCGGTATTCCCCGTACACCCCGGCGTCGACATCGTTGATCGTGTAGACGGGACAGTCAAAATGTTTGGCCAGGCGTGCCGATACGTTCACGTCGTCCCAGCCGAGATTCGGGGCTTGCAGGATTCGCCCGCGGTCCATATCGACCGGACCGGGACAACCGATCCCAATGCCGGCGATCCGCTTGGGAGAAATTTCGGACTCGGCCAACATTTTCTCGATCGTCGACTCGATCCGGCTAAGCCCCTGCTCCGCCCCTTCGCTGCCGCGGGTTTTTCGTCGCCTTTTTCCGAGCGGACGAAACTCGTCGTCGTAAGCGATCGTCAACATTTTGGTGCCACCGAGGTCGAATCCGATCCACACGCGGTCGCTACTGGGGCTATCTTCGGGCATGGTTGCTGGCTCAGGCTGCTGGGGCGTTGTCGCGGATGCGAGGCAAGCTGCATTTTCCTCCCCTAGCCACTTAAAATCCATGGCGGGTCCGCACGAATGTTCATCCGGCCGACGCTTGAGCAACCGAAAAATCGCAAATCTGTCATTATTTTTCCCAATAAAACTCTGCCCAGCAGCATCCTTATCCCGTGATGGCACCCGCCAACCGGTCCGATCCCCCGTCCGATGGTCGCCCGGCGTCCGGAATGGGTGCCTCAGAGGGCGTACGGCCGGTTGCCCCGCTTGGCGTGGCAGCCGATTGGGACGAGGCGACGGTGCTGGAATGCTTCCGTCGCCACGCTCCGGGGCTGGGTGCTGCCCTGCGGGTGCGACTGGTGAACGAGGCGGACGTGGAGGACTGTTTGAATCGGGTTTTGGAGAAATTGTGGTTCCAGGGCGGTTCGGTCGCCCCGGCAGCCCGTCGGGCTTGGTTGTTCGTCGTGGCGCGAAATGAAGCCGCTGCTGTCTATCGTCGGGCAGCTCGTCAGTTGCCGGTGCATAAGGCTCGCAGCGCTCGTAACGATGGGGTGGACGAAAAAATTTGGGTTGGGGATGGTGCCCTGCGGCACGGGGAGGCCTGGGAGGATTTGATCGATGAGCAACCCTCGCCAAGGGACGAGTTGCTTCGTCGCGAGGAGTGGGAGCGGTTGCGGTTGGCGGCCGAGTCGTTGCCGCCCGACCAGTACGAAGTGGTCCGTTGTCGGTTTTTCGAAGGGTTGACGTTCCGGCAGATCGCGGATCGTTTCGGAATCCCGCTCGGGACGGCTTTATCGAGAGCCCATGCGGCAATTTTGAGGTTGAAGCGAGATCTTGATCGCTGATTGGGATTGAAGCGTTTGTGTTTTCTATGTCCGCCGGATGAACCGCATGTCGTTTTTTGAATCGGATCGGCCATCGCCTGCGGAGTTCCCTGACGGGAACCTCCCAGCGGGTGTCGGTGAGCCTTTTTCGGATCTTCCGAAAGCCCCGCTCAGCGACCTGCGGTTGATCGGATATCTGATGGGAGAGCCGGTTGCCGAGTGGGCGGATGCTGACTCGGAACCCTGGCGGGATGAGCAGATCGAGCGTTGGCTGGCGCAGGATGTTGCGAACGTGGAACGGTTGGAGTGCTTGGCGGTTGCGATCGTCGGATTGGCGAGTGGAGTGGCCCAGCCGCATCGCTGCGTGCTAGCTGATCGCGTTGACGAGTCGGGCCCTGTTGGGTCTGGGGCGCTTGCTGGTTCCGGCCGACTTTTGCTGGGCCGGCCTTGGCTGGGCCGACGGCGCGGCTGGCTGTTGGCCGGAGTTTGTTCGGCTGCCTGCTTGGCGGCCTTGTTGTGGTCGCTGGCGGAACATTCAGACAATGCGGCTACCGGGCGTGTCGCCATGGCGTGGTCGGAGTTCAGCGCCGGCGAGTTCAACGCGGGTGAAGCGGACTCGTCGGTGAACACGCCGGCGACGGACGGATCGTGGGATACCGCGGCGGGTGATTGGGAAGCGGGCTGGAACTACGCAGCGGAGGCAGATGACTTCACGGACGTGGTAGAGGAAACTGGGGACGAGAGCGGCTTTGCCACAGGAGGTGATTCGCCCCCCGATTGGCTGGTGTTCGCGGTTGCTAGGCTGGATGATTCGATCGGTCCCGACCAGATCGGTGAGGATTCAGCCCGATGAACCAACGAGTTCGGATGAACGGGATGCGATTCCCTTGCCTGGCGATCTTGCCGATGTTGGCCTTCGCGGCGTCAGGTCTTCTTCAGTCCCCGCGGGTGTCGGTTGTGCAAGCTCGCGAAACCTCGGCGGACGTGACACCGCCAGTGACGGAGCAGCCCGCGCCTGCGGCGGGTTCGGACCGTGACGGTTGGCGGCTCGCGCGGCAGCACCTGCCTGAATTGTTGCCGGTCCTCGAATACCTCCGAGAGCACGAACCGGAGCGGTATGAGCGGGCGATGCGGGAGTTGGATCGATCGGCGAAGCGGTTGGAGGTTCAAGCTAAACGGGGGCCTGCGTTTCTCGACAACGCGCTGCGTCAGTGGCAGGTCCGCGGGCAGATCGATCTGATCCGAGCGCGGCTCAAGGTTAGTCCGTCGGACGCGGGTCGTCGGCGGCTGCAGGCCGCGCTGCGGAAGCAAAAAGAGATCGAATGGGAACGGTTGCAGTTGGACCGAACGGCCTTGGTCGAACGCGAATCGGCGATCCGTCAGCGGCTGGTTCAGACGACTCAATTAGCCGAACGGGTACGGCGACAACGGGAGGAACTCGATCGGGCGATCGAGCTGCTCGGCGCCGAACGACCCGATTTGAAAATGCCCGATTCGTCGGCGGGAAATACCACGGAACCTGCAACTGGCAGGATTCCTTCCTCAGAAAATTCGACACGAATCACCCCCTCGCGGAGTTCTTCATGAATCGGTCACTCAGCCTGTCTTTACCGAGTCGGGCCTGGCGAATCCGGGGCGGCCTTGGGTGCCCGACGCTTGCCGGTTTGGCAATCTTGTGCGGCTTGTTCGGAAGCGTTGTTGCCGCGCAACCGCCCGATCGGATCGCTGCGGTCTCCGTCACCCCTGATGCGGATGAAGACCAGAGACCGGTTGTGATGCCACCGTTAGCTGATCGGTTTGGTGGACCGGGTGTGGAGGAGGTGCCTGATTTTCAACGGCACATCGGGCCGTTGCTGGGGCATCTGGGCTGCAACGGTCGAGCTTGTCACGGCTCGTTCCAGGGGCGAGGCGGCTTCATGTTGTCGTTGTTCGGATACGACTTTGCGACCGACCATGCGGCTTTGATCGATGGCGATTCGGGGCGGATCGATCTCGACGAGATCGCGGAGAGTCTGATCCTTTTCAAGCCGATCGATGCCGAACGGCATGAGGGCGGCAAGCGGATGGATTTGGACAGTTGGCAATATCGGGTGTTGTCGAGGTGGATCGAAGGGGGAGCCGAGTTCAGCGGCGAGATCCAACACTTGGAAGCGTTGTCTGTGGAGCCAGCGGAGTTGCTGTTCGAGGGTGCCCAGCAGCAGGCCCAACTCAAGGTGGTCGCGCGGTGGGCGGATGGCACACTTGAGGAGGTCACGGATCTCTGCCGGTTCACCACGAACGACGATTCGGTAGCCAAGGTTTCTCAGTCCGGAGAGGTGACCTCGGGTGATATCGGTGACACACACGTCATCATCGCTTACGACCGCGCGGTCGTCCCCGTACCGGTCATGCGGCCCGGCGACCTGGACCCTCTCGACCTTCCCCAGCCGCCGTCGTCTGATCACCCGGTCGACCTGCTGATCGCGGCGAAGCTGGACAAAATGCGGATCGTTCCGTCGGATTTGTGCGACGATGCGGACTTCATCCGTCGCGTTTCGTTCGATCTGACCGGGACGCTGCCACCCGCCGAACGGGTGGAACGATTTTTGGCAGACGATTCGCCGGGCAAACGGGAAGTGTTGATCGAGGAATTGCTGACGCAGCCGGGTTACGCCGCGTGGTGGGCGACTCGACTGTCGGACTGGACGGGGAACAACGAAGCCCAGTTGAACAACTATCTGCCGATCCGTGGGCTGGCGACTCAGCTGTGGTTCCGTTGGTTGGAAAAGCGGTTGTCGGAAAACGTCGGCTACGACGAGATCATGGAGGGATTGGTCTTGGCTCAATCGCGGATGCCGGACGAATCGTATCGAGAGTATTGCGAAACGATGTCGGAGGTTTGTCGGACCGGTGACACGGATTCGTACGCCGAGCGTTCCGGAATGCCGATCTTTTGGGCGCGAAACAATTTCCGCACGAACGAGGAACGTGCGATCGGGTTCGCTTACACCTTCTTGGGGGTGCGGATCGAGTGTGCCCAATGTCACAAACATCCGTTCGATCGTTGGAGCAAAGACGACTTCGACCAATTCGCGGTCCTGTTCTCGCCGATCCGTGCCACGCCGAACTCGACCGCCCCCGAATCGGCGCGAGAGATGCGCAGGATGACGGAAGAGATCACCGGCGGGGAAAACCTGCGGGGAGGGGATCTGCGGCAGAAGATCACCGAGGCGCTCAAGGAGGGCAAGGTCGTTCCCTTCCCGGAATTGACGATTAACGCCGCCCCGGCGAATCGCAATCGACAAAATCGTGGGCGGCCGCAACCGAATCGGCAAGGCAAGATCTTGGGTGAGTCGGATCAGGTCGTGGTGCAGGGCGACCCGCGTGAAGCGTTGATGGAGTGGTTGCGATCACCGGAGAACCCTTACTTTGCGAAGGCGATCGTCAATCGGGTGTGGGCGAACCATTTCGGCATCGGCATCGTCAACCCGGTCGATGACTTGAACTTGGGGAACCCCCCCAGCAACGCCCCGCTGCTGGACCATTTGGCCCAAGGTTTCATCGAATCGGGTTTCGATCTGCATTGGTTGCATCGCCACATCCTGACCAGCCATGCGTACCAGCGCAGCAGCGTTCCCAACGCGAGCAACGTAAACGACAAACAGAACTTCAGTCGTCACGTCCCTCGACGGTTGCCCGCGGAAGCGTTGCGTGACGCGATCCGCCTGGCGACCTTTGGGGCTGAGGAAGAGTCCCGAGCTCGCGCGGAGTTGTCCGGCTTGGCGATCAGCGGCGTTTTAAACGCGGAACGTCGTGGTCGAGGCGATTTTGCCCTGCAAGTATTCGGCCAATCGACGCGAGAGAGCAATTGCGATTGCGACCGTTCCGACCAATCGAACCTGTTGCAATCACTCTACCTGCGGAACGATCTCGACATCCATCAGTCGCTTTCGCAACGGGGCGGCTGGGTGGAGCAGGCCACGGCCGCGTGGGAGCCCGCTGGGGCATCCGGTCGGATGGAGGGTCGCGGCTCGCGGGAACGTCAGCAACTCATTCGTCGGTTTCAAACGTTCCTCGATCTGCCGCCCCAGCGTCAGCAGCAGATGCGGCCCCGCCTGGTTCGAGAACTGCAGCAGGTCAACCGGAGGCGAACTCAAAACGAGTTGGAACCGCTTCGGTTCGCCGACCTGATGCGTTCCGCTCGGGAGTCGCTTCGTGAAGCCGGAGCACCGACCGGAGATTCAGAACCGAGCCAGGTCGCTGCCGCTGCGGGCGCACGATCCGCAACCGGCACTTCGGTCGCGGCCGTTCCCCAGTCGGAGATCGACGCGGTCGTGCGGGCTGCCTACCTGAGGACCCTCAGTCGCTACCCGAGCGCAGACGAGCTGACGATGGCTCGTGAGTACATGCAGGATTCCGAGTCGCCGGCCGCGGGCCTGCGATCGGTCTTGTGGGCGTTGTTGAACACGAAGGAATTCGTGCTGACGCACTGAACCTGTTGACGCCGCATGGCGGTTGGCAGCCTCCGATGTCATACCGATCGTATTTCGACCCGACCATCCCTCTGCATTTTTTACCCTTTCGAGTTCAAGGAAATCGACATGACCACGCATCGCACCTGTGACGGGATGGCTCGCCGCGATCTGTTGAAGGCGGGAGTGCTGGGAATCGGCGGCTTGACGCTTGCGGATTACTACCGGCTGGCGGAAGCGGGCGAGGTTCAGCGTCCGCTCGCCGATCGGGCCATCTTCATCGAATTGGGAGGTGGGCCGTCGCACCTCGACACGTTCGATTTGAAACCGGATGCCCCGGACAACATTCGCGGTACCTTTCGGCCGATCAAGACGAACGTCCCCGGGATCGAAATTTCCGAGCACCTGCCACGATTGGCGGGGTGTGCCGACAAGTTCGCGATCCTCCGCGGGGTCAGCCACACGCTGGCGGCTCACGAGTTGGGACGCCAGTACATCAACACGGGCAACCGGCCGATCCCGTCGTTGGTCTACCCCGGCTACGGCTCGGTCGTCGCCAATCAGCTCGAAACGCCACTCGATATCCCTGCCAACGTTGCCATCCCGAGGGTGGCTCAAGGGCCGGGTTTCTTGGGTCTGAAGTACGCCGCGCTGGAAACCAATTCGGCCCCCCAGCCGGGGCGGCCTTACTCGGTTCGCGGTTTGACTTTGGGCGGGGGCATTTCGTTGGACGAAATCGAGCGTCGCCAAGGTTTGTTGGGCAAGCTCGATCGCCGCTTTGCCGAAATCGATTCCGACCGTCACCTGCTCGAGGGCTTGGACCAATTCGGCAGCCAGGCCTACGCGATGATCACCAGCAAGCGGGCTCGGGATGCGTTTGACTTGTCCAAGGAAAGCCCCGCTTTTGTCAAGCAGTTCGGGGATGATTCCTTTGCCTTGAGCTGTCTGTTGGCACTGCGGTTGGTCGAAGCCGGTGTGCGTTACGTGACCGTTCAGTTGGGTGGTTGGGACACGCACCAAGACAACTTCACGCGGCTCAGCTCCAACCTGTTGCCGAAGCTGGATCAAGGACTGTCCGGGTTGTTCAACGGCTTGGACCAGCGGGGGTTGTTCGATTCGACCGCGGTCTTGGTCAGCGGCGAGTTCGGGCGGACGCCCAAGATCAACGAACGGAGTGCCGAGGGGGGGCGAGATCACTACCCACGCTGCATGTTCATGCTGATGGCCGGCGGGGGAGTTCGTGGCGGTCAGGTGATCGGCGAAAGCGATGCGACGGCTTCCGCCCCGCTTCACGAAGCGTTCTCTCCTGACGATGTCGCCGCCAGTTTCTATCGCAACCTGGGGATCGATCCGGAGATCGAGTTCCATACCGAAACGGGACGGCCGATCACACTGGTTCGCAACGGCCGTGTTATCGAACGGCTGTTTTCCTGAGCGGATCGAATCGGCTGAGTAAGCGGTTGCGGTCGGCCGCGGTCGCTAACGACCGTCGGTTCCTTCATCCGCAGCGTTTTCTTGCAGTGCTTCCAGGATCAGTTTCAATTGTGTGCGACCGCGGCTGATCCGGCTGCGAACCGTCCCGATCGAGATTTCGAGAATCTCCGCGATCTGTTCATACGAGCAATCCTCCAATTCGCGGAGGACCAGCACCACGCGGTGGTCCTCCGTAAGTTGAGCCAGCGCGGTCCGTACCAACTCGACCCGTTCCTGCCGGAGTATAGGCTCGTCCGGCAGTTCGGCCTGGTCGACCGGTTCCGCCATGCCGCCATCTCGGCCGGTGTCCAACGAGATCCGGCTGCGTCGCTTGCGATGCCGGCTGAGCGCGACGTTGAAGGCGATCCGATACAGCCAAGTGAAGAACTGGCTGTGGCTGCGAAACGTGTCCAATTTCAGAAAGGCGCGAACCAACGCCTCTTGGACGACGTCCTCGGCCTCTTCGGCGGCCCCGGTCACACCCAACATCGAGTTGAACAAACGATCCTGGTAACGGATGACCAATTCGCCGAACGCTTCCCGGTCGCCCACTAGGGCTCTGTCGATCAGGAGCTGGTCATCATCCACCAAGGGGCCGCCAAGCGTACGGAACTGAGAAAAGGCCGAGCCTCCGATCGCCTCAACGAGGAAACCGGGCGGGCTTCTATTCCGTTCGATAGTTTAACTCGCCAACCCGAAAGTCTCCAAGGGTTGTCGGGCGATCGGCCCACCAGGACGCCGGTGGGTGCTGGGAAAATCAACAGATGGTACCCGCAGATACCACCTGGAAACCCAAGGCTCGGTTCGGACAAGGCCTAGTAGCGGTAGTGATCCGGCTTGTAGGGCCCGTCGACCGGCACATTCATGTACGCCGCTTGAACCGGAGTCAAACGGGTCAATTTGACCCCCAGCTTGTCGAGGTGCAATCGCGCGACCTCTTCGTCCAACCGCTTGGGCAACATGTGGACCTTGCATTCGAACTGATCGCCCCTTTGCCACAGTTCCATCTGAGCCAGCACCTGGTTCGTGAACGAAGTGCTCATCACGAAGCTCGGGTGCCCGGTGGCGCAGCCGAGATTCACCAAGCGGCCTTGGGCCAAGACGATGACCGAACGTCCGTTGGCGAAGGTGTAGCGATCGACCGCACCGACTTCGGGCGGCTTGATCGATTCCTTGGTCATCCGGCCCTGTTTGACTTGATCCTCCATCCACGCGATGTCGATCTCGGTGTCGAAGTGCCCGATGTTGCAAACGATCGCGTCGTTGGGCATGTTTTCCAGGTGTTCACCGAGGATGATGTCCCGGTTACCGGTCGTGGTCACGAAGATGTTGCCCTGGGTGCAGGCGTCCTCCATCGTGGTCACTTCGAACCCTTCCATCGCCGCCTGCAGGGCGTTGATCGGGTCGATTTCGGTCACGATCACGCGGCAACCGTAACGTTGTAGGCTGTGGGCGCACCCCTTGCCGACGTCGCCGTAGCCGCAGACCACCGCCACCTTGCCGGCTAGCATGACGTCCGTGGCCCGCTTGATTCCATCCGCCAACGATTCGCGGCAGCCGTAAAGGTTGTCGAACTTGCTTTTGGTGGCCGAATCATTGACGTTGATCGCCGGGACTTTCAACTTCCCTTCCTGGGCCAACAGGATCAGGCGGTGAATGCCGGCGGTGGTTTCTTCGCTGATCCCGCGGATGTTGGTCAGCAGTTCCGGAAACCGGTCGTGCACCATCGCCGTCAAGTCGCCGCCGTCATCGAGAATCATGTTCAGCGGCTGACCGGAGGGGAAATGCAGGGTTTGCTCGATGCACCAATCGAACTCCTCGTTGCTCATCCCTTTCCAGGCGTACACGGGGACGCCGGTCGCCGCGATCGCCGCGGCCGCGTGATCTTGGGTGCTGAAGATATTGCAACTGCTCCAGGTCACCTCCGCACCGAGTTCCGTCAGCGTTTCGATCAACACCGCTGTTTGGATGGTCATATGCAGGCAGCCGGCGATTCTCGCCCCGGCCAGCGGCTTCTCGGTCCCGTATTTGGCTCGCAGCGACATCAAACCAGGCATTTCGTTTTCGGCCAACCGAATTTCCTGGCGGCCGAAAGCCGCCAACGAAATGTCCTTCACTTTGTAAGGCAGGCGGTCAGTGGCAAGTTGCGACACAGGTGATCACTCCGAAGGGAAAGAAAAATCGAGCGGTTGAGGACAATGGGCACCTTTGGCTCCGTTCTCCCTACCCCGTCGACCGCACTCAGGCGGTCGTGGACCACCAGTCTAAACCAAAAAAAACCGGGATTGCAGGCCTGATCCTGGGAAAAGCGAATGCCGGCATGCCGTCTCGGCGTCCGAACTGAGAAGTCACCGCAGACGGCCATCGGTTCTCGCTAAACGGCCTGCGGTGTTAGACGCCCGCGACGTCCCCCCTGGGGCATGCGACCCGGCCTTGATCGACTTGGACGGAGGCGTCACGGATGGTCACTGGCGGGTCGCCCACGCCAGCTTGGCAGCGTGGACAAAGTCGAATGTCCGTGACCGTGATTTGACGCCGCGAGGTTCCTCGACGCCACTGGCGACGTCGACCGCCGGTGCGCCCGAGCTTCGGATCGCCTCCCCGACCAGCTGAGGGTCGAGGCCACCGGCGAGTCCCCAAGCCGGCAAAACGGACCGGTTGATGTCACGAATCGGCGGAACCTGCGGCACTTGCGGGGTGACGTCGGGCGGAGACCTCGGGTCGGCACCGGGGTCGGCCAGCGGGTTGACAACAGGCGCCGCGAAGCGTCGCGACCACCGACCGATCGAATCCCAATCGAGTCGCGTCCCTTGTCCCCCCGCGTCCGAACCGACCTCAGCATCCAGCAGCAAGCCACAACCGGCCGACAGCCAAGGCGAAACGTGTTGATCGAGTTGTTCGACTGTCAGCGGCCCTACTGGAAGGCGGATCGCGCGGATTACCCTCAGGCCCTGTTGACGCAATCGGTCCACATCCGCGACGGTTTGGTCGCCATGCAGTTGAATCGCCCATAAATCGAGGCGTACGGCTAGGGCGGCGATGTCTTGCACCGGCAAGCCGACGAACACGCCGACCGTGCGCAGGCCGACGCGACCGGCGACCGCGGCCAGATCCAGCGCCCGGGCTGCCGACAAAAAGCGGATGCTGGGGGGATGGAAATTCAACCCCACGGTATCGGCACCGGCCGCCGCCGCGTCCTCGATATCCGATTCCTGCCGAACGCCGCAAATCTTTATCCGAAACATCGCATCACCCACCTGAGCGTCCCGAAATTTTCCATGTCGATTCGAGACGACCCGAAAACAGGAATCCTCAACATCGCTCTACCTACAAAACGGCTGAAAAAAGTATGCTCCCTCGCGTTCGGCGTTTCACGTCCAGGCAGGCTTGAGTCGGTTCGGGCGGCAACCCGTGGGAAGAAGGTTCACCACCAGGGCCGTCGACTGCCGATATCAAACTCACGGCGGGCAGTCTGTCACACCGTCTAGAGGTTAAGGGAGAACGCGACTCGATGGCACCGGTCGGAACCATGCTCGAACGATGGCACGAGCCGATCCTCGTCGGGGCCGCCGTGACCCTGTTCGGACTGGGGTTTTGGGGGCCTGCGCCTGAAACGCGGCCGATTCTGTCCAGCCGATCGATCGGGACGTCGATGATCGAATCGGGGGTAGGTAATCGTTCGGCGGCTTCGGCAAGGTCGGACGCGACCGGCGATGCCGCTGCATCCCCACGTCACCCCGCCGGTTCGCAACCCGTTCGGGACCCCGAGTACTTTCGCCGACAGTGGGCGAGCGAAACGGCGACTTTTTACGCCGCAAATCCGCCACGTCAAGCCGCGTCGGGTAGCGGTGTGGCTGGCACGTCGGGGCTGAGCGGCCCAGTCGCCAAGGCCGGTAGTGGCTCGAGCGAATCGTCGCTTCGGTCTGCCGAAGGGTCCGGCTCGATCGCGCGGGCGACCCATGTCGCCACCGAATCGGGACGAACGAAGGGGCCGGGGGTGGCTGGGCAAGTTGCGACGGAGTCTCTGCGGTCTGAAGCGGGGGATGCCTTCGGCATGAGCGGTCCCGATGGGGATAACGAGGAGTCGGCAACGACGGCGGCGGTTTACCGCGGAGGCACCGCTGTGGTCGATACGACACGGCGGAGATGGCACGTGATCACGTGGCTGGCCGCCGGCATGCTGGCCGGTTTGGCCTATGTCAGCTTTTGGCCGGTGATCCCGGTTCGGGACGTCGAACTTGCTGGTTCAGACGGGTTGTCTGACTCAGACGGGGCGTCCCGCTCACGCGGGGCTTCGGCGCAGCCTCGGTCGGGTGGTGGCTGCGGTCCCGTCGCCAGCGACCCGTTGGCGCCGGCTCGGCGTGGTGAATCGATCCCGATTCGACTACCAGCCAAGTGGGTTCGTGTGCGGCCCACGATGGGCCAAACCGTCCGGCGTGGGGTGCTCGGGGGCAGCTATTTGCTGGCCTTGGTCGGCACCTGGGGATTACTGAGGGCCGGGGCCTGACGTCCCCTTGGGGGGTGAGACGCCGTCGGCTAGCTGGCCAGTTCGATCCTTCGCCCGATCTCGCAGGGCCCACACATGGGTACAAGTAGCGGCCTACATCGTCGCGACGATCCGTAGCAGCGCTTCGCGGACCGCTTGGGGATTGGCGTTCGGATTCTTCTGTTTGGCTTGTCCGATCAGCGAACCGATGGCTTGTTGTTTGCCCCCACGAAAGTCCTCGACGACTTGTGGGTTAGCTTCCAGCAGTTCTCGACAGAGCGAATCGACGGCCCCGGCGTCAACCGTGGCGATCCCCAGGGCGGCGATGGCTGAAGCGACGTCTTGTCCCTTTTCCAGCATGGCCGTGAAGACATCGCGGGCTCGCGTGTTGTCGAGCGATCCGGCCACGACTCGGGCCAACAGGTCGCCGAGCGCCGCAGCTGAAACGGGAAAGGACTCGATCGTTTCGCCGCGGTCCTTCAGCATCCGCAGGACATCCTGTTGAACCCAATTGCCGGCCCGGCGGCCGTCGCCCGCGAGCCCCGCAACGGTCTCGAAATACCGGATCATCGCCGGCCCCTGATTGACGATCACATCGGCGTCGTAAGGCTTGATCTTGTATTCGTGCTCAAGGCGGGTGCGGGTGGCAGCCGGCAGTTCGCCTAAGTTTTCGCGGGCGGCTTCCACCTGGGCACGCGGGATGCGAACGGGCAACAGATCGGGATCGGGGAAATAGCGGTAATCAGCCGATTCCTCTTTTTCTCGCTGCGGAAAAGTCGACTCGCGGGCGTCGTCCCAACCACGGGTCGTTTTCGGTTCGGTTCGGATCGTCTTGCCGTTTTCCTGCCAAGCCAGAAACTGCCGATCGGCTTCGTACAGGATCGCCCGTTCGACCGAGCGGAAGCTGTTCATGTTCTTGATCTCGACGATCGGGGTCGCGACCTGTTCGCCCGAAACGTCGATCCAGAGGTTGACGTTCGCGTCAACCCGCAGGCTGCCCTCTTGCATTTCGCAGTCCGAAACGCCGAGGTGGGTCAGCAGCAGCTTCAATTCGCTGAGGTAGACGCGGGCCTCGGCGGCCGAACGGAGATCGGGCTCGCTGACGATTTCCAGCAGCGGGGTGCCACAGCGGTTGAGGTCGATTCGGGAATCGGTCCGTCCGGCCGCTTCGTCGTGAATGCTCTTGCCGGCATCCTCCTCCAGGTGCGCCCGGGTGATCCCGATGCGACGGGTGGCGGAGGCGTCCTCGGGGTCGACGATCTCGAGGTGCCCGCTGGCACAGATCGGCAAATCGAATTGGCTGATCTGATACCCCTTGGGCAGGTCGGGGTAGAAGTATTGCTTGCGGTCCCACTTGGTCAGGGGGGGGATTTCGCAGTTCAACGCGAGTCCCGCACGGATCGCCAGTTCGAGCGCCTGCTGATTGATCACCGGCAGGGCGCCCGGCAATCCCAAGCAAACGGGGCAGGTCTGGGTGTTGGGTGCCGCTCCAAACCGGTTCTCGCAGCGGCAAAACAGCTTGCTGCGGGTCTTCAACTGGACGTGGACTTCCAGCCCGATCACCGTTTGGTAGGGCATCGGATCGGTCGAGTGGGCGATCATCGCTGGGGCCTCTGCAAATGAAAGTCGGTCCGTGCTTGTAACGCCGCGGCGGCCCGCAACAACGTCGATTCGCCCAGCGGCGGACCTTGCAGTTGAACGCCAACGGGCAGCCCGGAGGGGTTGATGCCGGCCGGCACGGAGATCGCCGGGATGCCGGCCAAGTTGGCACCCACCGTGAACAGGTCGCACAGGTACATCTGCAGCGGGTCGTCGACCTTTTCGCCCAAGCGAAAGGCGGGCGAGGGTGTCGCCGGACCGACCAACAGGTCGACGGATTGGAAAGCCGCGTCGTAATCGGCTCGGATCAACCTGCGAACTTTGAGCGCTTTCAGGTAGTAAGCGTCGAAATAGCCGGTGCTCAGGGCGTAGGTTCCGAGCAGGATTCGACGTTTCACCTCAGCTCCGAAGCCCTCCCCTCGAGTTCGGCAATAAGTCGCCAACAGCGGGCCGGACGCCGCCGCCAATTCGGCATTCGGTTCGGCGCGAAACCCGTAGTGGGCGCCGTCGTAGCGGGACAGATTGCTGCTCGCTTCGCAGGGGGCGACGACGTAATAGGCGGGGACCCCGTATTCGCTGTGTGGCAAATGCACGTCGACGATCCGGGCACCCGCATCCCGAAAGGTGGCCAACGCCGCGAGCACCGCGGAGCGGATGTCTGGGTCCAGGCCTTCGTGGTCGACCGCTTCGCGGATGACGCCGATCCGCAAGCCTCGGATATCACCGTCGGTGGCAGCGGCCGCATAATCGTCCGAAGAAATTTCGAGTGAGGTGGAATCTCGCGGGTCAAATCCCCCGATCACCTGCATCAGGAGGGCGGCGTCGGCGACTGACCAAGCCATCGGCCCGACCTGATCCAGGCTGCTGGCGAAGGCGATCAAGCCGTAACGGCTGCAGCGACCGTAGGTCGGCTTCAATCCGGTGATCCCACAGAAAGCGGCCGGTTGGCGGATCGAGCCGCCGGTATCTGAGCCGATGCTCAGTGGGACGTTGCCCGCCGCGACCACGGCTGCCGCGCCACCGCTGCTCCCGCCTGGCGTACGCTCATGGTCCCACGGGTTGCGAGTGATGCCGAAATGGCTCGTTTCGGTGCTGGCTCCCATCGCGAACTCGTCCATGTTCGTTTTGCCAACCAAAATCGCGTCGGCCGCACGAAGCTTGTGAACCACCGTCGAGTCGTACGGCGGGCGGAAATCTCGCAGCATCCGCGACCCGCAGGTCGTCGGCATGTCGCGGGTGCAGAGCACGTCTTTGACGGCGACCGGGATACCGGCCAGCGGGCCGAGCGGATCACCCCGCTCACGTTTCCGGTCGATCTGACGGGCGGCTTCCATTGCCGTTTCTTCTGCCAGATGGGTAAACGCCCGGATTTGCGGTTCGCTTTGGCGGATCGACGCGAACGACGCCGCTACGATCTGCTCAGCCGCGACCTCTCTGGTAGCCTGCATTCGCAACAATTCGACGGCGGAATCGAGAGGGATGGACACGAAGGCTTGACCGTATGAACCGGGAACGGGCCGGGGGATCAGCCCCGGGGTGAGTGACCAGCGGACTAGGAGGCAATTCCGGAACGCGGACGCCGTCGAAGGCGTTGGAGCCCGAGGCGTTTCGTGTGGGTTACTGCCACGGTCGCTGGCCACGCCAAGGATAACGCCTGATCCGGGTCGACCAAACGGGGCAAGGATGCTCGGGTTTGGACCCCACGGTCCCTGGTCGTCAGCCCCGTGATCGGTAAGTTGATGTCGACGTCCGGGTTCGCGTTCGCGGCCACCCTCCTGACGCAGCTCTCGGCTTCCATCACAGCCACAACCTTACAGCGTAAACCCCCTGTCCTCTGTGGGCGCTACCGACATGCAAGCAACGATACTCGACGGCAAGGCCACGGCGGCGGCCATTCGTGAGCGGATCGGCCAGGACGTCACCCGCTGGATGCAGTCGGGTGGGGCGGTCCCCTGCCTGACGGCGATCTTGGTCGGTGACGATCCGGCCAGCCAGGTTTACGTTCGGAACAAGCACCGGGCGTGTCAGCAGGTCGGCATCGACGGTCGTGTCGAGCGGTTGCCTGCGGAAACCGGTCAGGCCGAACTTTTGGAGTTGGTCCGACGGCTCAATGCCGATCCCGAGGTGCATGGAATCCTCGTGCAGTTGCCGTTGCCTCAAGCGGATGACCCGGCCGCGCGGATCGATCCCCGTGAGGTGTTGGACGCGATCGACCCCGCCAAGGATGTCGACGCCTTCAGTCCCGTGAACGTCGGGTTGATTTCCCAGGATCGTCCGCGTTTTTTGCCTTGCACGCCGCAGGGGATCGTCCGCCTGTTGGCCCACTACGGGTTGCGGACCGCGGGGCGACGCGTCGTCGTTATCGGCCGCAGTGACATCGTGGGCAAACCGATCGCCATGATGTTGGCTTCCAAGGATGGGGTCTGTGGGCCCGACTACGCCAACGCGACCGTGACTCTCGCTCACAGCCGATCGAGTGACCTGCCGAGCATCACACGGGAGGCCGACATTCTGATCGCCGCGGTCGGTCGTCCGGAGTTGATCCGAGGGGATTGGATCCGGCCGGGGGCTGTCGTCATCGATGTCGGCATCAATCGGGTCGGTGATCGATTGGTCGGGGACGTCGCGTTCGACGAGGCGGTCGCCGTGGCTTCGGCCGTGACGCCGGTGCCCGGTGGGATCGGCCCGCTGACCATCGCCATGTTGCTGCAAAACACGCTCGACGCAGCCAAACGGTCCGCCGGGGGACAGACGGTCTGAGGCTGGAAACTTGGGCCGGGCGATTGTTCGCGATCGCGACTTCAACTCGCCGCGGTTGCCGTCGCCGGACTGAGCGTCGGCGCCGTTACCGCGTCGGACTTGGGCTCGGTTTCCGGATGATGCGGCCAGAGCAGCACGAAAGCGATCAGACCGATCAGCGGTGCCCAGCCGAGGATAGCCATATTCGGGTCGTACGAGCCGGTCCGATCGACGACGTATCCGAACAGCGTCTGTGTCGGCGAGGAGGCGAGCCAACCGATGAAGGACAGTAGCCCTGTCAGGCGTCCCATGTGGGAAATCGTCACCTCCTGGGTGAAGGAGTAGTAGCAGGGGAAGACGCCCAGCGTTCCCATCGCCACACACAGCAGGATGCCCAGCAACAGCCAGCCCTGCGGTAGCACGGCCGCCAAGGTGCAAAGGGCGGCCAGCAACGAGCAGCCCAAGAAGACCAATACTCGGCTGCGGTGAACCTGGAAACCGCGTCGCACCAACCAAACGGTCGCGACGCCGGCGGCGATGCAGCCCACGTCGGTGAAGATGTAATACGCCGAATTGAACAGCAGGGCTTGGCTTTCCGTGTAACCACGGCCCTCCTGCAGGAACTTCGGCAGCCAGGCCCGGATCAGTTGCCAGGACGTGTTGATCGCGATCACCATCATCGCAAGCGCCCAGAATCGCCGGTCCAGCAGGATTTTTCCTAGCCACGCGGTGGGGAGACTGGGGGATTCCCCGGCGGTGAGCGGAGGGGTTTCCCGTTTCAAGTCGCCCGGCTTGATCACCAGCAACCAGGCCACCGCCCAGAGTACCCCGATCAACCCGATCACGAAGAACGGTAAACGCCAAGCATCGGGGTCGGGGTTGGTGCGGACCAGTCCCAGCACGACGACGGGCGTCAGGATCGCTCCCAACGAAGCCCCGCTCTGCAAAATGCTGTTGCCCATCACCCGATTGCCTCGCGACATCACCGCTTGGGTGACGATCAGAGCGCAAGGCCAGTGCCCGGCTTCGAAGAAACCGAGTAGCGTTCGGCAGACGAGCAGCGATAGGTAGCCGCGGGACAGCCCGGTGGCAAACCCCACAGCCGACCAGGCGATCAAGATGGCAGGGTACAGCAACCGGACCGAATAACGGTCAGCCAAAACTCCGAAAAACAGTGACCCGAAGGCGAAGGCGTAACCGAAGGTTGCCTCGACCATCCCGTACTGGGTGTTGGAAAGGTCGAGCTGTTGCGTGATCCGAGGTGCCAGGTTCGCCAAGGTCTGGCGATCCATGTAATTGATCATCGTCGCCAGCAGCAACAGCCCGCTGACCCACCATTGCCATGCGGAAGAGCGACCGGCGGACTGCATCGTAGGGTTTCCGAGGTGGGAGAGCGGTCGGCGGGTTGGATCCGGAACCAACCATAGCCGGAACTCCGGCGCCAAGAAACCGTCCCTGGCTGACCCGGCCGGATTTTCTTCGTCCGGCCCCCTCGGCCAGATCCTGATGAACCGATTCCGGTCGGATTCCGTACAATAACGTGTGAACGATCCGCTGAAAATTGAATGGCTCCTCTGTCGGTTCTGCCTGTCCATGAACGTCACGCGAGAAGATTTGGTCGGTTATCTGCTGGCCGCGTTGGAACCTCACGAGATGCGTTGTGTCGAGGAGAGGTTGTCCGTGGACCCGTTGTTGCGGGATCAATTAGCCGAATTGCAGCGAACGCTTCAGGTGGTGGACGAGCGGATGTTGGGCCCCGACCGGGTCGCCGAGTTGCCCAGCGGCTTGGGCGATCGGACGCTGGCGTTGATCGATTCGGCGATGGTGTCGCCTTCCGGTTGCGGTTGGCCCGCGGGTGTCATGGCGAAAGCGACACCGATTCGGTCGGTTGAAGAAATCGCCTGGCGGGGGCGGCGGCGCAAATTGGCCGACTGGTTGGTCGGCGGCCTCGCCGGGGTGGCGCTGCTGGGGATCGGCTTTCCCACGGTCGCTCATCTTCGCGAGGAATCTCGGAGCGTGATTTGCCAAGACAACTTGCGTTGCCTTGGCGACGGGCTGATGCAATTCGTGCTCCGCGATCCGCAAGAACGACTTCCCGCGCTAGATAAAAGTGGGCCGCGGGCGTTCTCCGGCATGTGGGCTGTCCATTTGTTTGACGTGGGTGCCTTGACCGACAGTGACAGTCCGAGGCGGTGGTGTCCCTCTGGCAGGTCGCCCCGACCCGACGATCCGCCGAAGGTTCCCGCACCCAACGGTCGATTTCAGACCGAATCCCCGGTCCCGGGGCTGACCCGCTTGGTCCGCAAGGATGAGATTCGGCGGGCGAGCGAGACGAAGAATTTGGCGGTTTTGAGCGGGATGCAGCGGAACTCCGGCGGTAACTACTCCTACAATCTGGGGGTCAGGAATGGGGGCGAATATCTATCTCCCCATTACGAGGCCCGACCGAACTTCGCCGTGCTCGGCGATTCGCCCACCGCAGGCGACTACCAGGGGACGAGTGTGGATGTCACCCGGATGAGTTTTCCGCACCCGCGAAACGGGGCGAACGTGTGGTACGAAGATGGCAGCGTCCGCACGGTGTACCCCGCGCGGATGTCCGGGCAAGTGGATCACCCCTACATGAACCATCGGGGCGCGATCGAAGCCGGTGTCAACCTGGACGACGCATCTTTGGCGCCCAGTGGCTGGCCCCCGTTCCTGGACGCCAGCCAACGCTAGCTGTTGGCCGGAACCGGCTGCTGGGTCGAGGGCATTGGTTCGACACTCGCCAGGTTCACGCGGCGTGGCTCAGTCGTCGCGGATCGGTCAACGCGGTTAGGCGAGCGGCAGAAATTAATTTACCCCAGTAGCAGGCATACTTCGTGTGCCGTCCGCACTCAGCTGCGGCACACGGAGTATGCCTGCTACTTTCGCCGGTACTGTTTCATCCGCTGCTCGCCTTAGCCCGTTTCAAGTCGCGTCGGTCTCCGCCTGCCGCCAGGGCGGGTCGTTCGCAAATTTTCGGCTGAGCCTCTGCGACCACGAAAAAACCCGACCGATCTTGCGACCGGTCGGGTTCTCATTTGTCAAAGCGAGCAGGCTAGCCTGGCTCAGTTGCAAGTGACGCAACCGGCACCGACGGCCACGCCGGTCGAGACGGAGCCGTAAGCCGGCACCATCACTTCGCAGACGACCGGGCGGCAGACGCGAACTTGAACTTCTTTCTGGCCGGGAACCGCGACGCAAACCGTGTAGGTCTCTTCGACCTGCTCGGTGACGTTGCTGTAAACCGTCACGTTGTAGGTTCGGGTCCGGGTTTCGGTCGTCATTTTGGTGACCGGAACCTTGCGGGTGCGGGTTTCCTGGACCATCTTGGTGACGGGAACCGTCCGAGTACGAGTTTCGTTCTGATAGGACGTCACTTGGTACTCTTGGGTTCGCTCTTCGGGACGGCACTTGTTGACGTTCACGACGCGAGTTCTCGTTTCGGTCCGGCACTTGGTAACCGGGGTTTCCCTTGTGCGGGTTTCCATCCGAGTCCGAGTGACCGGCACTTCACGGGTCTTGGTTTCGAGAACACAGGTCCTGACCTGATATTCGCGGGTCCGCTCTTCGGGACGACACTTGGTGACGTTCACGATGCGGGTGCGGGTTTCCGGGCGGTACTTGGTGACCTTCACGACGCGGGTCTTCGTCTCGGTGACGCAGGTGGTCGACGTGTAGGTGTAGGGCTCTTCCGTCGTCTGCATCTGGTAAGTCGTGACCGGGACTTCCCGGGTGACCGGCTTCGAAACGTAAACCTGACGTTGGACGTAAGTCGGGGCGCAGCCGTTCGTGGTGGCCGCTCCACAGCCCGAATCGCAGCCGGTGTCACAGCCAGCCGGGGCACAACCGGTGCCGCATCCGCCCCGCAGTCGGCCGAACAGGCCGCCACGCGAGTGTCCGCCGTAACCGGCGGTTAGCGTGGTCGGGCTGACTTCGACCAACTGGCACTCGTAACCGCCATGGTCTTCCGTGATCGTTTTCATCGTCGTCACCGGAACGCAACGGCTGACCTTGCGGACTCCGGTCTTGGTTTCCGTGACCGGGACCTGAACCGTGTAAGTCTGCTCAACTTCCTCGGTGTAGGGAACGTTGACCGTGTAGGTCTGTTCGACTTGCTCGGTGTACGGCACGTTGACCATGTACTTCTGGGTCTTCGTTTCGATCACCGGGGTTCGAGCCGTGTAGGTCTGGGTGACCATTTCCGTGTACGGGACGCAGACGTTGTAGGTCGACGTCACCATCTCGGTGTAGGGCACCTTGACCGTGTAGGTCTGTTCGACCTGTTCGGTGTAAGGGACCTGGACCGTGTAGGTGCGAGACTTGGTTTCGGTCACCGGGACGCAAACCGTGTAGGTCTGTTCGACCTCCTCGGTCACCGGGACGCAAACCGTGTAGGTCTGTTCGACCTCTTCGGTCACCGGGACACAAACCTCGTAGGTCTGTTCACGGGTTTCGACCGAAGCGACGCAGCGGGTAACGTCCTTCATCCGAGTCTTCGTCTCACGGACGTACTCGACGGTCGGAACCAATCGGGTTTCCGTGACGTATTGAGAGCGGGTAACCGTCCTCGCAACGTAGTTCGTTGTGGGGGCGCAGCCGGAACCGGCGACGCAACCGTTGGTCGTCCCGGCCACCGGGCCGCATGACGAACAAGCCGATACCGTCGGCGAGGTGCCACAGGCGGTGCAGCCCGCCGCAGCGTCGGAGACGGCGACATTCGTCGCCATCAATCCGAGTGCCAAAGTCATCAAGAAATTTTTCATGTCAGGTTACCCTCGTGGGAGTGCCACAGCCATTTCGGCCAAATACGAGAAACAGTGGAGAGATGTGGCGGCTGCGTAGTTTGGGATGGCAGTCGTCTGGCGGTCAGCTTAGGGTGGCTTTGACGACTGTCAAGACTTGTGAAGCTTTTTTCATGTTTGTAAATTAGGCGAGTTTGGGCGAACAGAGGGGCTGCACAGGGTTCCGATCGAGGCTGTATCTCGGTCGCTGGGTCGGCGCCGAGCGGAAGGCGGGTGCGGACGAGCTGACGCACGTCGAATTCGGGATCGATCGATCTGATTAGCCGTTGTCGGGTGGGTAGCCGGTGGCCTATCATGGCGCGGGGGAACATGGTCCGCGGATTGTATGCCGACGACATTGGTGGGGTCTCGTCGTCGGACGACCGTGGCTACCCTTGATGGGAGAGGCGATGGCGGTGGGGGCATCCAAGCAAATACTTTGTGTCGGAACGGGGCTGACTACCCCGTTCGGTGACGCCGATCATCCGTTTCCGGCAGGGTTAGCCGAAGAGCATTCGTTGCTATTTGTGCCCTCGGTTTCGGAAGCGATCCACCTGCTCACGCAGCGGCCATTCAGCGGGTTGTGGATCTCTGAGCAGAGTCTTCCCGAAGTTGGACAATTGGGCGGTTTGCTGTTGAGCAGCACGATGCTGAGCGAGATGCCGCAGGGGGTTGCCCTGCTGGATGAGCACCATCGGGTGTTGTGGGCGAATCGCCGGTTGCAGTTGTGGGCGGAAGGGAATGAGGTGCCGGCTGGGGCGACGCTTTACGAGATGCTCGGGAATCCCGAGATCATGGGGCCGGACTTCTGCCCGTTCCACACCGCCATGGCGACCGGTAATGAGAGTACCAGCACCCTTCAAGATTGCCACAACCGCTATTTCCAGATTCACGTGGCCTCCGTTGCTACGGGAGGAATCCCCAACGTCGTCCGGGCGAGTAGCACAGGGACGATCGACGACGCGGTCGCTTCGACAGCGGTGGCCGCCGACGAGGCGAACTTCGTCCCGCGACATCTGATCGTGACGATCGGCGACATCACCGAGGAAATCCTGCAGCAGCAGAAGTTGGAGGCCATCCACAAGGCAGGACGCGAGTTGGCCGACCTCCGCCCGACGGAGATCTTCATGATGGAGGTCGACGAGCGGATCGAGTTGCTGAAGGAAAATATCCGTCATTACCTCCGCGACCTGTTGAACTTCGAGCTGATCGAAATTCGTTTGCTCGAGCAGGCTACCGGCAATTTGGTCCCGTTGCTCAGCGTCGGTATCGATCAGCACGCGGCCGACCGGAAGTTGTATGCCCAGCCACGCGGAAATGGGATTACCGGTTACGTCGCCGCCAGCGGCATGAGCTACATCTGTCAGGACGTGGTCAACGACCCGCTCTTCATTCCCGGTGTCGCCGACTCGAAGAGTTCGCTCACCGTGCCGTTGATCCTGCACGATCAGATCCTCGGTACGATCAACGTCGAGAGCTTCGAGGCGGAGGCGTTCAGCGACAGCGACTTGCAGTTTTTGGAAATCTTTGCCCGTGACGTCGCGTTCGCCTTGAACACCCTCGAATTGCTGGTTGCCCAGAAGGCGAACACCGCCCAGCAGAGTTGCGACGCGATCCACAGCGCCGTAGCCCTACCCGTCGACGAGATTCTGAACGACGCGGTCAACGTGATGGAGGGCTACATCGGGCACCAAGGGGAGATCGTCGATCGGTTGCGGCGGATCCTGCAGAACGCCCGAGACATCAAGCAGACGATCCAACAGATCGGTCAGCGGATGACGCCGCTGGAAGCCGTCCCCGTCGGGATGAAGTCCGAGCAGCACGCTCTGCTGGCCGGCAAACGGATTTTGGTCGTGGATGAAGACAGTTCGGTGCGGGACGACGCCCACCGGCTGCTCGAACGCTACGGCTGCATCGTCGAAACGGCGCATGAAGGCAAGGAGGCCGTGATGATGGTCCGCGGCAGTGGCGGGGAAGGAAGTTACGATGTGATCATCAGCGACATCCGGTTGCCCGATTTCAGCGGCTACCAGTTGATGTGCCGACTCGGGGAAATCATGTCCCGCGTCCCGATGGTCCTGATGACTGGCTTCGGATACGACCCCGGCCACTCGATCGTCAAGGCACGCCAGGCCGGGTTGCACCCCAAGGCGGTCCTCTTCAAACCCTTCCGGCTCGATCAGTTGGTCGAAGTGGTCGAAACGATCTTGGAAGTCAATCGCAAGGAAGCCGCCGTCTGATCCGCGGTTCTTGGGGCGACCGCACGCGACGCAAGTTTGCTTCGCCTGGCTTGCCTGTTTGCCGCTCCGCCGGCCAGCGTTTCCTGCGGTGACCCGGCCCGCGTCGCACTGCGGGTGCGAATTTCAGTAGCCGAGCATCAGCCCGCCCCAGACGGAAGCCAAGATCGGCACCAGGATGCCGATCCACAAGCCACCCTCGATCAGGTCCCACGACCGCAACTGGCCGGTCCCATAAGCGATCGCGTTGGGGGGAGTCGAGATCGGCAAGCACATCGCGGCCGAAGCGCTCAACGCCATCGGGATCACGGTCGCCGCCTCGTTGCCGGCCCCCATCGCGATCCCGATCGGGACCAGAATGTTCGCCGCCGCCGTGTTGCTCATCACGTTCGACACCGCCATCGTCACGAAGGCGAGCGACGAGACGACTACCCATTGCGGGACTTGGTCGAGCGGCAGGAGGCCGACCATCCAAATGGCGACACCGGTTTGGGTCACCGCCAAACCCAACGACAATCCGCCGGCGATCAGCAGCAACACGTCCCAACGGATCGCACAAATGTCATCGTCGCTGAGAATCCCGGCTGAGCAGAACGCGCAGATCGGCAAGAACGCCACAACGGGGGCCGGGACCCCATGCAGCGATTGCGTTAACCACAAGCCGATCGTGATCAGAAAAACGGCGATCACGCCCTTCCGAGAATTGGCCATGCCGTCCGAGCCATCGACCGGGGAAACGAACCCCGACAGGTCGATGT
Source organism: Planctomycetaceae bacterium (assembly GCA_007694185.1). Classification (GTDB taxonomy): domain Bacteria; phylum Planctomycetota; class Planctomycetia; order Pirellulales; family Pirellulaceae; genus UBA6163. The sequence continues at coordinate 37,788 of RECD01000140.1, forward strand.
GACTGACCGACGCGGGATACCGGTACAACAGGTAGAGGTAGATCAGCACGATGGAGGCCACCGCCGGTGGGACCGCCGCAAGCATCCAGCCGAAGAAGTCAACCGGCCGGATCGCTTGCAACGCCCCGGCCGCGATCGCGTTGGGGGGACTGCCGATGACTGTGCCCATCCCGCCGACGTTGGCCGCGAAGGCGATGCCGAGCAGCAGGCCGCGACGGAAGCGATCAGCCTGTGGCAAGACCCCGAGGATCGGCATCATCACGGCGATCATCATCGTTGCCGCCGCGGTGTTCGAGATGAACATCGACGAGAAGAAGGTGACCGTCATCCCCCCCGCCAACAAGCCTTTGGGATGGTTGCCAAATCTGCGGAGTACCTCGCGGGCCATCACTCGACTGAGGCCCGTCTTGTCTGCCGCAGCCGCCAAGACGAACCCGCCAAAAAAGAGCCAGATCAACGGGCTGCCGAGCGTGGCCGCGTAGATTTCCCATTCGCCTGGTCCCTCTCCCAAGATGCTGCTCGGTTGGCCGAGGATCAGAATCAGCAACCCGATCACGAGCAGCGCGACCGCGAAGGCCGGGATCGCTTCGGTGGCCCACATCGCCGCCGCCAAAGCGACCACGAATAAGGTCCAGCGAGCTGGGCTCTCCAGTTCCGAACGGCCCGAGAACCACAGGACCCCGCAGGCGAATGCGAGGCAACCGATGACCTTGGCGGTTCGACCGCCGGCCAGAGTTTTCGCCCGATCTACGATTCCCGGGACTGTTTCGTCCACTCCCTACCCCACTCGGTGCATCGACAGAACCCGTCGTACGAACGGGGGCAGCCCCCCCGGCCCGACGTCAGCCGGCCGAGTTGGGCCCCCAAAACGAATTGGTTGTTATCGGACTTGGCAGCCCCGCGACAACCGGTTCACTCCGTCGGAGGCTTGTAAAGGGAGTGAGTCTTCCGTTGTTGGCTGATTGGGGGCTGCATGGCAGCGCCGTGTCTCGAGAGGGTGGCTGCGTTGAACCCCACTCGGACCGATTCTTGATGCGAATTGCCGGTCAGCCTCTGTCCGTCGTTCGGACGCACTTGCCACCCCGCCAGCCCGGGTAGTCGCCGGCCATGCCGATGACTAATCTTTAACTCTGGCCAGGACGGGGTCGCGTCGAGGGAGTCTCCGCGAGCCGTAGCCGCCCGTGATTCGGCTGACGGGATCGCGACTGTCGTCTCCTAGCCCTTTTTCCTGCAGGTCGACTGCGCCCCCTTTTCTCTGAGTGGACTTCGATGCCAACAACCGTTGCAGAGGAAAGTCTCCTTTCTCCCCGAGTCTGGTTCAAGGACTTGGTGGCGGGCGTGGTCGTCTTTTTGGTCGCCCTGCCGCTCTGTTTGGGGATCGCGTTGGCCTCTGGGGCACCCTTGTTTTCGGGTGTCCTGGCCGGGATCGTCGGTGGGCTGGTGGTGGGGGCGCTAAGCGGCTCGCACACGAGCGTTTCCGGTCCGGCGGCCGGGTTGACGGCGATCGTGGCGATGCAGATCGCGGAGCTCGGTTCTTTTCAAGCCTTTTTGTTGGCGGTCGTCATCGGCGGCGTGATCCAAATCGGTTTGGGCCTCGCCAAAGCCGGCTTCATCGCGGCGTTCTTTCCCTCCAGCGTGATCAAGGGACTGCTGACGGCCATCGGGTTGATCCTGATCATCAAGCAGACGCCGTACGTTTTGGGATTGGTCAAGGTTCAGGACCCCGACATCGCCCTTCAGCAGATGACCCCTTCGCACCCGAGCATCATCACCGAGATCGGCTCGATGTTCGCAGGCGAATTGAGCGGCGGGGCGCTGGCGATCGGGATGGGCTCGATGGCGTTGTTGATCTTGTGGGACAAAGTGTCCTGGCTCAAGAAATCGCTCATTCCCGCGCCGCTGGTCGTCGTCGCCCTCGGGATCCTCGCCAAGCTTGGCCTGCGGCAGATGGGTGACGAATGGCGGCTCGGCGACGCCCGCTTGGTGCGGGTGCCGGTCGCCGAGGATGCCGCTGACGTGGTCGGGTTCTTGATGTTTCCCGATTTTTCTCAACTCGACAATCCCGCGGTGTACATCGCGGGGCTGACGATCGCGATCGTCGCGTCGCTGGAGACTTTGCTGAACCTCGAAGCGATCGACAACCTCGACCCCAAACGCCGCGTTTCACCGGCCAGTCGCGAGCTGTTGGCTCAGGGCGTTGGGAACGTGACTTCCGGACTGATCGGCGGCCTGCCGATTACCAGCGTGATCGTCCGCGGTACCGTCAACATCGGCGCGGGCGCCAAGACCAAATTGTCAGCGATCTTTCACGGCGGGTATCTGTTGGCCGCGGTCGTTTTTCTGCCCGAATTGCTCAATCTGATTCCCCTTTCCAGTTTGGCCGCGATCCTCTTGATGACCGGTTTCAAACTGGCCAGCCCCAAGTTGGTCAAGCAGTTGTGGGGGGAAGGGCGCTACCAATTCTTGCCGTATCTGTTCACCGTGCTCGCGATCGTTGCGACCGACCTGTTGATCGGCATCATGATCGGGTTGGTGGTGGCTTTGGCGTTCATCCTGTACAGCAACTACCAGCGTCCGCTGCAGATGGTGATCGAGAAGCACCTGGGGGGCGAACTCCATCACTTGCAACTCGCCAACCAAGTCAGCTTCCTGAATCGGGCGGCGCTTGACAAAACGCTCAACAGCATCCCTTCAGGCGCTCATGCTCTGATCGACGCCCGGAGCACCGCCTACATCGATCCGGATATCCTGTCGCTGATCAAGGATTACAAGAACAAGACGGCACCGGCACGCGGCGTCGAGGTCAGTTTGCGTGGGTTTCGGCCGGTCTACGAGATGAAGGACGAGATCCAGTTCGTCGATCTGTCGACCCGTGAATTGCAGCAATCGCTGACCCCGGCCAAGGTGCTCCGCGTCCTGCGTGAGGGGAATGACCGCTTCCGTAACCAGCACCCGCTTCCCCGAGATCTGGCGCGTCAGGTGAACGCGACCGCCCAGGGGCAGTATCCGATCGCGTTGGTATTGAGCTGCATGGACTCGCGGACTCCGACCGAACTCATCTTCGACCTCGGCCTGGGGGATGTCTTGAATGTCTGCTTGGCAGGCAATGTGATGGTCGGACCACGGGTGCTGGCGAGTGTCGAGTATGGCTGTGTCACGGCGGGTGCCAAGTTGGTCGTCGTGATGGCCCACACCGGTTCCACGGTGATGCGGGCGGTCGTCGAGCAGGCTTGTGCTCCCGAGCCCGGCGGGCCTTATCCGCATGGCGAGCACTTCGGGTATCTGGTCGATACCGTCGGCGAGTCGATCGACGAACAGGACCGACGCCGATTCGCAACACTCAGCGAGTCGGAACGGGAGGCGTTCTACGACGAGGTCGCCCGCCGCCATATCTTGCATTCGATCGACGTCATCCGCAGTCGCAGTCGGACGGTGACGGATTTGCTCGAGCAACACAAGATCGGCATGATCGCGGCGGTCTACGACATTCGTAGTGGCCGCATCGAGTTCATCAACGACTCGGCGATCGGTTTCGATCCCAACGCGGACTGAGGTCTCGGAAGGGTGCGGGATCAGCTCAGCAGTTTGGCCCCGACCGCCTGCTCGCAACTCGCCAAGATCGCCGCGACTGTCGCGTCGGCTTCGGCCCCGGTCAATGTCGCGTCGCGCTTTTGGAGTGACAGCGCCAGCAGAATTCGTTTGCGGTCCGGCCCGTCCTTGGCCGGGTCCCGATAGGTCTCACGATAAGTCACCGCGGCCAATTCCGGTCCGGCCGCCGCGCGGACCGCAGCTTCCAGATCCGCCCAGCGGATCGATTCGGCTAGGATCAGATTCAGGTCCCGCTGGATGGACGGGAACGGGCTGATTGCCTGTTGAGCCGGGACCAGCACGGCGTGTTTTAGGAGTCCGACGAGCGAAAGTTCCGCGGCGGTCGTCTCCCCAGGTAACTTGAGCGTCTTCGCCAGCCGGGGAGAAATCACCCCAAGGTAGCCGAGCGGCTCGTCGCCACCGTGGATCTCGACCAGCCGACCCGGATCAAAACCGCTCCACCTTTCGGCCTTCGGTTCGGAGGGGACGAGGTAGCGGAGCGGCCAGGGAAGTCCCAGCCGAATACCGATTTCGTCGACCACCCCTTTCAGGACAAAGAAGTCGAGTCCTCCGATCATGCCGAGGGTGTACTGCTCGGCCGGCAGGTCGTCCGCCTGCTCGCCGGGCAAATAGATGTGGGCGATTTCGAACAGGTCCGCGGGCGTACCTGATGAGGTCCAGTTGAACGCCCGGCTTTGCAATAGGCTGGCCAACAGCGAACGCCGCAACCGTTTGGCGCCCTCGAGCATCGCGACCTGCGTCGAGAGCGCCGGGAGTTCCGTCCAGGGACTGAGCATCGCGTCGACCTTCTCGGTGACGACGCTAGGCGTCATCGCCTCGCTGATCCCTGCCCCGACCAACACGCCACGGACTTTCTCGATCGCCACGTCAAACGGTCGCTTGGAACTGGGGGTGACCACGATCGGGTGATCTTCGGGAATGCGGTCGTACCCGTGGACCCTCGCGACCTCTTCGATCAGGTCGACCTCACGGCTCAAGTCATGCCGCCAACTCGGCGGTTGCCACTCGACCTGGCCGGAGGACTCGCCGACCGCTTCGCACCCCAAGGCAGTCAAGATTCTCAACACGACGTCCCGGTCGATCTCGATGCCCAGCAGGCGATTCAGCTTGGCGAACCGGAGTGAGATCGTTGGCGGCAAGGGGATCTCGGGCGCGGTGTCGACCGAGCCACCGATCAACTCGCCGCCGGCAATCCCGAGGATCAGTTCGCAGACCCGACGACTCGCCCAGTCCAATTGGTGCGGATCGGTTCGCCGCTCGAAACGGAACGAAGAGGGGCTGAATAACTTCAGCTTGCGAGCGGTACGGCGGATCGACAGCGGCGTGAACAACGCCGCTTCGATCAGCAGGTTTTCCGTCGCTTCGTCGACCTCGCTCTGTTCGCCTCCCATCACGCCAGCGACCGCGACCGCGCGGGATGCGTCGGCGATCACACACATCGAAGGGTCAAGCGAGTAGCTGCGATGGTCGATCGCGGTGATCGTTTCGCCAGCCACGGCCGGTCGGACGACAATTCGGTTTTCTGCCAATCGGTCGAAATCGAAAGCGTGCAGCGGTTGGCCGCATTCGAACATCACGTAGTTGGTCGCGTCGACCACGTTGTTGACCGATCCGATTCCGATCCGCTGGAGCGATTCGGCCAACCAGGCGGGACTGGGGCCGATCCGCACGCCACGAATCAATCTGGCGGTGTATCGCGGGCAGGCTTCCGGGAACTCGTTGAGCACCGAGGTCATCAGTCCCGCGTCGCTACTGGGCGTTGTCGGCTCGACGATCGGCTTTCGCAGCGGCAGGTCGAACAATACCGAAATCTCGCGGGCAACCCCGAGGTGGCCCAAGCAATCGCCACGATTGCTCGTGATTTCGAGGTCGATCAGGTAATCGTCATCAACCCGCGTGGTCGACTCGTGGTTCAAACCCGCCATCGCGAGTCGGGATTCCAATTCGGCTACCGACATCGGCAGGTCGACATATCGCGACAACCATTTCCAAGAAACGAGCATGATCGGAGGGTCGGAAGAAGGTGAGGGTCAACGACCGGGCGGGTCAAAACTGTTTGAGAAACCGCAGGTCGCCACTGAACAGGTCGCGGATATCGGTGATGCCGTGACGCCGCATGCACAACCGCTCGATCCCCAGCCCGAACGCGAACCCGCTGTAGATCTCCGGATCGTAGCCAACCCCCGTCAGCACCGCGGGATCGACCATCCCGGCCCCGCCGAATTCGATCCACTGGCCATTCCAGAAAAAATCGACCTCAACGCTCGGTTCGGTAAACGGAAAAAAGGACGGTCGGAATCGGATCTCGACATCGCCCCCAAGGTAGTTGTTGGCGAAAATCCTTAGCACCGTTTTTAGGTTGGCCATCGTGACTTCCGTGTCGATCAGCAAACCTTCCATTTGATGAAACATCGGGAAGTGGGTCGCGTCCGGCGCGTCCGGCCGGTAGACCCGACCGAGCGAGATCACCCGAATCGGCGGTTTGGACGACTCCATCACCCGGATCTGGACCGTGCTCGTTTGGCTCCGAAGCAGCCGCGAACCCTCGCTAGCCGCGACCGCGCCGGCCGTGGCCAAGTAGAAATTATCGAGCGGATCGCGGGCCGGGTGATCCTCGGGAATGTTCAACGCGACGAAGTTATGCCAGGGGTCTTCCACCTCAGGCCCTTCCGCTGTGGAAAAGCCCATCCGGCCCATGATCTCCTTCAGGTGTTCGATCGTCTGGGTGACCGGATGCAGGTGCCCCAGTCTCATCGGTATCCCCGGCAGCGTCGGGTCGGGCGCGGGCCCGGAACCTGCGGTTGAGCCGCCCGCGACCAGATCCTTCGCGAGCTCCAAAGCTTGCTGGATCGATCGCTTGACCTCGTTCAACCGCTTGCCCGCGGCGGGCTTGTCGTCGCCGCCGATCCCGCCCAACAACTTCTGCACGTCCTTGAACAGCCCGCTCTTCGCCCCCAAGTAGCGGACACGAAGCGATTCCAATTGTTCCGAATCGGAGACGGTCTGAAGTGCCGCCGACGCTTCCGATTCCAGCTCGTCAAGCTTGTTGAGAAAGTCTGCCAACGACATCGGCACGAACCAATTCCGAACCAAGGGGCGGTGCGCAGGGTCGCCCCGCCAGCGGGGCGGATCCGACTCGCCGACGATCAGCCGGCGGAAAGGTGGCCGGTGACGAACTAGGCGGTCGCTTCGGCTACGGGACGTTCGGCAATCGCCAAACGTACCTTGTCGACAACGGTCTTGAAGCCGTCCGGGTCATGGATGGCCATTTCGGACAACGTCTTCCGATCCAGTTCCATGCCGCTCAACTTCAGCCCGTGCATGAATTCCGAATAACGAAGGCCGTGCTGGTGGGCCGCCGCATTGATCCGGATGATCCACAATTTGCGGAATTCGCGCTTTTTGGTCCGGCGATCGCGAAACGCAAAAGCGCCAGCCCGGAGTAGCGTTTCCTTGACCGTGCGCAATTTCTTGCTGCGACCGCCGCGAAAACCCTTAGCGGCTTTGAATAGACGTTTTTTGGACTGCCGACGGGCGTGTCCGATTGTGGTACGCATCGGTAAGGATACTCCAACCGAAATCGCGTAGCGGGTCGAGATCAGGCCTCCGTCAAAGCCCCTGCCTGAAGCCGGCTGGGCGAAGGGCGATCCGGCGACTGCCGCACCGACCCCGACGGATGTTCATGCCCACACGACTTGCACGCAGGGGAAAGGGAAGAAAGACAGAATCAGTTGCTGTAGCCGTTCAGTGCTGCCTGGATGGACGGTTCCATGCAGACGTGTACCGGCTTGGTGCCCCGCAGATTGCGACGACGCTTCTTGGTCAACCCGGTCGCCAAGTGGCTGGTTCCCGATTGACGGTGCATCGCCTTACCCGTAGCGGACAGGCGAAAACGCTTTTTCGTCGCCTTGTGCGTTTTGACTTTGGTTTTGGACTTGTTTTTGTTCATCGGTCGATTGGTACATCGGCAAATTACGAAGCGTCCCCGCACACCGACAGGGGTCACGGATCATATCGCCCAGCCATCGACGGCGGAAGGGCGGACCCGCCAGTTTTTTATCGAGGATCGACCCGAAAAACTCCGTGACCGCTAGAATCGGCAAGCGTTCCCCCATCGAACCGCCGTTCCCCGTTTCGCGAGTGACCCGATCGATGCCCCATCGTTGCAACTTGCTAAGTCCCTTGGCGAGACTCGCTCATCGGCGAACCGCCCTGTTTGTCCTGACCGCCCCCGTCCTGCTGGGAACCCTCGCGACCGCAGCAGGTCCCCAGCCATCCCGAGCCGAAACGCCCATGATTGCCGATTCTCCCCTGTTGAAACCTTGGCCCGGTCCTCACGGCGGGGTCCCGCCGTGGGATCAGGTCAACGCGGATGACTTTCTCGCCGCGTTCGAGGTGGCACTCGAACTCGCCAAGAACCAGATCGACGCGATCGCCAAGCAGTCCGATCCGCCGACGATCGAGAATACGGTCTTGGCGCTCGATGCCTCCGGCGCGGAATTGGAACGCGTGGAAACCCTCTTCGATGTGCATGCCGGCAACTTGAACTTGGGGCCGATTCCCGAAATCGAACGGGTCATTTCCCCGAAGTTGTCCGAGCACGCCGATCGCGTCATTCAAAATGCCGAGCTATTCGCCCGTATCGAGTCGATTTGGCAGGCAGAGGAGGCCAATCCGTCGTCGCCCGTCCGTCGTCGCTTGGTCGACGATCGCTACCAAAGCTTCGTCCGTCGTGGCGCCAAGCTGAGTTCCGAGGACAAGCAGCGATTGTCCGCCATCAATTCCCGTCTGGCCAGCCTGTTTACCGATTTCAATCAGAACGTTTTGGAAGACGAGAAGCGGTACGTGACCTGGATCGAGGATGCCGCCGACCTGGCGGGGTTGCCGGAGAGCACCGTCGCTGCCATGGCGGCGGCCGCAGCAGAGCGGCGGGCGACCGGTGAGACACCTTCCGCGCCGGCCTCCCGCTGGGCCGTGACCAACACCCGCTCCTCGATGGACCCGTTTCTTACCTATGCCGATAGCCGCGAGCTTCGCGAGCGGGTTTGGAGGATTTTTTACAGCCGCTGCGACCACGGGGACGAGTTCGACAACAAGCCGGTGATCACCGAGATCCTGGCGCTCCGTTTGGAGCGAGCACGCCTGCTTGGCTACGCGACTCACGCCGATTGGCGGATGCAGCGGACGATGGCGGAGACACCCGCCACGGCGATGGGGCTGATGTTGCGGGTCTGGCCGAAGGCCGTCGCCCGCGTGCGCGAAGAGGTAGCCGACATGCAGCGGATCGCCGATCTCGAAGCGGACCGGCAGGGGACGCCGAAAATCCGCATCGAGCCTTGGGATTATCGCTACTACGCCGAACGGGTTCGCAAAGAAAAGTACGACCTCGATTTCAACGAGGTCGAACCCTATTTGCAGCTCGATCGGCTGGTCGAGGGAATGACCTGGGCGGCAGGGGAGTTGTTCGGGATGCGGTTCGAGCCGGCACCCGAATACCCCACTTTTCACCCGGACGTCCGGGTCTGGCGAGTGACGGATGCCCAGGGTGTCGTTACCGGCCTGTTTTATCTCGACCCCTATGCCCGGGAAGGAAAGCGGAGCGGGGCCTGGATGAGCGAATATCGGGCTCAGTACCGCTCCCCTTCCGTTTCGATCCCGATCGTTTCGAACAACTCGAACTTCGTCAAGTCGTCCGAAGGTCAGCCCGTCTTGATCTCCTGGGACGACGCGGTGACGCTTTTCCACGAATTCGGCCACGCCTTGCACGGTTTGCTGTCCCAGGTCGATTACAAGGCCCAGGCGGGTACCCGGGTTGCCCGGGATTACGTCGAATTCCCGTCACAGGTCTTCGAGCACTGGCTGATGACGGATGAAGTGCTCGGTCGTTTCGCCCTGCATCACGAAACGGGCCAGCCGATGCCGAGCGAATTGCTCCAGCGGATCCGCAAAGCCGCCCAGTTCAACCAGGGTTTCGGCACGGTCGAATACCTGGCCAGCGCGATCATGGATATGAAACTGCACACCGACACGACGGGGGCGATCGACCCGGCGGCCTTCGAACGGGAGGTGTTGGCCGAGATCGGCATGCCGCCGGAAATGGTGATGCGACATCGCCTGCCCCACTTTCTGCACCTCTTCAGCAGCGACAGCTACAGTGCGGGCTATTACAGCTACCTGTGGTCGGATGCTTTGACCGCCGACGCGGCCGAGGCCTTCGAACAGTCGCCAGGCGGCTATTTCGATCGTGAATTGGCGAGGGCATTGAAGGAGCATGTGCTGTCGGTCGGCGATACGATCGACCCGGCCGAGAGTTTTCGGCTGTTTCGCGGCCGTGACGTCGACACCACCGCACTGCTCCGAAAACGCGGTTTCCCGATCGACTGATCCGTAGCGAAGCCGGCGAGGAGACGCCCGGCCTGCTCGATTTCTCCGGGTGTGCCTGGATTGCCAGCCGTTTATCCGTTCGGCCCGAAACGAACCGAGCCGACCGCCAGGTCGGCTCGGATGCGACGGCCCACTGGGTCGATAGCCGGACGATCAGTTGTCGAGCAACTGGCCGAGCACGCTGTCGATCGCCAGCCAGGCGTTGTCGTCGCTGTCGTCGTCGGTTTCACGATCACCGGCCAGCAGCCCGATCAGGTCGTCGATCTCGTCGTTCCCGAAATCATCGAAATCTGCGACCGCGTCGGCCGAATCTTGTGTCGGCATCTCGGGTCCGAATTCGAACCGCAGTTCCTTGCCCGGCTCGAGCTCCGTCCGATCTCGGACGAACGGCGCGATCACGTCGATCGGGCCGAGTCCGAGGTCGGCTTCGCCCTCGCCCTCCCCCTGCAAGCCGGACGTGTTCTGCCGGGCGATCGCGTTGATGACGATCAACGCATCGAGCGGTTCGACGAATCGGTTTCCGTCCACGTCGTAGAACCGTCGCGGTAGCTCGTCCAGCAGAAATTCGATCGGGATGCTGCCGGTGAAGCCTTCCTGGATCCCTCGCGCCAACCGGTTCAGGATCAGCAACGCGTCGATCGGTGACGTCTCGCCGCTCGCGTCGACATCGGTCCGGTTGCTCGGGTTCTGCAATTCGCTGGCCGAGACCTGCACCTGCACCTGGGCCACGTTGCTGGGACGCCCCCGGTTGTCGCGGATCGTGTACTGGAAGTTGTCGATCCCGATGAAGTCGCTGTCCGGAACGTACCTCACGAACCCTTCACCCAGCACGATGACGGTACCCCGTGCGGGTTGCGTAACGATCTCGATCGAATCGAGATCGAGCGTTCCGTCTGGGTCGAAGTCGTTCGCGGCGACGTTGATGTCGATCGCCTGCTCTCGGAACGTGGCGACCAAGTCATTGACCGCGACCGGTGCCAAATTCGTGTCGATCGTGATCGTCGCCTGTTGGCTGCGGGCGCCCAGGTCGTCGGCCACGGAGTAGCGGATCGTGTCGGTCCCGCGGAAGCCCGGAAACGGCGTGTAGATCAGGGTGCCGTCGTTCTGGACCGTGACCGAGCCGAAGGCCGGTTGCAGGTCGATCCGCAGGGTCAGCGGGTTGATCGTGCCGTCGACATCGAAATCGTTGTCGAGCGGACGGATCACGGTCGGACCCGAGAGGTTGAGCGTCACGAAATCATCGACCACGGTCGGGGCGTCGTTGACGCCGGCGACGTTGATGGTGACGGTCCCCAGGTTGCTCAACGCTTGCGCGGCATCGATCACCCGATAGGTGAACGTGTCGACCAGCGTTTGTCCCGGTCGCAAGGCTTGCAGGGTCATCGACGGACGCGGATCGTATTCCACGTCGCCGTTGGGGAGCACGCGGATCACGGCGCCGGCTTGCGACCGCTCGGCAACCTGCGTGATGCTCAGGAACTCATCCGGGTTCGTCGCCAGATCCGGGTCGAACGCGACATCCAACAAGGATTGGGCGGTGACCACGAGGGGCGTGTCTTCATCGCCGTTGAAGGTCAAATCGCCAGCGACCGGCGGGTCGTTGACCTCGACGATGGTGATCGTCACCGTGGCTGGGGAACTTTGGGCCCCCTCATTGTCGATCCCGATGATCGAGATGACGGTGATGCCGACGGCGTCATCCGCCGGCGTGAACCGCAGGAAACCGTTGTCGGTGACGATCGGCAACTCGCGGAACAGGTCTTGGTCTTGGGCCGCGACAGTGACCTCAAACCGCACGGTCTGTCCGGCCAAGACTTCGTCCGGCGGCCCGGGGCTGATGTTGATCACGAACGGCGTGGCCGAAGTGAACGTGCCGGAATCTTCGAGTACCGTGACCTGGTCCGAAATCAGATCGAATGTCGGCGGGTCGTTGACCGGGATCACCGTGATCGTGAACGTCCGCTCGGGGCTGCGATTGACTTGCAGAGGCGGGTCGTGCGGCCCGCTGTCCTGGGCGTAAATCGTGAACACCGCGACCCCGTTGGCATCGGGCACCGTGATGAAGCGGAGCGTGCCTTCCGGGGAGACCGTGGGCGGTTCGGCGAACAGGTTTGCCGGATTGCCCGCGACAGGCTGCACGAAGAACTCGACCGTCTGGCCCGGGATGCCGGGGACCAGCCCCAACTCGTCGAACGCTCCGGGAGGGCCCGCGGCGATGTCGGTGACGAACCCGTTGATGATCGTCTGGCCGACGATCGGTGTGGTCGTCGCATCCTCCAACACGCTGATCGAAGGGGCGCCCGAGAATTGCGGCGGGTTGTTGAGCGCGTTCACGATCAACGAAACCGTGTTGAAAGCCTCCCGCGGGTCGGGGAAAACCGTGCCGTCCAGGTTCGCGGAAACTCCGTCGTCGATGACCCCGTAGATGAAGGTGTCGACGCCGTTGAAGTTCGTCCTGGGGGTGTAATTCAGCCCGATCAGGGTCGTCCCGTCGGTATCGAACACACGTTGCAACGTGCCGCCACCGGAGGTCGCGGTCGGGATCGGGTTGGTGATCCGGAGAGTCTGGTTTCCGCCCGGCGTCAGGTCTGCCGCTTCGTTGGCCGGCCCGACGTCAAAGACGTCCAGCAAGCCGACGACGGTGCCGTCACCCACGAACGGGATGAAGATGGGCTGCGCGATCACGGTTCCGTTGTCTTCGACCAGGCCGTTCTCATTGAGCGTGAAGACGATCGGGTCGCTCGTATTCAATCGGGGGCGGTCGTTGACCGGTCGGATGTTGATCGTCAACGTCTGCGGCGTGCTGAACGCGATGTCGCCACGTTGCGGATTGTCCGCGCCATCGTCCTGGGCGACGATTTCGAAGATCGCTTCGCCGAACGCATCCGGGGCTGGGCGGAAGGTCAATCGCCCGTCGGGACTGACCACGGGGCCGATGGCGAACAGTCCTGCCGCACCCGGACTGATCGGGGACACCAAGAACTCCACCTGATCTCCGGTGGACGGGTCGATCTCGTCGAACGCCGAGCCGGGAGGCCCGCCGAAGATGTCGAACGCGAACCCGTCGACGACCACCGTTTGGCTGTCTTCCAGCACCGCGATCTCGTTGAAGGTCAGGCTGAATTGCGGCGCGTCGTTGACCGGTCGCAATACGAACTCGACCCGACCCAAGATGGTCAACCGGTCTTGGATCAACTGGCCGGTCTCCAGGTGCCAGGTTTCTCCCGCATCACTGAAATCTTCAACGATGTAAGTGAACGAGTCCGGACCCCCCAAGTTGCTGTTGTAGTCCGTCGGCGGGGTGTAGAGCAGCTTCGCGATGTCACCGAACTCATCCAGTTCCGCCACTTCGATGCGACCGCCGAGGGCCGTGTCGGCTTCGAACTGCAGAATCCGGAGCGATTGCGACCCGCCCAACGTCCCGTCCGCTTCATTCGCAGGACCGACGATGAAGACATCCAACAGGCCGACTCGGGACTCATCGCCCGTCAATTGGCCACGAACGTCGATCACGTAGGGTTGGGTGACCCCGAACTCCTGCGTGTTGTCCTCCTTGAGGACGTAGGTGATATGACCCGAAGCGTTGACGCTCCAGAAGTCATCCGAGTCCTCGTCCCCGTCCGGTTTGCTGGTGTTAGCAAGGTCCGGGTTGACCTGCGGGGCATCGTTGACCGGCCGCACGTTGACGGTGAACGTGCCGAACGTCCGCCGTTCGATGAACCCTTCCGTCCCCGGTTCGGCATCGACCGCGGCGAAGACGTAGATCGCCGTCCCCACCGCGTCCGGAGCGGGGTACAGGATCAGCGTCCCATCGGGGGTGATTTCGGGGAGTTGCTGCATCAAGCCGGCGGGGACCGAAGATTCGTTGACCACGATCTCGAAAGAGACGGTTTGGCGAATCAGTTCGTCCAAGGCCGTGTCAGCCCCGGGTTGAATGTCGAACACGAATCCGGGAAGGGTCGACGGATTCACATCCTCGAGGATGTCGACGACGGCTCGGGATTGCTCGAAGATCGGTGGGTCGTTGGCGGGCAGGACCGAGATGGTCACTGTGGCCGGCGCGGATCGCTCTTCGGGCAGGGTGATCGTGACGTCCTCGCCCGACCCCGAGTCGTCGAAGTCGACGTAGCCGCTGCCGGGCAGGGTCGTCCGGCCGTTGTCCGAGACGACGAAGATGAACTTCTCGAACTCATTGAACGGGGTTCGCTGGTTGTAGTCGACCGCTGGGGCGTAGGTGCCGTGGGTGAACGCGCCGTCCGCGAAGTGGAAAGTGAACGTGCCGCCGTTGACGGTGGGCCAATCGACCGAGCCGGTTCCATCGACCAAGCCGAGCGAATCATCGGTGACGTCGATGTAATCGAAATCATCCGGTTCGGTCGCGCCGTCGAACTTGGGTACGCCGAAGGCGACGACCCGCAGGGTCTGTTCGGTCTCGTCGTAAAGGTCGCTGAGGTCCTCGGCGAAATCACCGGCGACGCTGGGCGTTTCGGGCGACAGGCCTTGGATCAAACGCTCCGCATCGAAGTGCAGGATGGCGACTTCACCATCGGCCTCGACCGCCTCGGTCAGGGTGAGGCTGCGGTCGTAGGTGACCGGTTCGTCGTTGACCGGGTTGATCGTGATCGTCAGCAGTTGCGACGTCGAGCGAGGATCGGTGGGATGATCGTCGGTCGCGATGACCTCGTAGACGGCAAAGCCGAATGCGTCGATCGCCGGGAAGACGGTCAGCGTCGCAAGTCCGAGCGGTTCGCCGTCCATATCGACCCAAGCGTCCGGGCCGCCCGCGGTGACGATGATCGTCGGGATCAACATTTCGCCGAACTCGTCGACCATCATCAGCCCTTCCGGGACGTTGACCGGGACGAGCGTGAAGCTGACGTTCTGCCGAACCAGTTCGTCCAGGGCCGTGTAGGCACCCGGGGCGATCATGTTGACGAAGTCCTCTCCGATGACCGGCGCACCGCCATTCTCTGAGAACTCGAACCCGCTGGGCATCGAGAAGATCGGCGGGTCGTTCGCAGGCAAGACCGAGATGGTCACCGTGGCCGGGGCCGAACGTTCCTCGGGCAGGGTGATCGTGACGTCGTTGCCCGATCCCGAGCCGTCGAGGTCGATGTAGCCGCTGCCGGGCAGGGTCGTCCGGCCGTCATCCGAGACGATGAAGATGAACTTCTCGAACTCGTTGAACGGGGTCTCCTCGTTGTAGTCGACCGCGGGGGCGTAGGTGCCGTGGGTGAATCCGCCGTCCGCGAAGTGAAAGGTCAACGTCCCGCCGTTGGCGGTGGGCCAAACGACCGAGCCGGTCCCATCGACCAAGCCGAGCGAATCGTCGGTGACGTCGATGTAATCGAAGTCTGCCGGGTCGACCGCACCGTCGAACCGAGGGATGCCGAAGGCGACGACCCGCAGGGTCTGTTCGGTTTCGTCGTAGAGGTCGCTGAGGTCGTCGGCGAAGTCACCCTCGACGCTGGGGGTCTCGGGCGGCAGACCTTGCAGCAACCGCGTGGCGTCGAAGTGCAAGACCGCAACTTCTCCATCGACTTCGACCGCCTCGGTAATACTGAGGCTGCGGTCGTAGGTGACCGGAGCGTCGTTGACCGGGTTGATCGTGATCGTCAGCGTTTGGGTTGTGGTCCGCGGCGTGAACGTATCGCTCCCCTCCTCACCGGCGAGGAAATCGGTCGCGGTGACTTCGTAGACGGCAAAGCCGAAGGCGTCGATCGCCGGGAAAACGGTCAGCGTCGCGGTGCCGATGCCGTTCCCATCCGGGTCCAACCAGTTCCCGGCGCTTCCCGTGTTGATTTCCAGGGTGGGGATCAACATCTCGCCGAACTCGTCCAGCATCATCATGCCGTCGGGGACGTTGAGCGGTGTCAGCGTGAAGAACAGGCTTTGCAACCGCAGTTCATCCAAGGCGGAGAGCGGGCCGGGGGCAACGATCGTCGCAAAGTCGACACTCACCACCGGTGTGCCGCCATTCTCGTCGATCACGAAGCCCTCTTCGGGCATCGTGAAGATCGGCGCGTCGTTCGTTTCACCGACCGTGATCGTCAACGTCCCACGGATGCTCGACCGGGCTGCCGGTAGGGTAATTTCCGCGGGGCTCTGCGGATCGGAAGTGACGCCGTCGTCCTCGATCGTGAATTCCAACAACTCGACCGGGTTGAACGGGGCGATCCGGTTGTAGTCGGGCGAAGTGAAGAACGTCGCCACCTTCAACGCACCGTTCTCGATCTCGAATACGAATCGGCCGCCCGCCGCGCTGTCCAGCTCCAAAAAGCCGTTGCCGGTGCCGGGAAGGGTGTAGTCGTCCAGGTCGGCGACGTCGACCGTGTTGTCGCCGACGTGGAAGGCGACCACTCGCAGCGACTGTTCCGACTCGGTGAACGGATCGACCAGCTCAGGGGTCAGCTTGCCGGGGGCTGCCGGCTCGCTTGCGCCGATCCCGAGCAGCAGTTCGGGGAAGAACGTGTAGACGTCTTCACCCGGTTCGGCCCCTTCGACCAGCGACAGGGTGCGATCGAACGGAATCGGCACGTCGTTGACCGGTTGCACGACGACCGTCACCGTGCCGATCGCTCGCAACGGGTTGACCACCTGCGTGCGGTCGGCCTGTTCGTCGATGCCCTGGTCTTCCGCCACGTAGGTGAAGATGATTTTGCCGTAGTAATCGGTCGGCGCGACAAACACGACGTCGCCTGCCGCGTTGATCGAAACGCCCCCGCCACCGGATGCCGGCATGGTGACCATTTCGACTGCGACGATTCCCAAGGTCTGGTCGTTCACGCCGGACAACTCGTCCGTCGAGATCGGTTGGGCGACCACGTCGTTGCGGAGCAGGAAGGCGGCCGGAATGACCAAGATTTCGTCTTCCAACGGCACCGGTACCGGTTGCCCCAATTGGTTGATGAAGAAATCGCTCCAATCGGTCGTTTCGTCGATCGGAGTGATCGAACCATCGGGGTTTGGCAATCCGGCACCGATCTCGCCGACGGTGATCAGATCGTCCATGACGATCGGGTGATCGTTCCGTGGGCCGATGTCGAGCATCAAGATCTGGGTCGCCCGCAGTCGATCCCCAAAGAAAGTGTCATCCGGCTTGACGGTCGGGAAGGGAACTGCGTCATCGTCGATCGTCTCGGGATCGATCAGCAACGCGTCGTCTTCGATCGTGAAGTGCAGGAAGTCGAAGGTGTCGGTATCAAAGTCGCTGTCGACCGTCGGGACGCGGATCGGCTCGACGTTGTCGCGGTTGAGGTAATCGTCGGAGACGTAGGTCACGTCGATCAACGAACCGTACGAACGGATGAACGGCGCGGGGTCGCTGTCGACCACGAACCTCGCCACCAACGTGCCGCGGATCGTGCGGACCGTGACATTGCCCTCGTCATCGGCGTCCGCGACCGTGATCACGGTCGGCCCCTGCTGCCCCTTCAGGACGTCGTCGGTGTCGACGAAGGTTTCCGGCAAAATGAGCTCGACGACGCGCAGTTGCTGGGCCGATTCGTCCCAGGGGGCTTCCGGGTTATCCGCATTGGGATAGCGAGGGTCGTTGTGCGCCACCGCAGTTTCCAACAACTCTTCGGCGGTGATGGTCAGCGGATTTTCGCCACGGGGCCGATCGGCATCGGTTGCCGGTTCCGGTTGGCTCTCGAGTCCGTGGAAGGTCAGCGGCGGCACCCCGGGGGCGTCGTTGACCGGACGGATATCGATCGTCACCGTCGCGATCACTGGTCGGGTGACCGAAATGTCGGCATCGATCGCGCTCTGCTGGTTGGCCAGGTAGTAGGTGAACGTGTCTAGCCCGGCGTAGTCAGCTCGCGGAGTGTAGGTGAAGTGGCCGGTGCGGGAGTCGAGCGAGAAGTTGGACGCGAACGACGGCCCTTCTACCAAGATCGCGTCGACCGGCGTGAAGGTCCGCGGGTCGATATCATCGTTCGCCATGATCGACGGGAAGAAACCCTCCGTGACGAGCGTCTCGTCTTCGTTCACCCGATAGACCAGATCGCCGACGGCAAACGGGTCGTCGATCGCGACCGGGGGCGTGACGTTGACGATCTGGATCCGATGGTCTTCGACTTCGCCGCCGACGGCCAAGCCGGTTGGCGACAACCCGCCTTCGGGCGAAATCCGGAACCGAGCCCAAGTGACCTTGTCGGTCGTGCCTTCCGGCGTGTGGATCGTCAGGTAATTCACCCCGTCGCTGACCGGAACGCTGGAGATCACCTGTTCGGACGCCTCGAACACGCCGTTGCCGTTGAAGTCGACCCAGGCATCGAGGAAGCCGAGGCCCATCACCGTGACGGCGATCTTAGTACCGGCCGGTTCGAGCGGGTTGAGGAAGCCGAGCACGTCGTCGGGTTCGGTAGTCGATTCCGGATATTGCGGGTATTCCGACGAGTCGGGGCGAAGGAACACGATGTAATCGCCGCCCGTGGTCACCAACGTGCCGATCCCGACACCGTCTTCGTCATCGAGGTTCGTGAGCGTGATCGTCGGGACGGGAGAATCCTCGCCCACCGCGACCGAGAAGGCGTTGCCGGCCTGGGTCAACCGAGTGGAGATCGCATCGGCCAATTTTTCGGCGACCATCTCGGGCGAATCCGTGGCCTCGAACCGGACCGCGATGTTGCCCGCGGTCGGGGCGAAGCCCGGCAGCACGAGTTCGAAAGTCAGCGGTCCCGCACCGGTGTCAATCCGGATCTTGTCGCCGGACTCGGGTGCCGAGGCGATCGATAGGACGACCTGCGGTAGGCCTGACCCCGCAACCAGGAAACCGGTGCCTTCCAGCACTTCGACCGTGATCGGGGACGGTTCGTCATCACTCGGTTGGTCCGTCCCCGGAACCGCCGGTTTCCCGTCGGACTCGGCATCGACGTAGCGGCCCAGTCGCGGCATGGCGTTGTCGATCAAGGCGTGGCGGGCCCCGTTGTTGGCCAAGAGGGTGCCGTAACTGACCGGTGCGTCACCGAAATCGATGCCAACATCGGGCAGGATGATGATGAACCGCGTCGACCCGTCGGGCTGATTGTTCCGCAACAGGTTCCCCGCGCGGTCGGCGATGACTTGGTTGTCAAGCGTGATCTCGTACACGCCAGCCGGGGCCCAGAGGCTCGACAACGGGGTCAACCGCATCTCACCGGTGGAGGGGTTGAAGCCGAGCACGTAATCGCGGCCTTCCACGAGCGTGCGGTTGTTGCGGCGGACCGTCACCACGTCGGGCGTGACCGTCAACGGGTTGATCCCGGTACCTTCGAATGGCGAGTTTTCGCCGGGTCCGTCCGTCAGCAAGATCGAAAAGAACTCGACGATCGGGTCGGCCAAGGAGACGACGGTCAGGTTCGGGTCACGGTCGACGCCGCTGATGTCGTTGTCGATGGGATCAAGCAACACCGCGAACGGTGGTTCACGGTCGGCTCGGTCGATCGCCCCACGGTCGATGAAGATCAATGTGCCGGAACCGCCCGAGGAGCCTCCGGAGTCAACCCGCAACTGACCGTACAAGTCGCGCAGCGGAGCGACCACCGGCGACGGCGGAATACCGATTTCGTTCTTGAATCCGATGTAGTCGGCGCGGTCTTGCACCGTGTTCAGCGAGCTGTCGACAGCCGCAGAACCGGAGACCAGGTAGAAATTGCGGTTGGCGGCGTCGACGAATAGCGGAGTGCCGGCCGCACGGAGGATCGAGTCGCTGCCGATCGTGCCGTTATTCGTGTTGGCCTGGAAGTAGTTGTGGGTGATCTCGGCCAGACCGGTCGTCCCACCGATACCAGTCGCGAACTGGGTGACGATGTTGTTCATCACCGTCGGGCTGGAGTTGACACCGACCTCGACCCCGATGCCGGCGTTGGCGCCGACCAAAGTGTTGTTGACGATCCGACCGAACGGCACGGGACGTTGCGGGGCGGTGACCGTTTCGCCCAAGTAGCGGATGCCGGACGAGCCCGAGATCACGTTGTTTTGAATCACCACGCCGGGAACAAGCCGATCGCTGTTCCGTTGCGGGAAATTGATTGTCGACCCCGGATGCGGGACGCTGCCACCCGCTTGGGCGTTCCCGGGCTGCACGTTGATCCCGCGGATCGAAGAGTTCGTGATCGTGTTCGCTTCGATCATGAACAGGCCTTGGAGCCGCTCACGGTTGCGATCCGCCTCGAACCCGGTCGCGCGATCCCCTTGCAACACGAGGATGTCATCGATCCAGGCTCGGTTCGAGCCGGCCGCGAGGTCTTGATCCTCGGCAAACAGGTAGATCCAAGTCAGCGTCGAGTTTTCGCTGACAAAGGGGAACTCGACCGAGATCGCCCTGCGTTCGCCGGTAGCGAAAGGACTCGCCGGTTCGCCGATCGAACCCTCGATCGGAGGTGGCTGCGGAACCAGGATCTGCGGTTGGCCGTCGACCAGGAGCAACAAGCCGTGAGTGTCCTCCAGGCTGCTGACGCTGTAGCGGAACCGCAACAACCCGCCGCCCGTGGCGGTGGCGCCAAGCTGGGCCGGCGTGGTTTGGAAAACCGCCGCTACTCGCTGCGAAGGGGAATCGGGCAAGGCACTCTGGATCAGACCCGGCATCGCTCCGAACGTGGCAGGCGACGCCAACGACTGGAATCCGCTGATCGGCTGAATGCCGGGCGCACTCGCCAGTTGCCAAGTCTCGAAAGCACCTGGGAGCAACGCGTTGACGAATGGGTCATCCGGGATCGACGTGCCAGGTAGCAAAGTCGAGATGATTTGCCGCAATTCCGAAACCGGCGGCAGTGGCGCGGAATAGGTCGCGCCCTCAAACCCTTCACTGGCGGTGACGCTCAAGTCGTTGATGTGCCGCGCGTTGGTGTCGAAAGGAGAGATCCAGATCCCGTCGATCATTTCGGACCACGTGGCGACATCATCGACGCGCCGAATTTCGAGCTGATAGGGACCGGTTAGTGAATTGGCGAACTGCGTGGGGTTTGGGTCTTGGGTTCGCCCGGTGGTTTGCAGATCGAGCACGCCCGGTGCCGGTTGGAAGTCGCCGGTGACCATCTCGCCCCGTTCGGCGTAGCCGACGATGATATCGTCGATGTAGAAGCCTTCGAACGCGTTGTTGAGGCTGCGGATCGAGCGTGGCGTCGCCTGGCTGTTGAATTCTCCGAACGGCTGGGAATTGGTGCCATCGATCCCCAGCAGCGACGGGTCGCGCATCGCCCCCGCGGTGCTGAAGTCGAACCGCAACATCACCTCTTCGGCGCCGGCGAAGGTCGACAGGTCGACGCGAGCCTGACGCCACTGACCGGTGCTGTCCATCAACTCCTGGACAATCTGCTGATTCTGGCCCCGCGGGATGCCCGCGTTGAGCCCGGCGTCCGACAGGTGCGACACGAACCCGGGCAACTCAGCGCGGTTGGCCCCGACACTCGGGTCGGCGCCACTCAATGCCGAGTTGTTGGTCGCAACCAACCGCCACGTGTCCCCGCCGTTCGTCGACACGAAGACCCGTGCGCTGTCTCGGAACGGGTCGTTCACATCGCCGGTGACGTTGGCACCAGGGTGGTTTTCGGTGTCGAGGAAGTAGTTGAAGTACAGCGTCGGACGGTCTTGGGCGACCGAACCGGCCAACGAGAAGGTGCCCGATTGCAGCGTTCCCAACGCCCCGCCCGGGAAGTTGTAGGTGTTGCGGATGTTCGTGTTGCTGCTCAAGTCGGCATGCAGCGGCGTCGACAGGATACCGAGTTGGGCGTTGACCCCCGATTCATAAGTCAGGTAGGTCAACGAATCCGGGTTGTGGATTTGATTCCACTGCTCGAAGCCGAAGTGCAGGCTGGTACCGCCTTGGGCTTGGGTTTGAAGTCGGTTCGCGCCGGGGCCGGGCGATGCGATGTTCACGTTGACCTCACCCGGTCGACGGCTATCGTCCGGAGCGACGTTGATGCCGTGGCCGACGTCGTTGCCCCGTTTCATCGTCGGGTGCCAGAGGTTGAAGTCCAACGGCGAGAAGGCCGTCCCGATCGGTCGGGCGCCGCCACCGGTCATGCCGGTCACCGTCATCGAGGTCGAGTCAGCGACACCGTCACCGGTCGAATCGAAGATCTGACGCAACACGGTCAACGCATCCGCATTCGTCGGCTCACTCGTGACCAACGTCGGCAGCGCCGTCATCGCCGTCGTGTCGAAGGCGTACATCGCCCCGGCGGTCGTGACCGCGAACAACGTGTTGCGGTAGGCGCCCCCTTCGACGTTCTGCGGCCCGTGGGCCAGACCTTCGAATTGGAGTGTCGTCGGTGGTACGCCGAGGGCGGCGGCGACATCGATCCGGCGGATCACCAGACCGGTGTTCGGGTTGATCTCCAAGAACTCGCCGCGGTTGGTGACACCGAACAGGTTCCCCGTGTGGTTGCCGGTTGCCGTGCTGTAGTTCCCAAACGAAATCCCGGTCACCCGGCCGGAAAGCGGCTCGATCCAGGTCTGGGTACCGTTGTTGTCGGCACCGCCTGTCAGCGGACCGCTCAATCCGCCAACTCGATTGAGGTTGAGGGCGACGGTGCCGTTGGCGCCGAAGCCGTTGCCGGCATTGCCACTGTAGATCACCGCTGTAACCAAGTTGCGGGCCTGGTCGTTGTTGTTGATCGCGTCAACGATATCCTGGGCAGTCGGGGCGCCCGTCAAAGGTGGGCCGCCGGTGCCGCCGATTTGCAGATTGATCGTGTTGCCGCCCGCCGTGACTACGGCATTGTTGTTGTTTGGGCGGGTGATGTTCACCTGGATGTCGTTGCCCGCTTCACCGGGGATCTTGGACTCGATCCGGATCGTGGTGACGGCCGGGGTATCGGCGTTGTTGGAGACGGTCAGGAAGGTCGATGCGAATTGGACTCCGTTCGGCTGGATATCGCCCATCAGCCCTTGCGAGGGGTTGGCTCCAGCGATCGCGGGGGCAGCGTTGCCACTGGCGTCACCGCGGTAGAGCTTCGAGTTGCGTCCTTGGCCGATATCGGTTTCGCGAACGACCAAGTAGGTCGAGTAAACCGGCACCGGGGCAGCTGCCGAACCGGTCGTCCCTCGCCGCCAGAAGGTCAACGCGTCGACTTCGTCCGACGTGGTGAACTGCTCCGCCCGATTGGCAACGCCCAGCGGGTAATTTCCTGGGAAGCCCGCACCGGTATTCGGCGTCGGGCCGCGTCCCGGGATGTTGTCGTTGCCGATGACGGTGATCGCGGCGTTCTCGGGATTGATTTCGACCAAGGCGCCGACGGAGTTGGTGACGCCGTTGAGCCTTTGGTAACCGTACATCCGACCGTCGGAGCGGATCACGATGTCCTGCACGTCGTTGACGCCGGTAATCAGTCCTGCGTCACTGGTAACCCGGGTCAGGTAACGCTCGCCGGTGAACGGATTGACGGTGTAGAGGTGATCGTTGTTCCCAAACGAAGTCGTGGTTTCGGCTTGATCGGTCGCCACGTACAGGACGACGTCCTTGAGGCTGAACGGGACGACGTGGCTTTCCAACGCGGTCGAGCTCGAGATATCAAAGATCCCATTGGTTTCCGGCAACACGGCGGCGCCGTTGCTGGAATATCCCTGGAAGCCGATATGGTCCTCGACGACACGAGTGACCGTGTTGGCGGGTTCCAAGCGAACCCGTTGCAGGTTCGTTCCAGGCGTCCCGGATAAGTAGAATCCGGCCAATTCTTGCGGGATCATCCGGTTGCTCATCACGGCGACGTAATACGTACCGTTGGGCGTGACGTGGATCGGGCCGATGTAGGGGTCCTTCGAGCCGACCGAACCGCGGCTCAGGTCGTCGATGTTGCCCGACACATCGAGCGGTCGGTCGTCCTCAACGTTCGACTCCCGGCCCAGCCAAATCAGCTTGCCGGCGGCGTTGTAGACCGCGACCGTGGCATCCGGACGATTGAGCGCGTCGGCGTAGTCGAGATCGAAGACGACGGCGACCGTGCCGGGGGAATCATTCACGCCCGGGATCACTTGGATATCGGTGTGCAGAACCGAGAATTGGAACCAATCGACATCGGTGGCGGTTGACAGTTCGCCAGAGATGCTGATGGCCGCCATGTCGGTTTGCAGCAGGTTGACCAGCGGTTGCGCGGTGGCGAAGGTGTTGCCGATCGCACCAGGCAGTTCGCCCGCCTCGCCGATCATTGGAGAGCGGCGTGGCAGGCCGCGGACATCGATCGCCGTTTGGGCAAACCGAATATCGGCGTAACGCACCGTCGAGCCTGGGAACTCATCGATTTGCCGCAGCCGAACTTGCAGTTGGTACTTGCCGGTGCTCTTACCCATCAGCGACGTGATCGGATCGGTCTGCGGGTTGCTGCGAACCCGGATGAAGTAGGTCCCGACGCTGTTCGGAACACCCGGCAGGACGTAATAAAAGCCGGCGTCACGGAAGTTCTGGGAGTAGAAGTCGCCGCCCAACAGGGGGTTTTGGATCAGGGTCGCCGCATTCGCGGTGTTGCCAGGGAACGACGGGTCGCTCGAACGCACAGACCGTGCCAAAACCGTGCCGCTGATGTTCACAACTTCGACAACGATGTCGAGCGACGGATCGGTGCGGTCGATATCAATCCAGATCGGCGTGCCCGCAGTACCCCGGAAGCTATACACGTCGACATCGCCCGGGTCATCGGGGCTGATGAAACCGTGGACTTCAAAGCCCAGCCGTCGGTTTTCGTCACCACTCTTCAAGTCGGGGGCCAACTCACCCAACGCTTGCGCCGTGGCGGGCGTGCGATTGATGTCACGACCGGCCGTCAGCGGAGTCTCCGCTTCCCGAATGATCGCGACGTTCGAATCGTTGCTCCATTCGTCGAACAGCAGCCCACGCCAGCCGCCCACCGATCCTGTCGACGGGGCCGACGAGTTGTTCGTATTGGTCATCACGCGACCGTTGGGGGCAAAGCCCGCGCCGACGGTATCGTCTGCCAAATGGGTCATCACCACGGGGAAACCGGGACGCCCGAGCACGTGGATCGTGCCGCCGATACGGTCGTGAATGTCGAGCGGCTTGCCGGTCGCGGTGAAGCCCGCATTGGCTCCGGATAGCTTGATCACCAAGCTCTCCGAGTTGCTGCTCTGCAGCCGCAGGCCGCTGAAGGTGTGGTGATTGCCGACCGTAACCGTGCTCTGCAACACGTGTACGATGTCGGTGTCGTCCCATACGCTCTCGGTGGTCAATTCCTCGCCGCGGATGACGATCCCGTTGATCGCGTTATCGGTCAGTTGGTTCAACCGGATCAGCGGGCCGTGGTTGTCGGCGAATCGTGTGAAGACCTCCGCCGGGCCGGTCGATCGCCCGTAGTCGGGCAGGATTTGGTAGTTCAGCGAATTGGCGTTCAGGTTCGCGACCGAACCGGCGTTGTCGCGGATCGTGTTGCCGACGATTACCGGTTGGGCGCCACGGACGAAGATCGACGTCGCGGCGTTCGTGCCCCGGCCGTTGCGAACACCCGCGGCGGTTCCCGCCGCGTTGTCCCGGATCAGGCTGTTCGTGATTCGCAGTTCCCCGCCATGCACTTCCAGAATGTTGAAATTGGTTGAGGTGCCCTCGATCGGGACGTTCCCCCCACCGAAGCTAAGGATCGCGTTGTCAATGCTGCCGGATGAGAGTTGCCCGAGGTAGATCCCACCCCAGTCGCCACGCGAGCCGACGGAGAAGTCGTCGGCGTTCGTGTCGAAGGTGCCGCTACCGCCGTAACGGTCATCGGCCAACGACGTGAAGATGACCGGACGGTTCGGCGTCCCCTCGGCGATGACCGAGGACGCCCCTCGTTCCGCTTCGATCCGCGCGCCGCTGGTCTTGAGCACCACGCCGGGATCGACCACAAGACGGCCCGCCGGACGAGCGACGGTCACCCCCGGCGCAACCTGCAACGGTCCCCCCGGGTTGCCATTGATCAGGAGGTTTTCCGTCAGCACGTGAGTGATGTCGGTGTCGTTGAACCGCCCCGGCAACGACAGCTTGTCGAGCGTCGATCCGAACTCGGTGCGGATGCGGATGAACAAGCCGTTGATCGAATTGTTCTGCAAAAAGTTGCCGAGAATGTCCGGACCGATTCGGCCGAGCGAATCGTCGAAGCTGTCCGGGTTCGCGGAAACCGAAGCGTCGGCGCTGTCGAAGATATGGTTGAAACGGATCGCCGGGCGGGCATTCTCGATATGGATCGGGGTGAACACTTCCCGGTTCGAATCGACCAGCACCCCACCACCACCGTGGCGGATGTCGATGTGGGTAACGTGGTTAAGGAAGATCCCATGTTCTTCCAGGTCGGAATCACCGCGAAACACGACCCCGCCGAAATCGCCCTTGCGGGGACCGGTGCCAACCCCATCGGAATCACCACCCGCCGAATCGTCGGCATAGGACCGCAGCCAGACGGGTACTTCGGGCGTGCCCAGGATTTGAATCGACGAAGCCGCCCGGCTGAGGTTGATCGACGACGTGCCGACATCCAGGTTGGCACTGCGCAGCTTGATCAGGGTGCCCGCGTCGAGGATGACCTTGACCCCTTGTGGCACCAAGAATTCGGCCCCGTCACGCAAGGGGTTGTTGGAGTTGTCGGTACCGACCACGTAGGGGACGTTGTCCGCGATCGTTGTCAGGTCGTTGTCCGCGCCCGCATTGCCGACGACGCGAATCAGGTTGGGAGCGTTCAACAGGGCGGGCGTGCTCGCCACGTCCAACTGACCAATGCCACTGAAACGCACCACCCGACCGCTAGCCGTCGAAGGCGCCGGCAGGACGAGCGAGGCCGCCACGGCGATGTTGGTAGCGATCTGTTCGGACGTCAGGCCGGCGAACGGGATTTCGCCGGCGTCCGATCCGAAGGTCAGGCGATATTCGGTTTGACCGTCGTTGATGACGAACGAATCGCCCTCGACGATGTCGGAGGAGGCTCCATGAGGAACCACGATCCGTGAGCCCGCGGCTTCCAGAGCCTTGCTGAGCCGGTCGTAGGGGTTGGCCAGCGAACCGTTGCCGCCGTCGCTGCCGACGATCAGCAGCGGATCATTCAGTCGGTCGACGAAAATCGTGGTGTTCTGCTCCGCCGCCTGGAACCAGAACTGGAAGACCCCGCCAGGTGCCCCGTCGCCGTCGCCGTCCATCTCGGTCCCATCGGCGTCCCGCAGAACGCCGTCACGCTGCGCGACGAAGTTCAGACGCAATTCGTAAGGTCCGTCCGTGGTGCCACCAAACCCGGAATCGGGAACGTTCGGGTCGTATTGGTTGTTGCCGGTGCTGGTCACCCCCACGAAGTAAACTCCCGGTTCCAGGTCGAGTTCCAGGAAGGAGTCGGTCCCGAAGTAGCGGTCGTTGCGGGCCACCAGTTCGTGACTGCCGTCCGGCAGTTCGCGATACAGGGTCAGCACCGTGTTCAGCAGGCTGGGGTTCGGCAACCGTTGCGCGAAGGTTTCCGCGGTGAAGCGACCCGATTCGGCCACTTCAAACCGATACATGTCGATGTCGGTGCTGTTGGGCGGCACGATCCGCTGCAGGTGGACGATGTCATGGTCGCTCCACAGCGTGTCGGCGGGAAGCACGGCACCCATCAGCGAAGGCAGCTCATAGGAGTGTCCCAATCCCAGCGCGTGACCGATTTCGTGGAACATGACGCGGGTGAAGCCGTCACCGAAAAATCGATTCGCGTCCTGGAACTGCGATGCGTTGACGATCGCGCCGCGACCACCACCCAAGCCCGCGACGCCCGCGCCGGCAGGCATGGCCGGATCAAAAGCCCGCAAGTCGGTCTTGCCGATCTCAAAGCCTTGTCCCAGGTTTGATTCGATGAACTGATACCCCGACTCGCTAGCAAACAAGTCGAACAAATTGCGAACAATCTGTCGTTCGGCCGCGGTGATCGAGTTCAAGAACGATTCACCCGGGTTGGTCAGACTCGGGAATGCCGGTGGAAAGTGGTAGTACCGCACCGCGACCGGGGCCGGGGCGATCGGATCCATGCCAGCCGATGGGATATGGATTTCTCGCTGAATGTCGCGATGTCCCGGTTCGTCCAAGCCGCCCGGTCGAGGTGGCAATAAAACGTTCTGCGGAGTGATCGCGGCCGCGAAACTCAGGCCGGCCACGCCCAGACTGCCGAGATCGGTCGCCGAGCTAAAGGTCGAGTTGGCGTCGCTGGCTGACACCGAATGGCCACTGACCCGCGCGTCGATCTGGTACGAGCCGGTGGACCCGTCGGTGCTGGTGATCTGGACGAAATACGCGCCGGAGGTAGTGATCGCGAACGTCAAGGTTCCAAGCGTGCCGGCGCCGGTTTCGATCTGTTGCAGAAGAGTCGGAGGGTTGTCCGGGCTACTCAACTGGTACAAGCGGACGGTCAGATCAAGGAGGGACTCATGGGGCATGACGTCGACGGTCAGGTCAGATCCGTCCGCCAATTCCATTCGGTAGAAGTCGACATCGGAATCGTTGTCCGAACCGCCGCCGAAATCGCCGAGGAACCCGTTGAAGGTGAACCGGTTTTCGTCGAACAAAGTGCCGACGCGAATGGCCGTTTCGGGCGTGTGGTTGTCGCCCCCCGACGAACCGACGTCGAGCCGATACGTCCCCTCGGGGATCGGTTCGGCGAAGGTCAGCGTCACCCGGTTGGAGACCGGGTCGTAGACGGCGGTCTGCGGCAACAACGTGCGGTCGTCGCTCGAATCGAGCGTCGTCGCGGTGTCGACCAGCCGAAAGAACTTGGGGTCGTTCGCGTCGTTCAGGTTCAGCACCTGATCGTCGAAGTAGACTTCGATCTGATCGCTCGCCTGGGTCAAGCTACCGTTGGCTGCTCGGGTGACCGGTTGCGGGACGACCGCCACCACCTGGGCCCCACGGTCCAGTCGGAAGTTGATGACAAAGTCCTCGCCACCGGCGAAGGCATCGCCGGTCAGGTTGCTCAGCGGGGCGTTGCCGGCGCCGATGATCTGAATCTGGTAGAAGTCGTCCGGGAAGGCGAACGCGGGGTCGGTCGGGTTGTGCGACGCGCTGCTGGCCGGGCGCATCACGATCTGCTGCAGGTCGACGGGATCGTTGCTGCCGGGGTTGACCAGTCCGACGTAACCGAGTTCGACCACGATCGAGCCGTTGTCGAAGTCGCCGTCGCCGCCGCTGCGGATCAGCCGGACCGTGTTCGAATTGATCGTCGACTCGTCGAGGTTCGCGCCGCCCTTGAAGAACAGGTTGAAGTCGCGCGGCGCGACGTTCAGCACATCGCCGTCCGCCAGCAGCCCTGACTTGTCCGGCCGGATCGCCAGCAACTGGGGGCCGATTTCCAGCGGGTCATTAACCCGCAGGGTCAGTTCATAGGCTTGAGAATCCTGGCCCGATTGGGCGAAGACCTCGACGAAATAATCCCCCGCTACCGGCAATTCCAAACCGTTGATGAACTCGGATTCGCCCAGACCGTTCGCGGTGGCTGACGCGATCACTTGGCCGGAGGCGTCGTAGACCCGAAACGCCAAATCGTTCTGCCGCAGACGGTTGACAGGAACCGGTTGGCCGTTCTGCGGGCCGGCCAAATATTGGGAGCCGGTCGGCCGCAAGAAAACGCTAAGGTTGTTCGCCGAATCGACGCGGAATCGGTAAAAGTCTCGGTCACTGAACGGGTTGTCGATCGAGACCCGGTCGATCGTTACCGGTGCCAATTCCGGCAGCGTGCCGAGATTAGTTGCGGTCGCGAAGGTGTCGTTCGATTCCAGGCGGTCGCCATATAGGATGTTCGCGTTGAAGAAGTCGTCTTCTTGTGGCCCCAAGAACGCGGGCGAGTAGAACGGTTCCATCAACTTGGTTTGGTTGATGGGCTCGACATGGTAGATGCCGATCCCGTGACCGATCTCGTGCGCCACGACATTGACCAGCGCGCGATTCTCGCCCCCGGGTGCGTCCGCGTTGTTAGCGTAAAAGTCGATCCCGGTATTGATGACCATGTCGCCATCAAAACCGGCGTTGCCGCGGCCGGTGGGAAAATAATTGTATCCGAGGATGCCGGTATCCCGAATGGAACTGCCGCTGATCCGGATATCGGCCCGCGTGCCGAGCACGCCGATGGCATCGACCGCCGCGACAGGTCGGCCGTCGTCATTCGGCTCGAAGACGAAGCTCAGACCCGACTCCTCCGCCCACAGGTCGAAGGCCCGTTCGAAGAGAGGGAACCAAGGCTTGGCCGAAACGACCGTCGTGCCGCCGTCGCCATAGATCCCGTCCATGTGGCTGATCAGGTTGCTGGACGTGTTGTTCAGCAAGCCGAAGTCGTCCGAAATGCTCGTGCCGTCGGCGACGAACCCCCAGGTGACCGTGATCGGACTGCCCAATTCCGGGGCGGTCGCGAGCGCCGAACGTTCCCAACGCAAGAACGGGGGCGGGGAGAGGATCGGCGAGATTTCCGGCGTGGCGTTGTCGGCGACCAGCAGCGAATTCCGCAATTCGCCCGGATCGGTTCCGGGGAGGAACATCGTGCCAGCCATGGGGACCAGCCCCATTTCGGCAGCGAGTAATTCACGACGTTCCAGCTTTTCGTGCCCCAGCCGACGGACGGTCTGCCGGGTTGCGGTCGGACCACGATTTGCTTGGCGACGATGAGGACGGCGTTTGATCATGAGAGCCAGACCCGAAAGGGGATACCAACGGAATGATTTGAATAAAAAAAGACGGGATACCGAATGCTGAGCGAGCCCGCTCACGCACCGCCGATGATCGCGTGCGACTGACGAGAGACTTGGAAAGCCTGGGTACTGTTGAACATAACCAACTCGTTCCGGAATGGGTAACCTTGAGATCGTCCGTTAGACCCGAGGGGAAGCCCCGCAGGCAGTTTTTCGCGGACCCGGCGTGCGATCCGCGAGTGGGTGTTCCGGCGAGACTCAATACTCGATATCTTGCCAAGCCGCATCGAGGGCCGCGATCAGTTCCGTCCCACGTTCCTCGTCCGAATCGCTGAAGGCGTCCATCGCCAACAACCCGATCAGTGCGTCGAAGCCGTCTTCATCCCGATTCGACGGTCCGAAGTCGGCGACCCGCGTCGGACCCTCGCTGATCGGTTGCGGTTCCTCAGGCAAGCTCGGCAGACTGATCGCGGAGGAGGCGAACAAGCTGACAGAGCCGACTTCGATCCCGGGTGCCGCTTCTCCTTCGCCTTCCATCGCTAGGCGGTTTCGTCTGGCGATCTCGTTGATCACCAACAGGGCGTCGAACGCCTGCACGATCCCGTTCCCGTCGACGTCGTAGTAGTCGGGTGGAGGCGAGGTCAGTGTCGAAACGGGGATGCCGACCGTCTGGCGGGTGGACAGCAGGTTCAAGATCCGCAGCGCGTCTAGCGGCGTGATCGCGCCGTCGGCATTCACGTCAAACTGGAAACCGGGGATCGGGTTCTGGTAAGCCGATCGTTGCAGGGTGAACGTCACCAATACCGGCGTTCCGACCCGGCCTGTCGGGTCGATCGGTCGATAGTTGAACGTGTCGGTCTCGCCGGGCGACCCTTGCGAGTTCGTGTAGATGAACGTGCCGTCCCGGAACAGGTCGATGCTGCCCTTGCCGGTGTTCAGCCGCACGCCCGTGCCGTTCTGGATCAATGTCCCACCGAAGCCTTGAACCAGATAGTCCAAGTCGACACGCACCCTCCTGTTAGTGCCCGGGAAGACGTCCGGGTCGGGATCGGTGTCGTTGGACAGCACGCCTTCGGCAGGGTTGAGAACCTGCAACCGACCGCCGATCGGAACCGTATAAAAATTGGGCAACCCTCGCGGGTCGTCCGGCACCGGAGCCACGTTCAGCACGAACAGGTCGGCGACCGAGAACGTCCCGTCGCTGGCGGTGATTTCCATCAGCGTGTTGCCGAACGCGTCTGGCACCAGCAGGATCGTCATCTGGTCACCGACAAAGCTGACCGATTGAACCAGGCCGGACGCGGTGATCTGCGCCGCGGTCGGGTTCATGATCTCGCCGATCCGCGAAATCCGGTAGGTCAAGGGCAGGCGATCGGGATCGAAGAACACCTCGGACAGGTCCCTCACGATCACCTCGTCTTCGAGCGCGTTGAGCGTCTCGATCGGGTTGATCACCACCGGCGGATCGGGCGTGTTGATCACCGTGACCGGGATCTGAACCGTCGTCGAAGGGCCGTTGGGGATGTTGGTCGCCGTGACCTGCAGGTTCAGCGTGCCGAACTGGTACGACGGCAACCGGATCCGCAGGACGCTCGACCCCGGCGCCGACTCGACCACGACGATCGAGGGGTCGCTGCTGATCACGGTGTACTCGGACTGGTCGAGTTCCGGGTCGATGAACCAGGAGTTCAGGTTGAATTCGAATACCTGCTCGTTCTCCTTGCTCTCGTTGAACTGCAACGAGGTCTGGTTCGCGTTGCCGTTGATCCCGATGAAGATCGGTGGCGAGTTGTCGCCGTCGACCGTCAGGAACACGGTGCCGACCGAGGCCTGGGGGAACGAACCGGGCCGATAGCGATCGACCGCCGGCGCCGGCGGCGCCGTGTCGAACACCTGGTAGGTGAACTGATCGGGGCCTGTGAAGTTTGCCGGCGGGGTGTAGATCAGGTTGTCACCTTCCAGCCGCACGATCCCGCCCCGCAGCGTTGCCACCGGGAACCACTGCGGGTTCAGTTCCAGCCCCTGACCTTCGGCGACCTCATCGGCAGGCCCCGGCAGGTCGTTCGCCAAGATCCCCGCGACGCTGATTTGGAACGGGCCGTCACCGGTGAAGTCTCGCGAATCGTTGGTCACGATCGGCGGGTCGTTGATCGCCTGGATCGTGATCGTCACCGTACCCAAGGTTGCGGCGGGCTCCGGGAACTGGCCCGGCCCGGGGCGGTCAGCGACGACGTACTGGAACGTGTCCTGTTCCGGACCCGAGAAGTTCAACGGCGGACGATAGACCAGATTGCCGTCCTGCAATTCCAGCGTGCCGCCCTGAGCGGTCTGGAAGTTCGTCCCGTTCACACCCGCCGATTCGATCACCAGCGGTTGGTCGAGTTCGTTCTCGGGTCCCGGCAAGAAGAACCGTGTCAGTTCCTCGGCGGTGAACACCAGCGGTTGGTCCTCGTCCGTAAAGGCGTTGATCACCGGCGGATCGTTCGGGTCTGCCACGAACGGCGGGTCGTTCACCGGATCGACCGTGATCCGGACAGTCAGCGCAGTCGGGCTGACCAACTGGGTTTCCGGTGCCAACGGCTTGAAGTCGGTTACCCGGGCCGTGAAGGTCACCGAGCCGAAGTAGGAGGTCACCGGTTCGAAGGTGAAAGTGCCGTCAGCGTTGAGCGTCAGCACGCCGGCCGCCTGGTTGTCCGAGTCGAACAGGGTTCGCGTGCCGACGTCCGCAGCGAAGATGCGGACCTCGTCCCCGTCGGGGTCCGTGATCTGGGCGAGCAGCCCGTCGTCATCTGGGTTCGTCGGGGTCAAGGTGCCGGTCGCGTCCTGCGCCTGCAACGTCGTGTTCTCGTTCAGCCGATAGCTCAACTGGCTATTGCCCGGATTCACGGTGGGCGGCAAGCCCGGCATGATCATCAACCGATAATCCTCGACCTCGCCACTCAGCGCCAACCCGCGAGGGGTCAAGCCGCCTTCGCTGCTGATCCGGAAACGGGCGTAAGTCGCCGTCGGGACCAGCGGCCTTGGGGCGGTCGCCGGTACCTGAATCGTGAACGTTCGGGTCACCGGGTCACCCAGGGGGTCGCCCGTGAAGATCGCGCCCGGCGTGCTGGCGTTGATCACCTGCTCGTTGGGGTCATCCCAGTCGCCGTCGAAGTTGAAATCGATCCACGCTTCCAAAACGCCCGAGCCGGTCACCATGACGGTGATTTCCAGCGGCATGCCGGGGTTCAGAACGCCCGTCGGGTTGACGACGCTTTCGAAGACCACGCCGTCTTCGTCGTTCGTGAAAATCCGAACGACATCGCCGTCGACTTGCACGTCGGCCGGTCGCAGGGGGCTTTCCAGAACGGCGAGTCGGAAAGCTTCGGCGATCGACGCCAACGACGTCGGGTCGAGCGGGGCGACCGCAAAATGGTTCTCGTTGAACAGGCCATCCACGTCGAACTCGAGCGTCGCGGTGTCGACGCCGGTCGAGATCGTGACGGTATTGCCATCGAAATCGGCAGCCCCGCCGGTCAGGTCAAACGTGACTTCGACGAAGCCCGGCTTGACGACCGCGTTGAACAACGGGCCCTGCGAACCGAGGACAAAAATGGTCGTGTCGTCCCCGTCTGCGGCGAGGGTTGGCTGCCCATCCGGATCGATGTCGATCAGCCGTCCCAATCGGACGCCATCGGGGTTGACAACATGCCGAGCCCCGTCATTGGCCAGCAAGGTCGGGTAGCGACCGGGCACGCCGTTGAGCGGATCGGGCGCGTCGCCGTAGTCGAGTCCGACGGTCGGCAACAACAGGGTGAACTGAGTCGTATTGTCGACTCGGTTCGGTTTCAACGCGTTGCCGGCCAAGTCCTTGATGGCCTGCAGGAAGTAGCTCTGCAGCGGGCCATCGATCAGGATCGCGTTCTCGATGAAGAACGTGCCCCCACCGCGATTGCTCGCGATCAGCGGGGTCACGCCGGCGGTATTTGCCGAGTTGATCGCGTCGATCAGCGCCCGCTTCATCTCCTCCATGCCGAACGCGCCGTTGAAGCGGACCGGTATCGCCCCGCCGGGGGTGCCGCCGACCTTCACGTTGGAAACCTCGGTCCCGTCGGGCTGGATCACCGGATTGACTTGGATCACGGTCTGCGAGTTGTCCTCGAGCTGGACCCGTCCGCCCGGCAATGCCGTGGCTTGCAATTCCATGCTGCCGCGGTTGTTGTTGATCGCCGCCGCCAAAACGCTGGCGACGTCATCGATCGTCCCGTTCGGCTGGAAGGTCACCGGGGTGAACCCCGGGCTGACGCCACCGCCGCCGGTCGCCAGGTCGAACTCCAACCTCAGGACCTGCGTCCCTTGGGTGATCACGATCTGTTCGCCGTCGACGACGATCCCGCGTCGTGACACGAGCGGAGCCGGGATCACCGGATCGAACTCTTCCGTCGGGTCTTCGGGCGGGACGCTCTCAGGGAAACCGAATTGGTTCTCAGCGATGTCGCCGAGGGAAATTCGGCCACCGCCCAGATCGGTGGCGATGATTTGCAGCCCCGAATTCATGATCGCTTGAACGGTCGCTTGGGCGATCGCATCGACGTTGTCAAACACCCGGAAGGGGATCTCGATCGCCGCAGGATTCGTGGCGCCGGTCAACACCTCGTTGTATTGGAAGACGGCGGTGTTGATGCCATCCGACAGGAAGAATTGGCTGTTATCGGTCACACCGCTGCCGCCGACGATCGGCAACTGCAACAGCAGCGGGCCGGAGATCGTGAGCACGCTCGATTCGGTGACGCCCGGTTCGCCGATGAGCTCGATGGTCGAATCGGCGTCCAAGGTCAATTCCAAGCCGGTTTCTCCGCCGATGGCGACCTGGCCGCCCGGGTTAGCCAAGACGCCAAGCGGGTTGAGTCCCGGAATGCTCAGCCCACGAATCGCGTCGGCGATCGCGTTGGCAAGTTGATCGCCGGTGGTCGCCCGGGTGAACTCGACCCGAGCTTCGCCGGGTGGCAAGACCGCGTCGTCATCGGTGCGATCCAGAACCACGGTGATCGGGTCGTCACCGGCGGTGCTGAAGCTGATCGTCGAACCGTCGGCCGGCGTGCGGCTGATGCCGACCACGCCCAATTGCCCTTGGCTGACCACGGCCGAGCCGTTCGCCGGCAGGTTGAGGAAGATCAGGTCGCCGATCAGGAACGGGTCCAGCCGCAACGACGAGTCGTTGATGGCTTGAACGATGGCGTTGCGGACCGTCTCCGCCTGGCTGACGGCGGCGATCGCGATCGGCGTGTTGACCGGGTTCGAGATGCCGTTGGTGTCGAACTCGAAGCGGACCGTATTGAACCCGTCGCTGATCGCCAGGATGTCGCCGTCCTGAATGCCGCCGGGGCCTGCCCCGACCGTCGGAACGGACAAAGCGAGCGTGCGGGAAGCCGGCAACAGGGCGGTGCCGGCGGTATTGAGCACCGTGCCGGCTTCGGTGCCGATGACAACCCGAGCTCCGTTGACGACGGTCGTCACGTCCAGCAGCCCCGCGACCACCGCGTCACGGATCGCCGCGTCCGCGGCGGCTGCCAGCGTTTCGGCGCTGTCACCCAAAGTGAACGGGATCACACGACTGGTAGGCAAGGTGACCTGGTCACGATCGAACTCGAAGAAGACCGGCGCGCCGCTGACACCGGTCAGGCTGAACCGTGAGCCGTCCGAAATCCCACCGGTGCCCGTGCCGGCGGCCGGCACGACGAACTGCAAGGTTTCCGGGACGCGAAGTTCGTAGCCCGATTCGAACTCATAGGTGATCCGTCCGCCGTCCTCATCGACGATCACGAACGATTCGCCGTCGGTGATTTCACCGGCTCCTGGCGCGATGCCGACCAAGCGGTCCTGGTTGTTGATCGAAATCCGGTAGGCGCGGTCACTCCTCCAAATGCCCGCCAAAGGACGCAGCGAGACGACCCCGCTGGTGGCGTCGTACATCAGCGTGTAATCGATGCCCTCGGTCAGCAGGCGGTCGCCTTCGAAGACCGCAAAATTGGCACCTTTTTCCCGCAAACCGGCGATGGCCGGCACGATGACCGTGTTGTGGTCGATGCCGCTGCCGACGAACGGGTCGGAGGAATCGCCGGTGTCCTGGAGCAGGATTCGGAACTCGCCATAGACGCCGCTGGTGAGCCGCAGGAAACTCTCGGCCGGGTCGGTGTCAATTCCAGCCGCGTCGTTATCGCGAGGGAACTGGAGGATGGCCGCGGGGCCGACAAAGTCCGCCAGGTCGAGCGCACCGCGATCCTTGAAGACATCCGAACCCAAACCGCCGGACGAAGCGCTCCCCGTGCCGTCGGCCCGCAGTTGCCCACTCTGGTCACGATCGGGGGCGAGAATGTTGCTGATCGGGATCCCCACGGACAGCTTGAGGGCCGCCACGGTGTCCCGTTCGGCGAGCGAATTGATGGCGCTGTCGATGATCGGCGAGCCCGGTGCCGGGGTCATCCGGCCGCCGGCGGCGTTTTCCAACAATCGCACGTTGCCGTCCGCGATGAAGTTGAAGTCGCTGGTCCCGCCATTGATATTGCTCGGGCCTCGGAAGGCGTCGGTCGACAACCCGGGGTTGGTGGTGAACGGGGAGGTCACGTCGGCTCGGATGCGCGAGTTCCGCGGTTCGTCGTACTGGAACGCATTTCCGGTGACGATCACGTCTTGCGACTTGTAAAAGAAGTTGACCTGAGCGGCTTGGCCGAAGCCTGCCGGGTTGGTCTCGTCAGCCACGATGCTCTGGTGCAGGTTGATGAAGACGTTGTTGACCAGCGTGGGGCTCGCCCCTTGCGTGATCAGCACACCCGTCTCGGCCAACAGTTGATCGGCTTGCGTCGCGAACGCGGGCGTCGCCTGGTCGGGTGTCAGCCGCAGTCCGGCCGCGCGGGCCGCGGGACTGAGTTCGATCCTCGCGGCGTTCTTCACCAGCGCGTACAGCTCGCTGGTTCCCGCCCCGTCGCTCCAACCGCCTGCGGTCGGCAAACTGGCGCTCCCGCTCTCCAACCGGTTGTGACCGAAGCCGGTGCCGTAATCGGAGATGAAGACCTTGTTGATCGCACCGTTGTCGCCGCTACGGCCGCCCAAAGCGACCGCGGTGACCGGCAAGATCGGTCCGTTGCGGCCTTCCGGTCCGTTGTTCAAAGTGTGGTTGGGCAGCACCGGCACACCGCCGACCACACGATCGATCGCGTCCGCGATCGCCCGCATGATGTCGGGAACCCGGTAACCGCCGTTCAGCCCGTCGGTACGCAGCGGCACATTGATGTTGCCGTTGGGGAGCACGGCCCCGGCCACGTTGTTGCTGAACTCGAACGTCAACCGATTGCCGAATGCGTTGGCAGCGGCGTAGACACCCGAACCGACGTACTCGGGGATCTGCGTGATCGCGAAGGTCGTTCCGATCAGCGCCCCGGCGCGGGTTCCCGTGTTGCCGCCGCCACCCCCCTCGTTGCCGTTGTCCACCGACAGCACGAAGCTGCGCGGGGCATAGACTTCGATCCCCAACTGGTAAGTCCCGGTCCCGCCGATCCCCGTCTTGCGGCCAGCCAGGCTGAGCGGGTCGTATTCGTCGTTGCCCAAGCTGCTGACGCCGACGTAGTAGGTGCCCTTTGCCGTCGCCGTGAAGTCGATGAAACCGTCCCGTCCGTTGTCCGTGTCGACGATCGGGTTGTTGATCGGCGACCCCGGCTTGAGGTGCGAGGCGATCGCACCCGGTTGGCTGACCGTCGCGACGCTGCCGTCACCGGTCAAGAAGCCGAGTGCCACGCCGCTGGCGTCGAACAACCGCAGCACCGTGGCCGGGCCGTCTTCCGCCGTGTCGATGTCGACCACCAACCGGTCACCGACATCCAGTTCGACCTTGAACAGGTCAACGTCGCGATCCGGTGAGAGCGGGTTGACGTTGTCGCCGAGCACGCCCTGGGTGGTGTAGGGGCCGCCGTGGTTCCGGCCGACCTTCGTGTCGACCGCGGTGGCGATGCGATCATTCGGTTCGGCGGTCGCGGGCTGAGCAAACTGCGCTTCGGTCCCGTCGTTGCCATAGATCGTGTTGTTGACCACCCGAGCGAACGGCTGCGGGGCTTCGGGGGCCGGAGCCAATTGGGCCGTGGGGAAGCCGCCACCGGTTTTCTGGAAGGCGCTACTGAAATAGGCGCCGGTGGCCCCTTCGACATAGAGCGCCAACCGTTGGACGGCCAGCGGATCGGTCGGATCGGGTGGCGGCGACAAGACCGAAGGGCCGATCGTGGCCCGCACCAAGCCGGTCAGGTCGTTGGTCACCAGGATGCTGCCGTTGATGGCCTGCTGCATCCCGACCAGGATCTCGGTTTCGGTGCTGGGGAGGGTTCGGCCACCCGCCGGGTACGCACCCGTCGAGTTGATTTGGCGGTAATAAATCGGGATGTGTCCGTCGGCAAAGCCGTCGCCACCGATCTGCCCGCTGCCACCGGTGTTGGTCGCTCCGCCGCCGAGGTCGTCGAACTCGAAAACGACCCGGGTGCCGGCGGCATCGAGGACCATCACGTGACCGTCCGCGATGTTTCGGCTCTGTGGGATTTCGATCACCAACGGGCGTGTCTGGCCGTCGATCTTGATCCCGGCAAAGCCGGCCTGATCGATGATGTTGTTGACCACGACGATCCCGGGCACGATCCCACCGATGACCGAATCGTTCAGCGTCGGCAGGTTCATCGGAACCCCGCTGCCGGTGCTGCCGACCGGCGGCGCGGTGCTGACGAAGCTGAACTGGCTGTCCCGCGGGTCGGTTTGACGCGCCGTCGGTTCGGACCAGATCCCGATCGAATGCGAGTAGCTGACCCGGTTGCTGTCCACGATCACCTGGCCCTGAGTACGCACCGCGTTGCGGTCGCCGAAGGCGTTATGCACGATCGCCGCCAACTGGACGTTGCGACCGCCACCCGGACGTGCGACGGCCTCCAGGTTTTGCGGCGCGTCGGCTACGGACGCCACCGACTGGAAGCTGCCCGTCGCCATCCCGTGCAGGTTGACACGAGCGTCGGTCGCCACGAGTGACTGATTGCTGGACGCCGGTGAGGCTTGCAGCTTGAGGCTGGTTTGGACCACCGTGCCGTTGATCGTGTTGATCAGTCGTTGAGCGATTTGGGTCGCCGATTCGCCCGCCTGGTAGGTGATCCGGATCACGCCCGGGGTGAAGCCCGGATTGGCCTGGCCAGCTAGGGCAAACTCGAAGATCAATGACGACTTGCCGTCGCCGAGTGTGAATCGGTCGCCGTTTTCGAGTTGGGCCGCAGACGGGGCGACCAACGTGACTTGGCGAGCCAAGCGGTCGTTCGTGTCGAACGTCCGGACCGGCTGATTGAGCCCCCCGGTCGGCACGAGGTAGTCGGACGCCTGGCGGACTTCCAGTTGATACTCACCCGATTGGCCACCAAATCCGAAGGTGAAATCGGCTTGGCCGATACCCGCGCCCAAAACCATCTCGCCACGTTCGGCAAAGCCGACGATCAGGTTGTCGAGGTAGAGCCCTTCGCCCGTCGCGCCAACCCTGTTGTAGTTGACCTGAATGCGGATCCCGGTCTGCCCCGCCAAAGGAGCCAGCGACACGACTTGTTGCCGCCACTGGGAGTCGCCCACGAGTCCTGCCCCGCCGCCGGGAACCAACGTCACCGGGTTGGGCGACTGGTCGCTGGTCGCGGTGATTTGGACCGAATCCCCCGCCCCGGGGCTGAGGAAGTAGTCGAAATAGAGTCGCGGCAAATCGGCCGCGGAATAGCCGGCCAAATCGAAGTTCACCGATTGAATCGAACCGCTGCCGTCGGCCGGGTTGAAGCGGTACGACTGGTTGCCCGCTTGTGTGGGACGTGAACTGTTGAAGGTCGCGGCGACCGCGCTGGACCGCGCCGTCGTCGTCGACCACCCGTCGACCAAATCGCCTGGGGCGAAGAAGGCCCCTTCACGAGGCGCCGCGGCTGTCGAGCCCCCGACGGACCCGACTCGGTCCTCGAAGATCCGCAACACCGA
The DNA here is from genome assembly GCA_007694185.1 of Planctomycetaceae bacterium. Classification (GTDB taxonomy): domain Bacteria; phylum Planctomycetota; class Planctomycetia; order Pirellulales; family Pirellulaceae; genus UBA6163. The sequence continues at coordinate 78,375 of RECD01000140.1, forward strand.
ATCGAGCGGTTCGCGGCGGACCGAATCGCCGCTCAGCACGGTCGGAACGCGATTCGCGGCTGTTACCGCCACGAAATAGGTGCCCTGAGGTAAACCGATCGGTCCGATGAACGGGTCGCCCCCGGCAACCGAACCCCGCGACAGCAGTTCGCCGACCTCGCCACCCAGCGGGCTGGCCTGATCGTCGGCGATGTTGCTCCCCGAGCCGAACAGAACCAAACGGGCGTTGTTGGGATTCGTCGTCGGGCTGTAGAAGACGCTCAGGTTCGTGTCCGGCCGACTGAATCCGTCCGCGTAATCGAGATCGAACACCGCGGTTTGCAACAATTGGCCTAGCGATCCGCCCGGGAAGTTGACGTCGATGCGGTAGAAATCGATGTCGGCCGCACTCGACAACGCCCCCGCGATGCTCAATTGCCCTTGGGGCGTCGAGGCCAGGTTGCCGGCGTACTGCGGCCGATCGAGCAGCGTGGCGCCTCCGGTCAACGAATTGTTGCTTGCGCCCCCACCCTCGACCTCTCTCACTTCGCCCAGCAGTGGCGATTGGCCCGGCAGGCCGCGGAGGCGAATCCCATGATTCGCGTAACGGATGTCGGCGAACCGCACGACGCTGCCGGGAAACTCTTGCCCTTCTTGCAGTCGGACCTGCAGCGAATACCTGCCATTGGTCAACCCGCCGGCCGCGTCAGCGGGATTGACCGAGCCGCTGCGGACCCGCAGGTAGTAGATGCTGCGGGCGCCGGTCGCCCCCGGCAACACCACGCTCAGCCCGGCATCCCGCGGATTGATCGAACCGAAGTCCTGGTACAAGCCGAACGCACCCGGATCTTCGAACGAGCCTTCGAACTGTTTCAGCGAGCCGACCTTGCCCGCCAAGGTGGTTCCGTTCACCGCGATCAGGCTCGGGTCGTCCGCTTCGGCGAAACTGTTCTGCGACCGCGCCAGAACGTTCCCGTCGGAATCGAGGAACTCGACGACGCTATCCAAGCCGATGCTGGTGTGGTCGATATCGATCCAGACCCGCGAACCGGCGACGCCGTCGAAGCTGTAAGTGTCGATGTCGGTCGGTCCGCTGAGGAAGCCGTGGACCTCGAAGCCCAGCCGCAGACGATCGTCGCTGGCGATTTGGTTCTCCGCCAGAACACCGAGGAATTGGGCGTTGTCGACGGTGCCGTTCAGGCCCGGGGCGACCTCGGTGGCCAATTCCTGTTCGAGGATGACCGCCACGTTCCGGTCGTTGCTGAACTCGTCGAAGTACAACCCACGCCAATCGTTGGGGCTCGGGCGACTGCCGAAGCCGTCGCCGTTGGTGTCGTTCTGTTGGGTGCCGTCCAACCGGCGGCCTGCTCCGACGGTATCGTCCAAGAAACTGGTCATCACCACCGGGGCGCCGGGCAACCCGACGACGTGAATCGTACCGCCAATTCGGTCCTCGATCGAACTGGGCGAGCCGGTCGCCGTGAAGCCGGTTCCCACCGTGGGGCTGGTCTGGTTGCCGCCCCCGGCGAGCTTGACCACCAAACTTTCGTCCGGTCGGCTCTGCAGCCGCAACTCGCCCCCCGAAACCTGGTTGCCGACGATGATCGTATCGAACACCAGGTGAACGATGTCGGTGTCGTCCCAAACGCTCGATGTCGAAAGCACGCCGCCACGGACGTACATCCCGTTGATCTGACGCTGGGCGGCGCTATCGCTCGGGGTGCTCTGCGTCGTGTTGCGACGGACCAACGGGCCGTGGTTGTCGTCCAGTTCCGACAAGCGACTTAGCGGCCCGGTTTGACGCCCCAAGTCGGTGACGTTCTCGGCAGTGAACGAGTCGCTGTCGATGTCGATGATCGGGCCGCGATTTTCCAGAAACTCGTTGCCGACCAAGACCGGCTGCGTGAACCGGGCGAAAATCGTCGAAGGCGTGTTGCCCAACCGCCCGTTGCGGCCTACCGGACCGGCCCCGCCCTGTCCGTTGGCGTTGAATTCGAACCGTGAATCGACGACGCGACCGGTGGCCTGTTGCAGTTCGAGCGTGGAAAACGCCTTGCTCTGACCGCCCTCGATCAGGCTGAGCCCCCCGCCGTAGGCGAGCACGGCGTTGTCGAGGCTGACATGCGACTTGGGACCGGCATAAATCCCCGCCCAATCGCCACGCTGCGGGGCCAGTCCACCCCCGGCCGTCAAGGCGTCGTTGTTGGTGTCGAACGAACCGCCAGCGCCGTATCGGTCGTCCGCGACGCTGGTGAACACGACCGGCAATCCCGGCAATCCTTCGGCCAACAGTTGCGTGCCCTGCCCCAGTTCGATTCTCGCCCCGCGAAGCTTCACGACGGTGCCGGGGTCGATCACCAGCGACGCGTTCAGGCGTCCGCGAATACCGAGCCGATCCAAATCGAGGGCGACTCCCGAACGCCGGCCGTCGTCGATGAAGCGAGACGCCGAGGCGTCGAGTTCACCGACCAGCAAGAAGTCGCTTTCTCCCGGAGCCTGGCGGTACAACCGCCGTGAGACGTAATCGGAACCGGACGGAGCCGCCGGCAGGTTGAACAGTTCGATCGCGGCGCTGTCGGTCGCTAGCACGCTGCCGGAGGGCAACGCGGCCGCGAGCGACTCGAAGCCGTAGCGGTCGACCAGCGTCAGCTGATAGTGGTACTCGCCGGCCGGCAACACGCCCCCACCGGGGATGTTCAGGCCGGCGACGTCCGCCAGGCTGGGGCGGAAGCCGTCCTGCAGCGATCCGCCCGGGTTCCCGGCGATGATCACGTTCTCGGCGATGTAGTGAACGATGTCGGTGTCATCGAAGCGACCGGCGACGGTCAATTGCTTCTGGGGGGCGTCCGAAGCCGTTTCGGCCCGGATGAACAGCCCGTTGATGCTGTTCCCGCTCAGCAGGTTGTTCTTGATGTCCGGACCGACACGTCCGTAATCGGCGGTGAACGGAGCGGCCTGCTGGTATCGCGGGGCCTGGAAACTGGTCTCCTCGAAGCTGTTGGGCGAAGCGCTCATCGCCGCCCCGGCGTTCTGGGTCAGCCGGTTGAAGGTCACGTTCGGCCGGAAGTCGACCATTTGAATCGGGTTGACGGACTGTTGGACCGATTCGATCAACAGGTTGCTGCCGCCACCGAAGCGGATGTCGGCATGATTGACCGTCTGCAGAAAGATCCCTTCATCTTCCAGATCGAACCGTCCCAACGATTGGTCCAGATCGCGGCGGAACAGGATACCGCCCCAATTGCCACCGCCCGGTTGCAGGCTCGTGTTCACCGCTGCCGTGTCGACCGACCGATCTCGGGTGCTGGTCAGCACCACCTTGCCCGAATTGCCGGTCAAGTCGACCCCGGCGTCGACCACCGTGGTGCCGTCGAAGATCGGGTCTCGCAGGTCCACCAGCCGCGGCGTCCCCAGGATCTGTAGCACCCCTTCGCTGCGGTCGGCCAGCAGACTGGTGCTGCCGACGACGATCGCCGAGTTCCTCAGCTTGAGTGCCGCACCGGCATCGATCATCACGGTGACGCTTTGCGGGACCAGCAGATTGCGCCCGTCCTCCAGGCTGCCGCCACCGGTTTCCGCGGTACCGATCTTGTAAGCGAAATTGTCGTTCAACGTCGAAACGTCGCCGTCTTGGCCGCCATTGCCGATGATCCGAACGATGTCGCCCGGCGACACCGACCCGAAAGCATTCGGGACGGCCGCGTTGGCGATGTTGTTGAACGGCCTCGCCAAACTGCCGTCGGCTTGGACGCCCGCCAGCTTGTCGACGAAGACGGTGCGACCGAACAGGTTGATCCCCCGGAAGTTTTCACTGAACGAAACCGATCGTTCGCCACGCAGGCGGATCACGTCGTCCTGGTCCGTGGTCAACGCGTCGATGCCGAGCGCAGTGCGGACCGACGGTTGGTTGATGGCCGAACGGATCGAATTCGCCAACACCGCGGCGGAAGACGGATTGCCGCTCGTTCCGGGGTTGTAAAGGATCGCCACGTTGCCCGGGGTCGGGACCGCCCCCTGGATCAACGGGACGAACTCGAACCGCCGCGAGGCCCCGTTGGCACCTACCAGCGTGAAGGTCTGGCCGGGCTGGATCGCCGCCCCGTTGACGGTGACCTCCATCAACCGATCGAGCGAGCGGGTCTGGAACCAGAAATTCTTCGCACCGCCGGGCAATCCGTCGCCGTTGCCGTCCAAGGCGGTCCCAGGAACCCCCACTCGGTCGCTGTCCCTGTCCCGGATCGTGTCGACCTGTCCGACCTGAGGCTCGAACTTGAGCGCCAACTCGTAGTCGCCCTGGGTCCTACCGCCGTAGCCGCTGCCGGTCAGTTGCGGGTCGTACGCGTCATTGCCACTCGACGCGACGCCGATGTAGTAAATCCCGTTGCCCAACAACGCGGTCAATCGCGAGTCGTTGCTAAAGTAATCGTCGTTCCTCGCCAATTCCGTGATCCCGCCACCGGACAGGATCAGCGGTCGATCCAAAACCCCGCCGCGAATGTCGGTCGCTCCGGACCCCAAGACCAATTCGGCAAAGAACAGTTGGCTGGCAAACGGGTCGTTGTTGATCGCCTCGACCAAATCCTCCGCCGTGATCGGCGTGGCGGTCGTGGCCCGCGGGACCTGGATTTCGATGCTGTTGGGGACCGGGTTGCCGAGCGAATCGAATCGCTGGAGGATCACGATCTCGTTGCCGTTGGTTCGAATGAAGTCGATGCGGGCTCGATTCCCCAAACTGCCCGCTTGGACGGCCGTCAAATTCAAGGACAACCCGGATCCCAAACCGAGGTCGGTCGTCAAACCGGCTCGCGTTTCCTGGAACAGACGCAAAGCCGCATCGAGCGAGCTCGAATCGGGCAGTCGCTCGGCGAACGTCTCCGCCGTGAAAGTCCCTTGGCGATTCCCCTCGCCCAAATTGACCTCAAAGCGATACAGATCGACGTCGATGCTGTCGGGACGATGAACATGCCGGCCGTGAAGGATATCCAAATTGCCCGGGAACGACGGCTCCAAGTCTCGCAGTTGGGTCAAGTTGACCTGACCGTTGGCCAGCGTCGGGTTGATGGTCTGGTTGAGGAACGCGTTGCTCAACGACATCAACGATTGGGGCGTCAACTCGGTCGATTGTTCCAGACCCAACAAAAAGCCGATCCCGGCCATCGACTTACGGAAAAAGTCCTCACCATAAGCCGTGCTGAACTGAGTCTCGTTGCTGAACACCATCGCCGAGTTGGTGAAGGTCGGGTCGATCCGCACCGCGGCATTCAGCACGTTACGAACTTGCGCCGTCGACGTTTGCAAACCGAGCGTTGGCAGGGCCGTCGGGTTGCCGACGGCGAAGGTGATCCCCTCACTCGCCGTCTCGCGGAACTGGACGCCCAAATAGTTCGACCACAGATCGAGCGCCTCGCGAATCCGAGTCCGTTGGCGATTCGTGATCTGGTTCAGCAAGACGCTGCCACCCACCTCCGCATAGACACTCTGGAAGTTGTAGGCGATCTCGGTCACGCCAAAGGTGGTGTCCGGTCCGAAATTGGCGTTGATCGTCTGCAACAAACCACCACCGGCGATCTCCGGCAGGGTTACCCGACCCGGGTCGCTCGAACCACCCGGCAATTGGATCTGGAACGGAACCGGAATGATCGAGCCTTCCAGAATCAGGCTGCTCGTCGAATTGGTCGAATTGGCGAATTGGCCGGTCAGATCGAGCGCGGTGGTCAACGTGTCGCCCACCTGGGGGCCCACCGCCAATCGCTCCGGCGCCAGGATCAACTGGCTCCGCTCGTCGACCGCCGAACCGATTCGCAACCGGAACGTCCCGCCACTCAGTGCCACCCCAGGCTGACCATCCCGTCCAGGCAGCTCATTGATGTCCGTCTCGAAGATCAGTCGAGCCGTGTGGGTGGCCGGATCGTAGATCACCCGCTCAGGGAAATAGAGCGTGTCGTCCGCCGTGCTGACCGTGTCTTGTGTTAGCAGCAACTGGTAGAAACGGGGGTTTTCGGCCGATCTGGCAGTCGGCAAACCGGTCGCCGGGTCGTTTTCAACGAACAATTCGTCTTCATTGAAATAGACCAGGATTTCATCGCGACGCTGTTGCAGCGATCCGTCGGCCAGCCGAACCACCGGTTGAGGGACGACCGCCTCCACCAAAGCGCCTAGATTCAGGCGGAAATGGATCGAATCGCCTCGCGCCCCCGCCGACTGCGGGATCAATGCCTCGCCGTTTTCGTTTCGCAACGCGACGATCCCCTGGCTGGGGTCATCGAACGCGAATACATCGATCCGGTAATGATCGTCCGGCAGGTTTTCGGCAAAGCGGACAACAACCTCGTTTTGGCTGATGTCGCCCAGCGTCACCAAGCCCGGCTCGATGCGGACGTCATCGGCCGTACCGAAGACGCCGTCAGAGCCAGCTCGGGTGATGCGAATCCCATCCACGGTCGACGGATCGATCCGCTGCGCTTCGTCAAACCGGAAAGTCAAGGAACGAGGCGCCACCGTGCGAACCGCCCCGTCATCGATCAACGCGCCCTCGTTGGGCTGGATCCCGATCAGTTGCGGACCGGCCAGAAGCTGCCTCGGCTCGAGCGTTTCGAGCAAATGACGCCGCTTTTGCTGTCTCTGAGCCGTCCCGGACGGTTGTTGACGCAGTCGGTTTCGCAAGACCATGAAGACTACCCGAAGATGCGATTGCCTTCCCCGCCTCGGTCGCAGGGCTCGGCTGACAAAAAGGTGGAAATATCGGCGTCCGACGTCGCTCAAACGGCCCTTCGTGGGCTGCCGAATGGCGAGAAAGACGAGAAAATCAAGCTAAAACGGTTCCGCAAACACGGCTTTTCCCACGCGTAGTCGAGTATAGTTGCCGACGACAAACCCGCAAATCTTTGTGGTTTGGGGTATTTGGGTGGTCTGAGGTGTTTGTGATTTTCGAGGTGATCGGCAACGGGGCCGGCCCGGAAGGAGGGTCTGATACGAACAATTTGCAGACTTTGAGTCATTGTTTGGCGATAAAGTTCCGATAAAGCGGAGCTGAGGACGAAGATTGGCCGAATGTGGGGCCGGCGGCTGGGTGTCCCGACCGATCCCAAAATGGTCGGATCGTCAACGGCTGATCCGGCCCGCTCGCGTTCGACGAAAAAATCGCGCGAACGCCTTCGACTCGCACTTGCCAAGTCGGCAGCCCAAGCGTTATCTTCGTACGCTCTTGCTTTGGAGATCGTTGGTCAGCGGCTGCATTTGTCCCCATTTGTTTAGGGAAGAGGTCGTTTCCACCGGATTTCCGCTCTCTCCAGCGGCTGTAGCTCAGTTGGTAGAGCACAACGTTGCCAACGTTGTTGTCGTGGGTTCGAATCCCATCAGCCGCTCTTCACAAGCCTCCCTCCCCCAAGGTTGCCACCCGGATGTCCACGTCTGAAGCCGCCGACACTGCTGCCCCCGAGGAAACCCCTCTTCAGTTAGAAGTGACTTATCAAAGTCCGGAGGCTTGCTTGCGGGAGGTGCTCGTAACGATCCCGCGGGGCGAAATCGAGCGGTACCTCAAGAAGGCCTACGACGATCTGGTACCCGAAGCCCAGGTGCCCGGATTCCGGGCCGGTCGGGCTCCCCGCAAACTGGTTGAAAAGCAATTCAAGGAACGGGTTGTCGAGCAGGTGAAGGGTGCTCTGGTGATGGACAGTCTGTCCCGAGTCACCGAAACACAGCCTTTCTCTGCGATCAGTGAGCCGAACTTCGACTTCAATGCGGTCGTCCTGCCGGACGAGGGTGATTTCGTTTTCCAATTTTCCGTCGAAGTCCGGCCCGAGTTCCCGACGCCGCAGTGGAAGGGGTTGAGGCTGACCCGCCCGGTGGAAGAAACGTCCGCGGAGGATGTTGACGAAGCGATCCGTCGGGTCTTGGCACGGTACGGTGAAGTCGATGCGGTGGACGGCCCGGCTGCCAAGGACGATCAACTGTTGCTGTCGGCCGTTTTTGAAGCAGACGGACGGGTGTTGTCTGAATTGGAGGAAATGCAAACGCCTTTGACGGACCGTTTGAGCTTCTCGGATGGGGTTTGTGCGAACTTTGGCGAAGTGCTGACCGGCGCCACCGAAGGGGAAACTCGCCAAGCGAAGGTGTTGATCTCCGCGAATGCCGATGACGAGGATTTCCGCGGCAAAGAGGTGGATGCCGTGTTCCGCGTGATCGAAGTCCAGCGGCAGCTCCTGCCGAAACTCACCCCTTCGCTGTTGCAAGAGCTGGGTGATTTCGATTCGGAAGAGGAGCTCCGCGAGTTCATTCAACAGAGCCTGCAACGTCAGGTGGAGTACCGCCAACAACAAGCGGTGCGTCAGGCCGTTGTGGAACTGCTGGCCGGGTCCGCCAACTTCGAATTGCCGCCCGATTTGGTCCGTCGGCAGACGGCCCGCGAATTGCAACGGAAGGTGCTGGAACTGCGTCGCAACGGGTTTTCGGAGGACGACATCCGCAAGATTGTGAACGCCAGTCGCCAAAACGCCCAGGCGTCGACCGAATTGTCGCTCCGGGAGCACTTTATCCTCGAGCAGATCGCCGAAGAGTTAAAGATCGACGCGGACCCCGCAGATTACGACGCGGAATTGGAACTGATCGCTCGCCAGAGCGACGAGCCCGTTCGGCGGGTTCGGGCTCGACTGGAAAAGTCGGGCCAGATGGATGCTTTGCGGAACCAGATCATCGAGCGAAAGGTGCTCGAAGTGATCGTTGCAGAGGCTCAGATCACGGATTCTCCGGTGGAGAAGAAAGAAGCCGACTCGGCGGAGTTCGCGGTTTATCACAGCGTCTTGGGGACGAAGGACGCCCCCGCGATCCCTCAGGCGATGCACGATGACGCGCCCGGGGATCAATCCAAGACCGACCAAGCCCGCTAGTCGGCGCGGGTAACTAGGTGGCGACGTTTTCCACAACCATCGCCACGACCGTACCGCAGTGCCCACTTTCGTGCCCCTTTTTCGGCTTCAGGGGTTTCGCCGTCGGATGGGCTTTGCATACTGTAACCGGTCCTCTGGAGCTTTGTTTCTGGTCCTTCAAGTCGCGATTCGGATATGCCCCGATCCTCCGATGTGGTCGTTACCGGAGTTGGCCCGGTCACCGCCGTCGGGATCGGCGCCGAATCCTACTGGCAATCATTAAGCCGGTCGTTGACCGCGATCGGTTCGCTGGAGCGACGTACGGATGATGGGCCGAAACCGGCCCCCGATTGGCGGTCCTTGCCGCTGCCCGGTGCTTGGCTGGGAGCGCCCATTGTCGATTTCGTCGGCGAGGATTTTGTCCGCCCCCGCAAGGCGCTCAAAGTGATGTCGCGGGAACTACAAACCGCATTCGCCGCTTCTTCGTTGGCGATGGACGAATGCGGTTTGGGTGAGCGGGTCCGTCAAGGCGACCTGGCACCCGACCGGGTGGCGACCGTCTTTGGCAGCGAAATGCTGTATGGCCCGAGTTCAGAACTTCATGACGCGATGGAAAAGTCTCGCGATGAGCGTGGCGAGTATCAACTGAATCGTTTTGGCGATGCGGCGATGCGAAACATCATGCCGTTGTGGATGCTTAAGTATCTTCCCAACATGCCCGCTTGCCACGTCGGAATCTCGATCGGGGCCTTAGGGGCCAACAACACGATTCTCGCCGGCGACGTTTCGATCACCTCGGCCTTGATCGAGGCGGTATCGGTCTTGCGACGCGGGATTGCCGATGTGGTGATTTGTGGCGGTTCGGGCACGATGATCGATTCAACGCGGTTGGTCTACCGCGGCGATTTTCCGGTTCCCGAGGTCGTCGATCCGTTGGAGAATTCCTGTTGCCCTCACGCCACGGAAGCCGTCGGTGTCGTTGGGGGTGAGGCTGCCGGGGCGATGGTCCTTGAGTTCGCGAGCGCGGCGGAACGACGGGGAGTCAAGCCGCTCGCCGTGATCGCCGCAGGGGTGTCTCGATTTTTTGCCCCACACAGCGGCCAGCGGGGATCGGAAGCGGCGATCGCCAACGCCATCACCGGCGCACTCGACCAAGCGGGTTTGACGCCCGAGGCGATCGGGTTGGTGGTTTCCCACGGGATGGGCGATCCTCTGCGTGATGCGGCGGAACGCCAGGCCCTCGAACGAACGGTTCCCGCCGCACCCCTCGTGATGCCGATCGCGTCGATCGGGCATTGCGGCGCTGGAACGGCAGCGATCCACCTGATCACGGGTGTCCTGGCCCTGACCCACCGCCAGGTGCCGCCATCGCAATTTCGCGGAACCGCTCCCAAAGGCTGGGAATCTCGATTCCGCTCAACCCCGACGCCGCTCACGAAGGATGCCGTCCTGGTTCTAGCCCATACCAGTCAGGGTGTGGCGAATGCCGTGGTGTTGCGATCGGCCTAGCGGATGCCCGCGATCAATTCCTGCACCTCTTGCGGACGGAACTTAGTTTCCAGTCGGGCTCCCATCTGGGCGACCACCCGGGCCGCGGCGTGCGACGCGAGATGGCCGGCTTGGTGCCATGACATGCCGGACGTGATCCCATACAGCATCGCTCCGGCATACATGTCGCCGGCGCCGGTCGTGTCGATCGCGTCGACCGCGACCCCTTCGATCGGAATCGTTTCCCCGCCGTGCATCAGGATGGAACCTTTCGATCCGAGCGTCAGCGCGACATTTTCGGCGTGCTCGTGAATCATCGCGGCGCAGGCGACCGGGTCCTGGCTACCCGTCAAGCTCTTCGCCTCTTCCTCGTTGCAGAAAAACAGGTCGACCGGGCCGGTGATCAGTTCCCAAATCTCCTCCCGATGCAGGTCGATCAAGAACGGGTCCGAGGCGCTGAAGGCGACTTTCACACCTCGGCTTTTGGCGACGGCCATCGCGCGATAGGCGGCGGCGCGGGTCGATTCGCCGGTGAGCAAATAACCTTCGACATAGACGTATTTCGACTGCGCGATCATCTGTTCGTCGATGTCGGCGGCTGACAGGCTGATCGACACGGCCAGGTTCGTCAGCATCGTCCGTTGGGCATCGGGGGTGATCAGCACCGCGCAGGTGCCCGTTTGGCCCGTGGCCACCTGGGCGACCCGGTAGTCGATCCCCAGGCTCATCAGTTCATCCAAAAACAGCCGTCCGACCTCGTCATCGGCAACCTTTCCGGCGAAGGCGGCCGTGCCGCCCAATTCGGCCAAGCCGACAACCGTGTTGGCCGCGGAGCCGCCCGCCGAACGGTGCAACGGGATGCCATCCAGCTGCGTCAGAACTCGTTGTTGTGACTCGTCGTCCACCAGCGTCATGATCCCCTTGTCGAGCCCAAGTTGCTCCACAAAGGCGTCACTGACCCTCGCCTGAACATCGACCAAAGCGTTGCCGACACCATAAACGTCATAACCCATGAAGGGATCTCGAGCGGAAAGGAAGGGGGCGAAACGGGAACCCGACGAGGCCGTGTGGTCGCCGGGAAGAAAGCGGGGAAGCCACGGATCAGGCGAAGAGCTCTTGAACCGGCCGCCCCTTCGCATCCTGAGTGACGTAAAACGGCCGTCCCTCGATGTCGAATCCGGTCGCGGGGCTGATCCCCAATGCCGTCAAGATGGTGGCGTGCAGGTCGGTGATGGACACCGGGTTTTCGACCGCGATCAGGGGGCGTTGATCCGCGGTCTTGCCATAGACAAAGCCTCGTTTCATTCCCCCTCCGAACATCACCACGCTGGTCCCGCCGGTGAAGTGGCGATGCAGCCCGTAATGTTTCATCTCGGTGACGTTGTCGACTTTTGCCGTCGCCTGGTCGACCGCGGTCGAACCGGGAACGCCTTCGATCAGTGCGTCTCGGCTAAACTCCGACGCGATGATGACCAGCGTACGATCGAGCAGGCCACGGGATTCCAAATCGAGTATCAAGCGAGCGATCGGCTGATCGATTTCTCGGTGCATCCGAGCGACGGTCTGGTGTCCGTCGGCATGTGTGTCCCAGTGCAGGAAGGGGACGTACTCCGTGGTGACCTCAACGAACCTGGCCCCGGCTTCGACCAGCCGACGGGCTAATAAGCAGCCGCGTCCGAAGTGGCTGACGTCGTAGGCCTGGCGGCTCGTTTCCGGTTCCAGCCCGATATCGAATGCCTGACGATCTTCGGAACTGAGCAGGCGGTAGGCGTTGTCCATCGCCCGCAGCATCGAATCCCGCTGGTACTCGCTCAACCGGTTGCGGTTGGGGCTTTCGTCGATCAGCCGACGGAACAACCGGTCGCGGTTGACGAACCGATCCTGGGTCATCGAACCAGGTGGGCGAACGGACCGAGCCGCTTCTTCGGGAAATGGCAGATTCATCGGCCCGTACTCGCTGCCAAAAAAACCGGCGGTCGTGAATGCCTTCAGCTCTTCGCTTTCGCCGACGCCTTCCAACCGTTGGCCGATGTTGATGAAGGCCGGCATCACCGGGTTTCGTGGCCCCAACACTTTGGCGGCCCATGATCCCAGGTGGGGGCAGGCGACCGTCTGCGGCGGTACGTATCCGGTGTGCCAGTGGTATTGATGGCGAGAGTGCAGGATGCTGCCCAAATCGGCCTGCACGGCCGAGCGGATCAGGGTGGCACGGTCCATCACCTGAGCGATCTGTTCCAACCCCTGGCAGATCTCCAAGCCGCTGACCGCAGTCGGGATCGAGGGGAAGGTGCTGAGCATCTCCTCGACCGGCAAGCCTGCTCGAAAAGGCACGTGATGTTTGGGGTCGAACGTGTCCGGGGCGGCCATGCCGCCCCCCATCCATAGCAGGATGCAGGCGTCGGCGGTGGCCGGCGGATGCTCGACCGCCATCGCTTCCTCGCCCCGCAGTTCCCGCGGCCCCGAGCAACCCCAAGCTGCCAACGCGGCAGCTGACAACCGTTTGACGAAGTCCCGACGAACGATCACTTCGGGGGCGGCGGGGTCGATTTCAAAGGGCATGAGAGGCGGTCCGGCGATGGGAAAGAAGGTCCTTTCATTGTACCCCGATCCCGGCAGCGGGTCAGGTCCGGCTCGGCCTGCGGTCCGTCGGATGACCGGGTGGCCGGTGTAGCGGCGCCGCGGGCATGATCCATCAAGCATCAGGCAGCTATCGCGGGCCGAATTCATCGGGACCGACGCAGGCGGCGCAAGGGCAAGCCAGTGGACCGACCACGGGGGGAACATCTGCCGCTAGCTAGCTAGCGGATCAGCAAAAACTCTGGGGTCATGAAGACCGCCCACAGGAAATCCTCGAGACCTTGTTCGGTCAGTTGGTCGCCGAGAAACTCGTCGGCCGCTTCCAGTTCTCCCGCTTCTGCCGAACGGCCCAGCACGAACTGAAAAACGTGTTGGACCAGGTCTGCCCGCTGTGGCCAATCGCGATCAATCAGTCGCTGAGCCCCGCGACGGAGGGCCATCGCCAGGGTTTCGCCGTTGGACAGGTCGATCGCTTCCAGGGTCGTCCAGTCCGCAGGACGCATCGATACGATCTGGTCCCGCAGCGGCCGACCGAGCGACTTCATGAAGAAATCATTCTTCATCAGCGAGGCTCGAACCATCGGCACGTTGCCGCTGGTCGCTTGCGCCAATCGCGGCGCGGCATGGGTTTCGATCGCGTGCTGCCAGACCTCCAAACCCGGGATGACGACGGCCGGTTTCCAAGGCCCCGGGATCGGGCCCAATCGTCCCTCTCGCCCGTTCGGCACGCGGGGGTTGAACTCCCAAGAGGAGTCCGTCGCGATCAAGACTTCGGCACCCGATTCCATGACCAGCCGCGCTTCGCAAAACAAACCGGCGGGATTGGGATTTTTACCCCCGTTCGATCCGATGATGACGAATTCGTTCTTGCCCTTTCGCAGCAAGGGGTGCAGTGCGATCGCTTGCGGTTGCTCCCAATCGTCGCCGCCGATCACCTCGCGACCGTTGACGTACAACCGAAAGACGTTGTCGCAACTGATCACCGCCCCGCCACGGGCGACCGGCCCGTCGAGTTCGAAAACTTTACGAAAGGCCAGCGTTTCGCCCGCCTCGGGATGTTGGCCGTCAGCCGCCGAATCGCCCCAAATCCATTCCGCCGTCAACGGGCGATCGGCTGCGGGGACTTCATTCAAGACCGCGCGAATTATCGGCGCGTCCATCGTTAGCGGCCCCGCACCGGTGACCTGCCAAACCGCGTCCATGAATTGCTCGGCGGTCAGCCGCCGCGCTAACGGGCCGCGGAAAACGTAATCGCCCACCGGTTCCGATTCCTCGACCAAACTTTGGGACTGGTAGCTATGGGAGGTAACGATCAGACGCAGAACCGCCTTCAAGTCGTAGTCGTGTTCGGTGAGGTAGGCCGCCAGGAAGTCGAGCAGATCCGTGTTCCACGGTTCGGACTGCATCGCGTCCAGGGGATGTACCACGCCGTGTCCCATGAGCCGATACCAGAGTCGGTTGACGATCGTCCGGGAAAATCGGCCGTTGTCGGGATGGGTCAGCAGCCCTGCCAACTGACGCAGGCGTTCGTCCCTTACGGCTGCCGGGTCGACTTGCCCCAGCTCGGGGAACAACCAGGCCGCCTGTGCCTGCTTGCCGATCGGTTTATCGCAGCGATGGATCTCCAACGGCCGTTCGGAGTAAACGGCAGCCAAGCCGAAGGCTTCGTCCAGTGTCCAGCGGTCGATGAAGCTGTCGTGACACGAAGCGCACTTCAAATTGATTCCCAGGAACGATTGCGCGACGCTTTGAGCGAACTGGATCTCGACCGTCTGCCCGGCGCTGACCTCGCCCCGCCAGCGAATCCCATCGATGTAACCCCGGCTGGCAGCCGTCGGCGGCGCGATCAGGTCTCGCGCCAACTCGTCGAACGGCTGGTTGGTCACCAACGCTTCGTACAACCATCCGCTGATCTGGCTGCGGCCGCCGGTGATGAATCCCGTGCCGCTGTAGTCGTTGCGGAGCAGATCGTTGAAGAAGGTCAGCCAATGGTCGGCGTAGCCGATCGAATCGCCCAACAGGTGATCGATCATTCGCTCACGCTTGTCGGGCGAAGTGTCCGCCAAAAACGCCCGCAACGTCTCCGGTTCGGGTAACAGCCCGACCAGATCGAGCGAAACGCGGCGGAGGAATGCCGCGTCATCCAGCCCCGCGGGGCGCTCGATCCCACGTTCCTGAAAATACGCGTCCACGATCCGATCGACCGGATTTTCGCGGCCCTCTACCGCAGGCGGCAGCTCGGGACGCCGCGGCAACAAGGGAGGTTCGTAGGTGGCGCCGGCAAAGCTGAAGCCAGCTTCCCACGGCAGACCCGCGGCGACCCAGCGCTGCAAGGTTTCCCGTTCCGCGACACTGACCCGGGGGTTGTCCGCCGGTGGCATCTGAGCATCGGCGTCCTCCGACAGGATCAGGTCGATCAGGTGAGATTCGCTCGGCTGCCCGACCTCCACGTACCCCGACTGCACGATCAGCTCGCGGGTATTGATCGAAAAACTTCCTTTCGCTTCCCGTCCCCCGTGGCAACCGACACAGTGCTGGCGAAGGATCGGGACGATTTCATGGGCGAAGTCGATGCCTTGTGCCAACGCCCGGATGGGCGTTCCTACAGCGACGGCGAAGAACAGCAGGACGAGTCCCCACGGGATCGGTCGAGAAGCGAACATGCGGTTTGGTTTGGCGAGGGGTTCGGCGAGGGGTAAGGCGCGGAGCGAAGAGACCGGTGAGACCCTGATCGACTCACCGCACCCCATTTTATCAAGAACTGTGGGGAGACGGCGGCTCGGTCAACCTCGCTCCGCAAGACCGATCGGTCATGGCGATTTGGGTGTCTCTCGACGCAGCAGGGCGAACGAAAAGATCCCCGACTGGTGCCCGTCGCTGAACGCCAGGTTGTAGGCGTAATTGCCGACCGGTCGCATCGATTCGACCCGCATCGGCTTCGCCTCTGCGGCGCTGATCACCGGCAGGACCCGCGGGGCCGCAGCGGGCTCGGGTTGGCGCTTTTTCTCGCGGCAAGTGGCACAAGGGCAAGCCTTTCGCAACTCGCTCGGTCGCCAGCAGACTTCTAGCCCGTCGTCCCACAGGATTCGAATGTCCCCATTCTCTTCTCGGTCGATGGCGGTCGGAAAGCTCATGTCGGTTTCAACTCGTGCTCACGGACCCACCTGCGGGCCTTCGCTTCGAACCGGGGTAGCGTGGCCGAGGCAACCCCGACCACGTCGATACGCAACCCCAAGTTTTCACGGAAGGCGGCGGAAAGTCGAGTGGGCAAGTCGGCGGACACGGATTGCGTATCCGTCCCTGGTTCGAGTTCGATTTCGACCCTCAGCTGGGTCATCGAATCCTCCTCCCGCTCGATCACCCGGTATTCGGCGTCACCGGCAACCCGCCGCACGATCGACTCGATGCTGCTGGGGAAAACGTTCACCCCTCGTACCACCACCATGCTGTCAGCGCGGCCGATCACCCCGCCTTCGAGAATCAGGAAGTGATCGTCTGAGGCAGTGTCACAACGCGTTCGCACCAGATCACCGGTGCGGTAGCGGATCGCCGGGGCCCCGAAACGGCCCAGTCCTGTTAGCACCAACTCGGCGAGCTCCCCGTTCGCTGCCGGACGGCCGCGGGGGTCAGCGGCATCCGATAAAAGCGTCTCGGCGATGAATTCGGATTCGGTGACGCGCAGGCCGCGGCCGTCCGGGGTGCCAACGCCCCACGCGCCCAACTCGGTCGCGCCGGCGTGGTCGATCAGTCGGGCGCCCCAAGCCGTTTCGATCCGCCCGCGAACCTCGGGAATGGAACCGCCCGGTTCCCCCGCGACGATGATGCGCGTGACGGAGCAGCCGCGAAGCCCCTTTCCCATCCGCTCCGCCACCCCGGCCAGGTGCAGTGCATAGGTCGGGGTGCAACAGAGGATGGTCGGTTCGCAGGTCCAGATCATCTGCAAGCGACTGCGGCTGTCCATGCCACCGCCTGGGATCACCATGACCCCACGGGCGGTCAAGGCCTCGTGGGCGGTCCAGAAGCCGATGAACGGGCCGTAAGAGAAGGCCAGGAATGCCGAGTCGGCAGCGGTCACGTCCGCAGCGTCGAGGACGTATTGCCAGCACTCCAGCCACCATGCCCAGTCCTCGGCGGTGTCGAACAGTCGCAGCGGACAACCCGTCGTCCCGCTGGTTTGGTGCATCCGCACGTACCGCTCGTGGGGCAGACCACAAATCGTTGCCGTCCCGTCCAAGCCGATCAACTCGCGTTTCTCCAACAGCGGTAACCGACGCAAGTCGTCGAGCGATGCCAACGGCAGGTCGACACCACGGTACTTCTCACGATAAAATGGGTGGTCGGAGATGACCCGACAAAGCAGTCGGTTCAGCCGATCCAACTGGTGTTGACGGAGTACGGCTCGGTCGGCTCGTCGCCAAGTTTCACGAGGCGTGGAACTCATCGATTCGGTCTCGCCGGACAGGAAGGTTGAATGAGGAGGGTTGCAACTCCGGTGGCGATCGGCACCGCGGCGGGGCCGGTTCGAGCCGATCATGGTAGCGACATTTTTCCCTCTCGAACCCGTCTCCCTGCAAAGAACCGTTCCCGTCCGTTTCCTACCCACTGCCACAGGCAGGGCTCGATCATGGCCTCCAAACGGCGCTGTTGTCTGCTGTCGTCCCACCCGTTTCCGCCTCGGCACTCGCTGGTGGGTCGGTTCGTTCTCGCCGTCTTCGGGCTGGCGACCTTCGCGATGGTCGCTCCCGTTCGCGGCGAAGATTGGCCGCAGTGGCGTGGCCCGGGGCGAGACGGGATCTGGAATGAGACCGGGTTGATCGAGTCATTTGTCGATGAAGTCATTCCCCGCAGGTGGTCGGTACCGATCGGTGCGGGCTACTCCGGGCCGACCGTTGCGGACGGCCGCGTGTTGGTGATGGACCGAATGACCGAGCCTGACGAGACGGAACGGGTGTTGTGCTTGGATGCCGAAACCGGGCGTGAGCTTTGGGTCCATACCTACCCGTCGCGATACGACGGGATCGGCTACACCGCAGGGCCTCGGGCGTCGGTAACCGTCGATCGCGGCCTCGCCGTAGGGCTCGGCGCCGCCGGGCACCTCAGTTGTCTGGAACTGGACGATGGCCGAGTCCGCTGGCAGCGGGACTTGCGAGAGGATTTCAAGATTCGGATGCCCAACTGGGGCATCGCGGCATCTCCGTTGATCGAAGGCGAGCGGATTTTCCTACCGATCAGTGGTGAGGGGGATGCTTGTGTCGTCGCCTTGGATCGTTTGACCGGTAACACCCTCTGGCAGGCGTTGCCCGACGAAGCGACCTATTCCTCGCCGATCTTGATCGATCAGGCGGGCCGTCGCGTGCTGGTAGTCTGGACCGGCCAGCGGGTTGTGGGTCTGAAGCCTGAGGATGGCGGTTTGCTTTGGGAACACCCGTTCCCGTGGGTTCACTGGCCGATCGGGATCGCTTCGCCGGTGCTCGCGCGCGAATACCTGTTGGTCTCCGAGGTTCATCAGGGGTCACTGCTGCTGCAACTGGACCAAGCCGAGCCTTCCGTCGCACCCGTTTGGCATCTCAGCAACAAAACCCAGGATGAACCTTCGCTGCATTGCCTGATGTCGACCCCGTTGGTGATCGACGACCACATCTACGGGGCGGATGAAAACGGCATCCTCAGGTGCCTCGACCTGTTGACCGGCGAACAGGTGTGGGAGGACGATTCGGCCGTGCCGACGATCAAGTGGGCGACCATCCATATGGTTCGCAATGACGACCGAGTTTGGATGTTCAACGATCGTGGCGAACTGATCATCGCGGCTTTGTCGCCACGCGGCTTTCGGCAGATCAGCCGCGCCAAACTGATCGATCCGACCACCGAGCAATTGCGACGCCGCGACGGGGTGACCTGGGCGCATCCGGCGTATGCCAACCGGCACGTTTTCGTCCGGAACGATCGCGAACTGGTCTGCGCCGACCTGTCGGCTGCCGGCCGGTGACGCCCTCGGCGAACGCGTTCATCTGGGAGCAGGGCAGCGAGAAAAGGCGATCCGGCCTGCGGGCGTGGATTCGAGGGGTGGACCCTGACCGGGGATACCCTGTCGCGATTGCGGCGTGATCACGCGGTTTGGTGAGAGCGACGTTGCGATCTGCGGTCATCCGTCATCATCACTCCCCGTCATCCGCTCCATTTTTCGGGCTTGTCGGGGCGACTTCTGTGGGCAGCGGGGCGGTTCCTGGAGGTTCGGATTTTGTCGCCGCCGGCTTTCCGTTGGCGGCCGCTGCGGCGGCCGCTTCGAACTCGGCCAATTGCCGCAACAACGCCGGCGAGTGCGGTTCGAGCTTGATCGCCCGACGCTGCGTCAGAATCGCGTTTTCGAAGTCGCCCAACGCGAAGTAGCAGCGGCCACAGGTGTCCAACAACGCGGAGATGTCCGGGGTCAGTTCCAGCGATTTGAGGCTGTACTGGAGCGCCTTTCGCAGGTCGCCTTCGGTGTTGCTGATCAGCCATGCGTATTGGTTGTACCAATCCGACAACTGGATGTTCGGGTTCGCGAAACGGGCTCGTGATTGGGCTTGAGCCTGGTTCATCTCGATCAGGTTTTCGAACATCACGCCGAAAGCCTGGATCTGTCGTCGCACGTCTTGTTGCCAGGTTTCGTCACCTGGGACTCGGTACATGGCGATCAGGATATCGATGTTGCGAGGGTCCAGATCGAGCGCGGCGACGAGCGACCGCCGTGCGGCGGCTTGGTCCTCCGCGGTCGCCCCTTGTGCCTGGGCGAGACCTTGATGATACAGCATCTTCGACCGCATCACGTTCAAGTCGATCAATTGCCGCTGGATCTCGCGGGCGTATTGCTGGTCCTCCTCGGCCCGTCGGATCATCGGTTGCAACACCTCGACGACCTCCTGATGTCGTTGCAACTCTCCGAGCAATTTCGCAAGGTCCTCACGCGTGTTGGCGGCGACGCGAGCGGTCAGTGGCAGCGACCGGATGATATGGCGATATTCGCTCTCGGCCCAGCGGTACAAGCCACGCGATTCCAACCCCTTGCCCGTTTCGCGGTGGCGGTGGGCCCGCTCCTCGATCGCTTTGGGCGAGAGCGCAGCGGCCTCGGGGCTGTCCTGCGCGGGCAGCGGATCGATCGTCACCGCCCGCATCGCCAAACGGTCGGCAGCCTCGGAATCGCCATTCACTGCCAACACGGCCTCAGCGGCGGCGTACAGCAGGATCGGTTGCCGGTCGAACGGTTCGGGATGAAGTTCTTGAAGCTTGAGCACCAACGGGTGCAGGCCATTGTCGATCGCCCAACTGCTAGCGTCGATCAGATTCCGTGAGTCGGGTGGGATCAGGTCGAGGTGCTCTTCAGCCAATTGCAAAGCGTCATCGATCCGCCCCGCCGAGATCGCTCGGGTCGCACAGACCCGCACCAATTCCAAAACGATCGGATGGTTCATGTCCGGATCGGTCCCCGATTCGACAGCCAGACGCTGCTGATGGATCAGGTCGGCCCAGGCGGTTGCGGAATAAGTCCCTCGCCGAAGGTCCTCGACGTAGACCCGCAGCCAATCGGCAGCCTGTCGTCGGTTGGGGCCGAGCACGTCGAGGATCTTGTCGGCCTCCGCCGATCGAACCCCCAAGTCGTCACTCATCGCCCCCCGCATGATCGCCAACGCCGCCTCGCGACTGAGCCTCAGCGAGGTTTCGAATCGGACCAGCCTGGCAAGCGCCGCCAACCCTTGACGGGCTGGCAATTCGGCCAATCGGTCCATTCGGTTCTGCCGTTCGGACTCGCTCTGGGCACCGTACTCATCCAACGCCTCGCGGACCGCCGGAGGGTCCGAATCGGTCGACCAACTGACCAACAGGCTGCTGACCAAATACCTCGCGGCATTCGCGATTTCGATGTCATGGTGAGACTGGGCTGCATGCAGGTAATCGAAAGCCTGCAAACCGATCCGTTCCAGGTTCTCTTGGGCTCGCAACCGGGCCGCGTAGCTGGGATGACCCAGTCGTTCGATCAGTGCCGCGATGTCCGGTTCGGGGCTGCCGACGTCGGCAGCGGTCGTGAGACGCCGCTCGCCGCCTAGCAACCCGAAGGCAAGGATCCAAACGGCTCCCGCAACGCCACCGATCCGGCGACCGCATCGCGACGATGCGGCGGAGTTGCGTTGGGGTTGGCGGTCACTCACAGACATGGCTTCGCAAGTCCCTCATGAGAACTCGTTACGGGGTCTCGGCCATTCATGGTACCCGACCGCGAAGCGGTCGGGTCATTTCTTGGCCAGCAGCCAATCCTTTCGCTGGCGACTGCTCGGGATTCCCATTTTTTTCCGATACTTCGTCACGGTCCGACGGGCGACCGTCAGTCCGTGTTTTCGCATTTCATCGACCAAGTGCTCGTCACTTAATGGATCGCTCTTATCCTCCTTGTCGATCACCTCCTGCAACTTCAAGCGGATCGTGTCCCAGGCCACGTCGTCGCCGTCATCGGTCTGTGTCCCGCCGACGAAGAACTTTCGCAGCGGCAAAATCCCGCGGGGTGTCTGCATCCACTTGTCATCGACCGCCCGGCTGACCGTCGTCACATGCACCCCGACGCGATCCGCGATCTGCTGCATCTTCAACGGCTCGATCGCCTCCGGGCCCTCATCGAGAAATCGCGACTGATGCTCGACGATCGCCTGAGCGACTTTGGTCAAGGTCCCACGCCGCTGCTCGATTGCGTCGATCAGCCACTGGGCGCTGTTGATCTTTTTCTTGATGAACTCGCGTTCCTCTGCCGAACTGCCCGGATCACGCAATCGCTTGCGGTAGTATTCGCTGATGAACAGCGTCGGGACCCGGTCGTCGTCCAGGCGGACCTGATAGACGCCCTGCTCGTCTTGGTCCAGGATCACATCGGGGGTGACGTTCGGCACGTAGGTCTTTAGGAACTCGGAGCCGGGTTTCGGGTTTAGCTTGTGCATTTCCTCCCGGGCGGCCTGAATCGTCTCGATCGAAAAGGCAGTCTTCTTGTGGATCACCGGCATTCGGTTTCCGGCCAAATCCTCCAGATGCGAAGAGATCAGCGTTTTCAGCTCTTCGTAGTATTTCAACTCGGGGCGCAGTTGGTTGGTGAGGCATTCCCGCAGGTCGCGAGCGGCGATCCCGGCCGGATCCATCGACTGCACGACCCGGAGGGCTTCTTCGGCGATGGTCAGGTCTTCGGGGGTATGTGTCGGCGGCAGCAGATCAGCCAGCGGGACGCGGAGGTAGCCGCCATCGCGGGCGTCCAAAGTGCTGATGATCCGTTCGGCGAATTGTTCGACGCGGTCGTCGATGTCGAGTTCGGCCAACTGGTGCAGCAGGTAGTCGTTCAGCGATTCCGGCCGGCTCTCCGCGTTGCTCATCAGGTCGTGGCGACGGTCGGCCTCGTCCTGCATCCGGCCGGACGACTGTCGGAACGAATCGTCGAACGTGCTCGGCAACTCGCTATCCATGTTGACCAGCCGTTCGAAATCGTCGGCGCTGTCACGGTCATCGCCGACAACCAGCTCCTTTTCCATCTCGGAAACCGGCTCGTTTGTCCCGCGATCGTCGTCGTCTCCTTCATCCGGGGAGTTGGGGTCGACGTCCGATTGTTCCAGCAGCGGATTCTCGTTCATCTCCTGTTCGATGCGTTCCTGCAACGCCTGCAACGGCAACTGCAGAATCTCCATCGACTGGATCATCCGAGGCGCGAGCTTCTGTGTTTGCAATTGGCGGGCTTCAAGGCCCATCGACATTCGCATGATCATCCCCTTGGTTCCCCTCAGTATGCTTTTGATGACCGCTCCTGGGCAATAGATGAAAGCCCAATGTGGAGGTGACTGCCCTTAAGGGCCTGGGCAAACCCGCGAGGCGGAAGCGGACCGCTGGCGCAGGGGCCAGCCTGCCGAGGGGCCGGCGGTCGGGGGACGACAGGCTTCGCTCGATCGCCGTTCACCACTGCCGGCGGCCGGTCATGGCGTCGGCCAGCACTTCCTTGTTGGCGTACTCCAGAACGCTGCCAGCGGTGATCCCCCGTGCCAAACGGGTGATCTTGACCGGGAACTCCGCTAGCAAGTTCGAAATGTAGAGCGCCGTACCGTCCCCCTCGACGGTCGGGTTGGTGGCCATGATGACCTCCTGGAAGCCACCGCCCGCCACCCGGTCGACCAGGGCGTCGATGGTCAACTGATCAGGCCCGATGCCATCCAACGGGGCGATGCGACCGAGCAGGACATGGTACAGGCCGCGGTAGGCGGCCGATTGCTCAAGACTCATCAGGTCGCGAGGTTGCTCGACCACGCACAGCAGCGTCCGATTTCGTCCGGGGTCCAAGCACAACTCGCACCGCGTTTGCTCGGCCAGGTTGAAACAGTCGGCGCAGTAATGGATGTTCTCCCGAACCCGGCGAATCGATTCGGACAAAGCCAAAGCTTCCGCTTTCGGAACCCGCAGCAGGTGGAACGCTAACCGTTCCGCGGACTTGCGCCCGATCCCCGGGAGTCGCCCCAGTTGCTGGACCAAGTCGTTGACGCTGCCCGCGAACTCGGACATCGGCCTCAGGATCTCCCGGTCAGCGAGCCCAGCATCGAATCCAGCCCTGGCAGATTAAGGTTCAGATCGCTGGCGACCTGTGCGATCGCATCGGCATACATCTGTTTGGCAGACGCCCCCGCGGTGTTGGTCGCCTCGATGATCCAAATTTCGAGATGTTCGTGGTCGCGGGCTTCCGCAATGACCCGGAGATGCTGGACTTCGCCGATCCCGTTGATCGTCACTTCGACCGCGCCCTCTCCAGCCGTAACCGTGATCCGCTGTTCACGCATTTCCTGAGCGACCAACTCCATCCTCGGGGCGACGTGCTGCAGGTTGCCGATGATGGACGTCAGGTTTCCAAGTCCGCCGAGTGATTTAAACATGTGGGCCGGATGGGTTGAAGGCGATTGCGGGTGATGACGGGAGTCGAGTCGGTGAACAGCGATACGCCACGCAGCAGCGTACCGCCCGCAGTCCGAACGACGCCACCGTCCGAAGACAGCCGCTGTCCGAAGAACCGAGGTTGCGGAAGCAGACGTTTCCGATGCACCGAGTGGATCGGGAAATCAACCGATCGGCTGAGCCGTTTGTCCAGTCGATGTTCCAGATCAGCGCGCCGGATCGACTTTAACGATCTCGGCCCCGAAAATTTCGACACATTGGCGTACGTAAGGATTGTGCTCCAGTTCCCTCATCAACTGTACTCTCGATTTGGCCGGTGGGGGAGGCTGCTGGCCGTGTGCGGCGTGCGGAATGGCGGCGTCCGGCGACCAGGCAGGCCTCGGCGACGGCGCCACGTCGACCGATTCGGTTCGGGCTGCCGGCCCGGTCGGGGCCGCGTGATCAATCCGAGTGGTTGTGTTCGCCGACCCCTTCCCCGTCGCGATCGCGGCGGTCGTCAAGGCCTTGGGGGCTAGCGGTTCAGCGTTTTTTTTTTGCTCGACCGCCGTGGTCGAAAGGTTCGCTTTAGCCGGTCTGGCCGGCCCGGCAGCACCGGCGGACCCGCTCGCCGCCGACAGCCCGGCCGCCAAATCGGCAACCGCTTGCAGGTCGGGCAGGTGACAGATCTGAAGGAGTGTCGATTCAAGCAACACCCGGCCATGTAGGCTATGTCGGATGCGGACGAGTGTCTGGTCGAGCATGCCGATGATCCCCAGCACGCTCTGGAGCCCCCATCGCTGACCGAGCGTCTGCAATTCCCCATGCAACGTTTCGCCGACATGCCGCTGCATCTCGGGCGGGCAGCCGACCGTGACCACCAACAGGTCGCGAAAGTATCCCAACAATTGTTCGACCAATTGACCGGCGCCGACCCCGCCGGCGCAAGCCTCGTCGATCAACGCCAGGACCCGTCGCGGGTCTCCGTCCGACAGCGCGTTCGCCAAGTCATGTAGCCGGGAATCGTCAGCCGTTCCTAGCATCGCGTGGACCGTGTCGGTCGTCAGTCGGCCGTCGCTGAAGCTCATCACCTGCTCCAGCAACGACTGGCTGTCGCGCATCGACCCTTCCGCCCTGCGGGCGATCAGCCGCAACGCCTGCTCCTCAGCCTCGACCCCCTCGGCATCGACGATCTCTCGCAGTCGGCCGAGGATCGATTCGGTCGCCACGGGCGAGAAATCGAATCGCTGGCAGCGGCTCAGGACCGTGATCGGAAGTTTGTCCGGGTCCGTGGTGCAGAAAATGAATTTGACATGAGCCGGGGGTTCTTCCAGCGTCTTCAATAACGCGTTGAAAGCCGCGCCCGTCAGCATGTGGACTTCGTCAATGATGTAGATCTTGTAGCGGGAGCGACTGGGACGCACCCCGACGCCCGAGCGGAGCGACCGGATCTCGTCAATTCCACGGTTGCTGGCGCCGTCGATTTCCAGGACGTCGACATCCTCGCCTGCATCGATCGCTTGGGCGATATCCGTTTGGCCATCGGGGCTGATCGTCGGTCCGCCAGGGTCGTTCAATGCCTTCGCGAAAATCCTGGCCGTGCTGGTCTTGCCGACCCCGCGGGCTCCCGTGAACAGGTAGGCATGCCCGACACGTCCGGTTTCGATGGCGTTGCAGAGGGCCTGCCCGACGTGCTGCTGGCCGACCAATTGGTCGAAACTCTTAGGGCGATACCGACGGGCAACGACGACATAGCGGTCGTCTCGCGATCGGTCGGACGCTTGCCCCGAAACGTCTGCCATTGCGGTTTCGCCTGGAGTTAAACTCACCATGCCAAGAAGTCCCCAAGGGATCGAGGGGGATCGGTGCGGAGGCTCTCGGCGACTCGCTACTCCTCAGCCGGCTACCCGGTGGAGGCGGCCCTCACACAAAGGTACCCCGCTTATGGCTGCTCCAGTTAAGGCCTGACCA
>RECD01000149.1 GCA_007694185.1 Planctomycetaceae bacterium
TACGAGCACCGCGATGCTGAGCACGAGCACGATACTAAAACCGAAGAAACGCCAGAAATCGGGTAGCCGGGACGGTTTCCCGTCCCGGCCCCCACACCACCTAGCATGCGGGTCCGCACTAGGCGATTCCACGAAGCGGAGCTAAGCACTTCAACAGGTTTCATTCCGCACAATTTGAACGCGTAAATCGACACCCCGTTTGCCAGCTTCGTGGATCATACCGAAATGATCCTGTTGCGGTACTTAGCGGCACGGCGTAAGGCGTCCGGTACGTCGGCAATGGCTATACCGGACGGCTTGCGCCCTTCCGGTAACGTGGTGATGAATGCGGTCAGGCGATTGTGTTTGTTTTGCCGAAGGACACCTGTCGGCATGCTTGTGTGTCGCCGTGCGGGCTGTGCGCGGTTAGCGAATGGGGCGTCTGCGGTCGGGCCTGTTCGGTGGTCGCTTTGGCTGTTTCCCCTTTGGGGTTAGTTTCATGGCTTTTTGGGGCCGTTTTGCGTTCTCGCTACGGCAGTCGGTTGCCCGTTGAGGGGTTGTTACGGCTGGTTGTCGCCCCCCGTGGGCGATTGGGTTATTATGCACGGGTCGACGAGCCGATCGCGTCTGCCGATTGTTTGCCCCCGGATCGGGTCGACGCGAAATGGCGCCGGCTTGTCGGTGTCTGCGGGGGCTCGTTTTGTCGGTTTGTTCGACGGAATTGGCTCCTATCCCTTCATCCTGCTCATTTGTGGAAAAAAACATGACCAAGCTTCGCCCTACACGGCGCGATTTCCTTCGCGTTTCCTCGACCGCTGCGGCTTTGACCGCGATCCCGGCCGGATTTTCCGGGCCGCGCTGTTTGGCGCAGGAAATCGTCTCGAAGAACGACCGCATCCCCATCGGGCTGATCGGCGCCGGCGGGATGGGGATGGGGAACATGAACTCGGCGAAGAGCTGGGTCGACGTCGTGGCCATCGCCGACGTCGATTCGGGGCGGTTGGCGCGGGCGAACCAGCAGCTCAGCCAAGGCAAGGCGGATGTCTACGAGGATTACCGCAAGGTGCTCGAACGGGACGACATCGCCGTCGTTCACATCGCCACGCCGGACCATTGGCACACCAAGCCGGTGATCGAAGCGATGTTGGCGGGCAAGGACATTTACTGCGAAAAGCCGCTGACGTTGACCATCGACGAAGGGAAGCTGATCCGCAGGGTGCAGCGGGAGACGGGGCGGATCGTCCAGGTCGGAACGCAGCAACGGAGCACGTTCAACCTGTTCACCAAGGCGATGGCGATCGTGCAAGAAGGGCGGCTGGGCAAGATCCACCGGGTGCAAGCCGCGATCGGCGGTGCGCCGACGTCCAACGCGATTCCCGTCGCAGAGGTACCCGGTGATCTGAATTGGGAACGTTGGTTGGGGCCAGCGCCGCTGGTCGATTTCCGCCGCTCCGAGGATGGCAAGCAGACCAACGGGCACTACGAGTTCCGGTGGTGGTACGAGTATTCCGGCGGGAAGCTGACCGATTGGGGCGCCCACCACGTCGACATCTGCCAATGGGCGTTGAAGTTGAACGGCCAGACCGAGGGGCCGGTGTCGATCGAAGGCGAAGCGACTCACCCGGTCGAGTTCATCGACGGGATGCCGGTAGCCAACGACCGTTACAACACGGCCACGCGGTTCCAGTTCAAGGTCAGCTATCCGGGCGGGACCGAGATGATCATTCGCAACGACACCGACAACGGCGTGTTGATCGAAGGGGAACTGGGGCGGATTTTTGTCAGCCGCGGGAAGTTGAGCGGGGCGCCGGTCGAAGCTTTGGCCGAAAAGCCGCTGGCTGAGGACGCGATCAGCAAGGTCTACAAGGGCCTGCCGATGACCGACAACGAACGCCGGGCTCACTGGGCCAATTTCCTGCACTGCCATCAGGCTCAGCAGGAACCGATTTCGGACGTCCATTCTCACATGGAAATGCTCAACATCTGCCACCTGGCCGGCATTTCCGGGCGATTGGGTCGCAAGTTGAACTGGGACGCGAAGTCCGAGCAGATCGTCGGGGACGATGTCGCCAACGCGATGTTGGCGCGGCCTTACCGGTCGGGATACGAGATCGAAATGGGCTGATCGGTTCGTTCGATTCGTCGAACCGGTGAACACACGCGGTGAGTGCGGCGCTGGGCGTAGTCCCCGCCGCGATGCCTTGGCGGTGCCGGCAAAACCGCGTTGTCTAAGACGCGTTGGGCGAGCGGCAGATGCCGGCGTACCTCAGGAAACCGTGGGCTAGCGCCCAGCGGCTGATAGAATCAGCCGCCACGCGTTTGCGTCCGGTTTCTTCAGTGGTAGATCCTGTTCTGCCGATCGCGTTGGGCTTGGCGGCGTTGGCCGCTGCTGTCATTCCAGCCGCGGCCCGGTGGGGGCCGTGGCGCGTCCGTTGCCGCCTGGTGAAGCGGTGTTGCCGCCAGGTGAGACACCACTGGCGGCTGACCCGCCTCCGGAGCCGGTCACGGGGTTGAAGCCGCGGATGCGGGCGCGGGGTGCTAAACCTTGCACGTCGATCGGCGTGTCGAGGATGTAATGGTTGCGGTTGCCGGCTTGGTCGGCGACGTCGATCCTCAAGTAGACCTGGCGCGGCAGATGCGGATCGGCGGGCCAAGCGTAGATCCCTTCGTTCGCCAAACCGGCGGCGATCGTCGACCAGGGACCCGAAATCGATTCGCTAAAGGAGATCGTGATCGGGCGGTTGGCCAAATGGGCGTCCTCGGCCTTGTAGCGGATGATCAGGTGCCCGGTCTGATTCCCTTGGCCATACGCCGCGCCGGTGATCCGGACGGTGGGAGCCTGTGTGTCGACGACGATCACGATGTCGGCCGGTTCGCCATCTAAGGGACGCGGTGTCGCCAGCCCGGTGTTCGAAACGACGACGATGCGAAAGCCGTAATCGCCATCGTGATTCGTCTCGATGTCGAACGGGCTGGTACGGTCCGGGTCGGACCCCCAGCGTTTCCAAGTCGCACCACGATCGGTCGTGCCCCACAGCTCGACGTCGCTGATCCCTGACAATCCTGCCGATTCGATTTCGTACTCGAGGCTGAACATGCGGCTGGCGCTGTGACGGACCGGGATCGAGCCGAAATCGGCGGGCGGTTCGTTTCGCGGCCGCATCGATCGGGTGGTATTCTCGTCGGTCGGCGAATCCTGTCGCGCTCGGTCGCTGTTGATCGCGGCGCTGGCGGGATTGAATGCGGAGTTGTTTCCTGGCGCACCGTAACCGTTCCGGCTACGTGTGGCGGAATTCGGATCGGCCGAGGGCTGCCGCCGTGGGTCCGAGTCGGCGGGGCGGTTCGAGTCGGCCGATTGTGGGTTGGGGGCGGGCAAGGGGTTGCCTGCTGCTGCGTCAGATGAAGTGCCCGGTTCGAGCGGCCGCATCGCTTCGGCGGGCGTTTGGGGACGCGGTGCCGGTTGAGCGGGAGTCAGTGCGATCGGCGAATCATCGTTCAAACTCGGCACGCCCGGCGACCAGGGGCCGGGAGTTGAAGATTGGGCCGGATTCGACCAGGGACCAGACGTCGCCCACGGCGAGCCGACAGGCGACTGGTTGGCAGGCGACTGGTTGGCAGGCGGTTGCCCTGAGGGAATCGGCGCGGCGAACTGTGGTCCGGGTTGGTTGCCTGCGGCGATGCCATTGCCGACGGCGTTACCGAGAGGATTGCCGGGCATGTAGAAGGGGTTCGGTACCATGCCTGGCGGCGGCGTGTTCGGCGTGTAGGGGCCGGTCGGAGGTGTCGCCGGGTAACCGTTGGAATTGCTCGGCGAGGGTCCTGTCAGCGGACCTGTCAAAGGCACGGTCGGCCACTGGGCGATCCGGACGAGTGGTTCTCGATTGGCCGAGTCCAGGTCGGCTGCCGGTGGTACGGCCGGCGTGTACGGAGCGTCCGCGGCGAGCTTGGTTTCGTCCGGTTCGGACAGGGCGTTGGGAGCCGGGTCCGCCAAGAACGGGGGCGTCGACGATTGGGGGACCGACGATTCCTGTGCCGATGATTTCGTCTCAGCCAATCGCATCGTCGCCACGGCCATGCGTGGGCGGTCGACTTGGCGAGTGACGAGCGTTTTGTTGCCGGCCGCGTCACCCACGAGGGCTCGCAACGTGACTTGACGCCAATTCTTACCGGGATCGATCCGGACGGTCGCGACCGCCGAGGTTTCGCCGACTTTTCCGAGCCGGGTTTCGACGTCGGTTGCCGGGACCCACGGCCGACCGCCGTCGACGGAGTACTCGATCCGGATGCCTTCGGCGATCGGCGAGCGGTCGACGTACCACAGCGACACGTCGATCCAGCCCCCTTCGGCGTCGACTTCCGTTTCCCACTCGACTTGCGGGTCGGTCGTATCGACGCAGATCGCCAATTGCGGACGGATCGTCCCGGCCGGATGGACTTTGCCGGCCCCGTCGAGCGTCCGGGTGGCGAACCAATAATCGCCGTCTTCGGGGGCTTCGAAAGGGAAAAATTTGGCGGTCGAAGGGAGCGTGGCGGCGACTTCCCAGGTCGCCCCGGCGTCTCGTGAGACGTGCAGTTGGACTTGGACCGGCCGCCGACCGGTCGATTCGATGTTGAACGGGATCTCAAACCGCTTCAGGTTCAAGTGCAGCGGCTTAGGTTGCGACTGGGCGACGACCGGATCGGACGCGGCCGCTCGGTCGATGCTGAGCATCGGAATCGGGCCGCTTGCGCTGACGAACAGCAGAGACGCCAAGCCGATCCGTCGAACGGACGAAGCCGCCCGCCGGACGGTTTTCGCCCTCAGATGAGCCGAATTGCCGATAACCATGGAAACGAGTCAGCGGGTTCGCGGGAGGGGGGAGTGACAGCGCCCGACGATCACGGACTGATGCGGCCGGGCTTGGCGTAACGCTTGCCAACGGTTGGGAAGGAATGGCGAAGCGGTTCGGTGCAGGCACGACCCTTGGAGAGAAGATCGGCAGGGGGTACCGTGTGACTTGAGCGAAACTCTGGGCAGCGGATATCCGGCATGATCGATACGACTTACGACTACGACATCATCGTCATCGGCGCCGGCCACGCCGGGACCGAAGCGGCAGCGGCGGCAGCTCGGATGGGGGCCCGCACCGTGTTGCTGACCACCAACCTCGACACGGTCGGCCAGATGAGCTGCAATCCGGCGATCGGTGGCGTGGCGAAGGGTCAGATCGTCCGCGAGGTCGACGCGCTGGGTGGGCTGATGGGCCTCGCCATCGACGCTTGCGGCATTCAGTTCCGGATGTTGAATTGCCGCAAGGGGCCGGCGATGCACAGCCCGCGAGCTCAAGCCGACAAGCGGGGTTACCAAGCCTTCATCAAGCATTTGATCGAACGGCAACCCGGGTTGGACCTGCGTCAGGAAACGGTCGAGGACCTGTTGACCGAAACCGTTGCCGGTCGAACTCGCGTCGTCGGCGTCAGGGTGCGCGGCGACGCGGTCTATCGCGCGCGGTCGGTGATCTTGACCACCGGCACGTTCCTGCAAGCCGTCATGCATACCGGGACGGCGACGACCGCAGGCGGCCGGGCCGGGGAAGGGACGACGGGGGGGATCAGCGGGGCGCTGGCGCGATTGGGTTTCGAGATCGATCGGTTCAAAACCGGAACGCCGGCCAGGTTATCGGCTCGCGGCATCGACTTCGCGTCGCTGGAGGCCCAGCCCGGCGACGCCGATCCGCAACCCTTTTCGTTTCTGACCGACCGAATCGAAAGGGAACAACTCCCTTGCCACATCACTTATACGAACGACGCCGTTCACGAAGTGATCCGCAAGAACTTGCATCGGGCGCCGATGTACAGCGGCCAGATCAATACCCGCGGCCCGCGTTATTGCCCGTCGATCGAAGACAAGGTCGTGCGGTTTGCGGACAAGGATCAGCACCAAATTTTCTTGGAACCCGAGGGGCGGCAGACGGAAGAGGTTTACGTCAACGGCGTCTCGACGAGTTTGCCACGGGACGTTCAGGACGAGATCTTTCGCAACATCCGCGGCTGTGAGCGGGCGTTGATCATGCGATACGGCTACGCGGTCGAATACGATTTTTGCCCGCCGACACAGCTCTGGCCGAGCTTGGAAAGCAAGTCGGTCGAGGGGCTGTTCTTCGCCGGCCAAATCAACGGCACGACCGGTTACGAAGAGGCGGCTGGGCAAGGGTTGATCGCCGGTGCGAACGCGGCGTTGAAATTGCGAGGTGACGAGCCGTTTGTACCGGGGCGTGACGAGGCTTACATCGGTGTCCTGTTGGATGATCTGGTTACCCGCGGGACGGACGAGCCCTATCGGATGTTCACCAGCCGAGCGGAGTATCGGCTGCTGTTGCGGCAGGACAACGCCGACCGGCGTTTGACCGCCTGCGGCTTCGAATTGGGGTTGGTCGACGCCGACCGACATCGACGCCTGACCGATAAGCTCGCCGCCATGGAACGGGCGCGAAGCTGGCTCGTTGAAACCCGCGTCGATCAGGTCCGTGGCGACGTCTACTTGCGACGGCCTGAGGTCGATTGGCAGGTGATGGTCGGTCACGAACCGAAGCTGGCCGAGATCGATGCGGCGGCGGCGCAGCAGGTCGTTTATGACATCAAGTACGCCGGCTATGTCGACCGCCAACAGGAAGAGATCGATCGGCATCGGCGGTTGGCGGACAAGCGGATTCCGGCTGAGTTCGATTATGCGGCGATCCGGCCGTTGCGATCCGAAGCGAAACAGAAGCTTGCAAAAATCCGTCCGTTGACGCTCGATCAGGCACAAAGGATTAGCGGCATCACGCCGGCTGACATCACGTTGGTCATGGCCCACTTGGTCGGGGGCCGAGCGACGAGTGGCAGTGCCGGTGGCGGCGGCAGTGGCGCGACGAACGTGGGGCAGCGTGAGAGTTCAGCCGCGACCGTCAGTACGACATCACCTGCCGACACGAACGTGATCGCCGACGAACCGCGGGAGTGAGCGGGATGACGAATCGATGACCGGGATAGTGTTGTTCTTGCTCTCGCTGTTGCCGATCGCGTCAGTGGCCTGGTTTCTGGTCATCCTGCGGTGGCCAGCGAGACAAGCGATGCCGATCTGCTACCTCGTCTGCGCGGGGCTGGCGCTCTTCGTCTGGCGGGTTCCGCTGGAGAACGTCGCGGCCTCGAGCTTCAAGGGCTTGGTAATCGCGTTTGAGTTGCTGTACATCATTTTCGGCGCGATTTTGTTGCTCGCGACCGTCACTCGCGGCGGCGCGATCCGGACGATCCGCCGTTGTTTTCGAGACATTTCGCCCGATCGCCGGGTGCAAGTGATCATCATCGCTTGGCTGTTCGGTTCGTTCATCGAAGGCTCCGCCGGCTTCGGGACGCCGGCAGCCGTCGCGGTACCGTTGTTGGTGGGACTCGGGTTTCCCGCGCTGCCTGCGGTCGTGTCGGGATTGATCATCCAATCGACGCCGGTTTCGTTCGGTGCGGTCGGCACACCGATCCTTGTTGGCGTCGCGACCGGCTTGGCGGGAGACGGCACGACGGACGCGTTGGCGGCAACGATCGGGTTCGAATCGAGTCGTTCGATGTTGACGGAGTTGGCGACGCGGGTCGCGATTTTGCATGGGCTGATCGGCACCGCGATCCCGCTGCTGCTGGTCATGATGATGACGCGGTATTTCGGGCCACGAAAGAGTTGGGCGGAGGGGTTTGCCGTCTGGCCGTTTGCGTTGTTCGCCGGGTTGGCGATGACGATTCCCTACGTCGCGGTCGCCAAATGGTTGGGGCCCGAATTCCCGTCGCTAGCCGGTGGGCTGATCGGGTTGGCGATCGTCGTCCCGGCGGCTCGCCGCGGGTTCTTGGTCCCCGACCGATCGCAGGTTTGGGATTTCGAATTGCCAGGTGACTCGTTGATCGATAGCGGAAAGAGCCGACCGGCGGCCGCGGCGGATGAGACCGAGGCGAATGAAATTTCTGCGGACATAGTGGCAGCGGACAGCGTCGTAACGGAAGCGGCCGTAACGGCCAGCGCCGTAACGGAAGAGGACGAAGCGGAAAGCGTCGGGGCGGTGTCGGCTTGGATGCCGTACCTGATCGTCGGCGGGTTGTTGGTGCTGACGCGGCAACCTTGGCTGCGATTCGGTGGCGTGACACCAGCCGATTGGTTGCGTGGTTTCCGCTGGTCGATCGAGGGGATCGGCGGGACGTCGGTATCGCACGTCATCCAGCCGCTCTATTCGCCAGGCACCGTCTTCGTGATCGCGTCGTTGGCAGCTTGGTTTCTGCATCGGATTCCGGCGGACCGTTACGTCGCCGCTTGGCGTGACGCCGGGCGGACGATGCTGGCCGCGTCGGTCGCGTTGATCTTCACGACGCCGATGGTCCAGGTGTTCATCGGCAGTGGTGACGGCGGATCGGGGTTCGACAAGATGCCGATCGTGTTGGCTCAAGGGGTCGAGCGGTTAGCCGGATCGGCCTGGCCGCTGTTCGCACCTTTGATCGGCGGTATCGGCGCGGCGGTCGCCGGCAGCAACACGATCAGCAACATGATGTTCTCGCTCTTCCAGTTCGAAGTTGGGGTTAAAATAGGAGCTGACCCGTTGTGGATCGTCGCGTTGCAAGCGGTCGGTGGCGCGGCGGGCAACACGATTTGCGTCCACAACGTCGTCGCGGCCGCGGCGGTCGTCGGTTTGGTCGGGCGGGAAAGCGACATCATCCGCAGAACGCTGCTCGTCTTCGTCTACTACGTCACCCTAGCCGGATTGCTCGGGCTGGCGATTGTCCAATTCACGAAGGCGGGGTGATGGAGATCCGAGTTCGATATCGCGATTGGCGAACAGTCGGTTGGTTGTCGGCGGCGTGGTTTTTGGCTGCGGTTTTGGCTATCCCGACTGACGGAATCGCCGCCGAACGGTTGCTCGCGTTCACGCCGCTGGCCGTGGGCGAAGCGACTGCTAGTTCAGCGCAGGAAGTCGGCGAAACGTCAGGCGATCAACAACCGGCTTCCGCGTCTCCGCCTTTGGGTCAGCTCGGCAACGCTGCGGACGACTCGGTCGCGGCAGAGGATCGTCCGTGGGCGGATTACCTCGATGCGTGGCGTGCGCATCATCGTGACCCTGCTGATCCGGCGCCGCGACGGCGATTGGGTTTGCCGGATCGAGAGGCGTGCGAGATCCGTGTTGGGGATGGGCAAGCGATGGCGCTGGAATACCGCCGACTGGCCGCGATCCCTTGGGTGAACCCGCAACAGGTGTTGACCGAGCACTTCGTGATCTTGGCGGACGTGCCGGCGGAGGAACTCGCGGAGATCGCGTTGGAACTGGAACGGTTTCACGCGGTTTGGACCCAGCTCTTTTTTCCGCTTTGGAAAGACCGCGCGCGGTGGGACCGAGCTGTGCCGGCGGCTACGGGCGGTCGAACACCGGTTCGTGGCGGTGCCGCCGATGCCAGGAAACTTCGAGTCGTCGTCTTTCGCGACTTGCGGCAATACTCCGCGGCGCTCGTCGGCCAAGATCCTGCCACGCGACGTTCGACCGGCTTCTATCTCGACGCGGCCAAGACGACTTTTTTGCGCCGTGCTGATGGAGAAACGGGCGGGAGAACGGGCGGGGAACCGAATGGGGGCGGACGCTCGACCGACCAAGCGGCGATCCGCGAGGCTCGCGCGACGCTCTACCACGAGTTGACTCATCAACTGTTGGCCGAAGCGACGGATGCCCGAGCCGCGTCGGCGCCGGGGCAATCGAGCGGTTTTTGGTTGGCCGAGGGGATCGCTTGCCTGATGGAATCGACTGACATCCGAAACGGCCGTGCGACGGTGGGCGGATGGGAATCGTCTCGCTTGCAATTCGCCCGACATCGGGTGCTGGCCAGCGGCGATGCGATCGGGTTGAGCGAACTCGATTCGTGGGGGCGGAACGTCTTCTTGCGGCGGACCGATTTGGCTCGCGGCTACGCCTTCGCCGCCGCCCACGCGCACCGGATCGCCGAGCGGCCGGACGGGGACGGTTGGCGAGAACTGCTCGCCCGCGTCGCGCGGCTCTACCAGATCCGCACGTCGATACGGCTGCCGCCAATCCCGCGGCCGACCCGAGGAGACCGAGAAGCGGAGGTCGCCGAATTGGTCGACTTTTTGCGTGTCGATGACGCGAGGTTGACGCCTCCGGGGCGCGGCGATTTGATCCAACTCTGCCTTGCCCGTTGCGACGTCACCCCCGAGGGACTCAGGCGAATCGGGCCGCAATCGGAATTGCGGTGGCTCGATCTGACCGGGTTGCCGGTTACGACGGAGGACGTGCTCCGCTTGCTTCCCGAGCCCGGCAAATTGAATCAACTCAGTCTCGAAGCGACCCGCGTCGACGTGAGTTTGGGAGATTGGTTGGCGCGAGCCGATGAGTTGGAAGAGTTGGATTTGAGCTGGACCGCGATCGACGACACGGTGATCGCGGGGTTGGCGGAAGGCGTTCCGCTGAGCACACTGTGGCTGACCGGGTCGGCGATCAGTGACGCGTCGCTGGAACGCATCGCCGCGATCGGGCCACTGAAACGGCTCGATGTGCAGCGAACCGCCGTCACGCCGGCCGGGCGTGAACGCTTTCGAGCCCGCCGTCCCGATGTGACCCTCGACCCACTCGAATTGGTGCCTTCGCCGTGAACGAACAGTTACCTCGCTGTTTTCGGGTTCGGCAACAGTTCGCCGACCGATCGCTGGCTGATGTCGCGTCGGAAGTGACCGCGAAGATCGCCGCGTCGACTTTGCCTCGGCGCGTCCGTCCGGGGCAAACGGTAGCGATCGCTGTCGGCAGCCGCGGCATCGACCGGTTGGCCGAAGCCGTCGGCGCGATTGTGCGTGCGATCCGCGAAATCGGGGCGACGCCGTTCATCGTGCCGGCGATGGGCAGTCATGGCGGCGCGACGGCGGCGGGCCAAGCTGCGGTGTTGGCCGAATACGGCATATCGCCCGAATCGATCGGATGTGAAGTCCGCTCGTCGATGGAAGTGGCACAGATCGGCACGACCGATGACGGCACGCCGGTTCATTTCGACGTTCAAGCGCTCGCCGCGGATCATGTCGTCGTCGTCAACCGGATCAAACCGCACACTCACATTTCCGGACCGCACGAGAGCGGCTTGGTCAAGATGATGTTGATCGGGTTGGGCAAGCATCGTGGCGCGGCGGCTTATCACCAATCGATGACGCGTCAAAGTTTCGAGTCGTTAGTCGAGCAGGTGATCCCGATGATTTTCGCCCACTGCCCGATCGCGCTGGGGCTGGGGTTGGTCGAGAACGCTCACGACCGGATCGCCTTGGTCGAAGCGATCGAACCGGACGCGATCCTGCGGCGGGAAACGGAACTGCTGGAAATCGCTCGATCGGGCATGCCGCGGTTGCCATTCGATGATGCCGATCTGCTGATCATCGACCAGATCGGCAAGAACATCAGCGGCAGTGGGCTCGACACGAACGTCGTCGGCCGCAAGTCGAACGACAAGAAAGCGGGTGAAAACGAATTTCCGAAGGTGCGTCAGATCTACGTTCGCGGGTTGACGCCCCAAACGGCCGGAAACGCGGCAGGGATCGGGATCGCGGAGTACTGCCGTTCGAGCCTCGTGCGGGAAATGGATCACGACAAGACGCGAGTCAATTGCTTGACGGCGCTCCACATCACCGCCGCCGCCATTCCCGTTCACTGGGAAACCGACCGCGAGATCCTGCGGATCGCCGCCGGCCAATCGGGACGTCCGGTCCCGGAGCGGTTACGATGGCTGTGGATCAAAGACACGTTGCATGTCGCCGAACTGATGTGCGCCGAAGCCTACTGGGACGAAGCCGTCGCTCGCGACGATTTGACGGTGCTCGGGCCGCCGGCAGAGATGCGTTTTGATGAGGCGGGCCAACTTGTGGAAGTCTTCAGTTGAGCTTTGCAGATATGGGCACCGGAAGTTGATCGCGGTTCATCGGCACGCGGGATCCTGATTCGATGCTTTGAGCCTTTTTGACAGCAAGCTTTTCAACGAAACAGGCGGATGGCGATGGGAATGTTTTTGCATGCGAAGTCGAATCGAAGTGACTTTACGCGGGCGATCGGGCGCGGAATCACCGTGGCGATCGCGACCTTGGCCTTGTGGCTGCCTGCGGGGAAAGCGTTCGCGGAGGAGCAGGCCGAACTGCCGCTGAAATCGGGTCAGCGGGTTCTGTTTTTGGGTGACAGCATCACGCAAAACGGCCAGTACGTCGCGTTGACGGAAGCCTTCTTGTGGGCGGTCCGACCTGAATTGGATCTTGACATCATCCCTGCGGGGTTGAGCAGCGAAACGGTGTCGGGGATGACCGAGCCGGTTCATCCGTTCCCTCGGCCGAACGTTCACACGCGGCTCGATCGCGCACTCGAATTGACCAAGCCGGATTGGGTCTTCGTCTGCTACGGGATGAACGACGGGATCTATCACCCGGCCTCTCCAAAGATTCTCGATGCTTATCGCGACGGCATGCAGAAACTGATCGAGCGGATCACGGCTGCGGGCGCCCGCGTGGTGCTGCTGACCCCGCCCTCGTTCGACATCGATGCACCGCCGATTCGCAAGCGGTTGGCGGAAGTGACACCCGATGAACCTTACGGCTACCGCAACCCGTTCGTCGAATACGACCAAACGCTCGTGCAGCTCGGCGAAATCGTCAAGTCGCTCGGTTCCGTCACCGGCGTCGAGCGGGTGATCGATGTCCATGCCGCGACCGACGCTTATTTGAAGCGAGTCAAAACCACCCGTCCCGATTACGCGTACGGCGACGGCATTCACCCGCCCGCCGACGGACACCTCGCGATGGCGATCGGGCTGCTCGAAGGGCTCGGTTTTTCGCCGGCGCAGGTCGAAACGGTGCTCGGCCGATTGACCGGATTGGTGCCTGCCGACCGTGATGGCGAAGCGACTGAAATCCAACAAGCCATCCATCGCCGATTGCTCGATCGGTTCAACCGCCGCGCTGCGTCCTACCGTGCGGCGATCGGCGTCCCGGCCCCGATGACCGTTCAAGCCCCGCCTTTGGAAGAAGCCGAACCGGTGGCGGCGGCAGCCCGAGACGCGTTGCGGGTGCTCGTCGCGGCTCGAATGGCCCGAGGCGAGATTTCGCAAGCTCGGATCGACGCGGCGCTCGCGCGTTGGAACGACACGATCGTCAAAATGGAAGAACAGGACGCCACCGAGACGCACCCTGACGACGCGGTGCTGTTCTTGGGCAGCAGCAGCGTGCGGTTGTGGAAAGAGATCGCCGCCGACGTCGCCCCGCACCACCCGATCCAACGCGGTTACGGGGGGGCACGGTTCACCGACCTGGCAGTCTTTGCCGAGCGGCTGATCTTGCCGCACCGCTACGCCGCCGCCGTGGTCTTCGTCGCCAACGACGTCGTCGGTCGCCCGACTGACACGCCGATGGACGAACTGGAAAGTTTGGTGCGGCACGTCTTGGCGGTCTCGCGAAGCCACCAACCGGACGCCCCGGTGCTGTTGGTCGAGATCACGCCGACCTCGTCCCGTTGGGCGGCGTGGCCAAAAATCCGCGAGGTCAACGCGATGCTCCGAGAACTCGCGTTGACCGAACCGGGCGTGCATTTCGTCGAAACGGCCGAGTTTTACCTGGGTGCGGACAAGGGACCGATCGACGATTACTTCGTCGACGATCGGCTGCATCAGAATCGTGCCGGCTACGAGTTGTGGGGGGCGTTGATCGGCCGCAAGCTGACCGAGGTGCTCGGCCGCGACCCCGCCGGGCGTTTATCACCCGTACAAGCCGAGACGGTTCCTGCCGGAAAGTGAGTCGTCAATTCCAAGCCTTGGGCCGGGACAAAACGTCAGCGTTGGTCGACCGCGGCATTCAGTTCCTCCGCCAACTGGCGCAAATCGGCTTCGTCGCGCGCGAACAGTTCTTCGAACGAGCCACGTTCCAGCCCTGCTCGCCATGGTACAGCACCGGCAAAACTCCGTGAGTTATCCCGGAGTTCAACAATTGAGGGGAATAACCACAGAGGCTCAAAGGCACAGAGAGGAGGGAAAGGGTGGAGCAGCGGAGAAGCAAAGCGGTGGGGAAATCTCGGGCGGCATCCGTCGTCCGAAACAGGATTCTCATGTCTATCCGCAGGTTTCGCAGATTTACGCAGATTGAGAATGAATTTTTCAGGAACATCCCCGCACTATCCCCGCCTTCAATCGTCCAACTCAAAAATCTGCGAAAATCTGCGGATCAATCAAGGAAGGGCAAAACGTGGATGGCACCATTTGTCATTATGTCAATCCGCGAATTGGTGCAGTTCAAAAATGAGTCTTCAGAACTGGTTATTGACGATTCCCCGCTTCGTCCGCAGGGGTCAAAAATCTGCGCAAATCTGTGAAATCTGCGGATCAATCAAGAAATTTACATTTGGTTGTAACCCTATATCTGTCGGTCGCCGAGAGCTCGCGCGGGAAGCAGTTTTGCAACTGGTTGATTTCCGGAATTACCTCACCGTTTGTTGGTTCGATCCTAGCGGCGCCGCTCGCGTCCTTTGCGGTCATGATCGCGAAGACCTACATCGTGTTCCCGGTCGGGCTTACTTTCGGCATGCTGCTGCACCGGAAAGTCTGCAAAACAAGCCGCCATAACCGAAGGTCGCGGGCGAACGAAATCTAGGATTACGCCATCCAGCGACCATCCCCCGCCGACTGATCCGACTCGCTCGCCAGCCAAGACGGTATTACAAACCGAATGGGCTGTTTTCGACGAGTGGATACAATCCTCCGTTTGTTTTCGCACAGACCGAATGAAAAGCCTATTGATGATTGAATCGCGTGGCAGAAAAAGCGTGACGTACTCCTTCGATGGAAATGCACCCCGCCCCCTTCTGCTGCGCCGGACCAATTGGTAGTCTAATGGTGTCTTCTTTTCCCAAATGCGGTAGCAACGATACAATACTTCGAGTAAGCGGTTTCCAACACTTCGGCCATCGCCCCTTACCGAGATCCATGTGAGAGCCATCGGTCGCATTCCCGGTTTTGAAACATGTCCATAATCGCTGAAGGGAACGCTGTTTACTTCCTCTGCCGTCTCGTTTTCGGCCTGCTTGCGTTGGTGCTGATTTTCGGTACTGCAATCCCTCTAGTCCGTAGCGAAGCCTGGTGGATACGTGTCTTTGATTTTCCCCGGATACAGATCGCCGCACTGATCGTGTTGACGCTGATCGGCTACGCGGTGCTGCACCTTTGGGGGCAATTGCGGCCATGGGAATATGCGGTTGCTGCGGCGGTCGGGTTAGGACTGATCTGGCAGATCTTTTCCATCGCTCCCTACACCACGTTTTATCCCCGCGAAATGGCGGAAAGCCGAGCCGAAGCAGATTCCAACCGAATATCGATCTTCGCCTACAATGTGCTCCACGACAATCGGGAGGTTGAATCGCTGCGCAATCTCATTCGCGAAATTGATCCGGACATTATCCTGTTAAGTGAAACGACGCGGTGGTGGCTCGACCAGCTCGACGGCTTGGACGACGAGTATCCGTTCACGCTATTTCAGCCGCAGGAGAACGAATTCGGCATGCTGGTATATTCCAGGCTGGAGTTGGCTGATCCACAGATCCGATTCTTGATTGAGCCGGAAATTCCGTCGCTGCGAACCAAGGTTCGGCTTCGA
Organism: Planctomycetaceae bacterium; assembly: GCA_007694185.1. Taxonomy (GTDB): domain Bacteria; phylum Planctomycetota; class Planctomycetia; order Pirellulales; family Pirellulaceae; genus UBA6163. The sequence goes on from RECD01000149.1 coordinate 15,632, forward strand.
TCAGGAACGCTCATCACGCTCTATGGCGTGCATCCTCGCCCACCCGGTCTCCATCGTCCTGATAAGGACAAACGCAACGTCAGCGAGGAATCAGAAAGAAGGGTGAACGAAGGGGGCGAGCGTGAAGACTCCGCTATGCGAGATGCCGAGTTGCTCTCGATCGCCAGAGAGGCAAAAGAATTGGGGGATGTACCGGTCATCGTCGCCGGCGATTTCAACGACGTGGCTTGGTCGCGAACCACGCATCTATTTCAGCGGATCGGAGGTTTGCTTGATCCCCGGGTGGGCCGAGGCTTGGTCAACACTTTCAGTACCAAAAGTTTTTTTTTACGATTTCCGTTGGATCATGTCTTCGCGTCGCAGCACTTTCTTCTCGTCGATCTACGGCGGCTTCCCGACATCGGATCTGACCACTTTCCCATGCTCGCGGTTTTCGATTACGATCCGCGCGCTTCGGTGAGAAACGAAAAACGCCAGCCGGACGCGGACGACAAACAGGAGGCTGACGAAGCGATCGACCAAGAGAAGTCAACCGCCTAACAAGGCAGCGATGAAGTCATGGCTTTACAGAAGAAGTCGCCTATTTAGGCAGATTTGCCGGTTGGCCCATTGGTTTCATACCGTAACAGACGGTGTTGTGAGCCATCGAAAGCGATCATGCGTAAGTCCGGCCACTTACGCAGCTCAACAGGATTATTTCGGTATAATCCGGGAAGTCGGCCAACGGCGGTGTCGATCTGTGCGTATAGATTGTACAAGTTGAATCCTGTCGAAGTACTTAAGCTGTGTAAGCGTCAAGCTTTAACGGCGCCGCTGAAATAATGTGTCGCCCTCCGGGCTTTTTGTGTCTATTTTCTTGGTTCCGGTGGCTTACGCCACCGGCAAGTATGTATCGCCCTCCGGGCTAAGAGTTCAGGCGGTCATGCTTGGCTCCGGGCTTTGGGAGTTAATTGGCTTGGTTCCGGTGGCTTACGCCACCGGCAAGTATGTATCGCCCTCCGGGCTAAGAGTTCAGGCGGTCATGCTTGGCTCCGGGCTTTGGGAGTTAATTGGCTTGGTTCCGGTGGCTTACGCCACCGGCAAGTATGTATCGCCCTCCGGGCTAAGAGTTCAGGCGGTCATGCTTGGCGTCGGGCTTTACGCCACCTGCTGGTAATCGGCTCCACACGATTTTTGCAGAAGATTTTGAGCAAACGTCCAACGCCGGCATCGATTAATGCGTTCACGCTATGCGAAATAAGACCTGTTGAAGTACTTTCTTCGGCATCGGTTTCCGACGGCGGCTTTGGGGACGTTGGGAATGCGTTTGCTTGGTGGGCGGTGGGCGGGTAGGCTAATTGGGTGTGGCCGGTTGTCGTTAACCGACTCACTGATTGTCTTTTTTTCCTTGTCCGTTTCGTCGGCTGGTCCCGTTGACGCTTGCGGTTGCTTCGGTTTCTTGCATTTTTGTTGCTAACCCCTCCTTGTCGTGATGAAACATGGAAAACGATGTGTCTCCCGCGACCAGTGTCGCTCATAGCCCTCTTCGGCGATTTGGGCTGATGGCAGTTGTCCTCGTGTTGGTCGGGGTTGGGGTCGCGTTCCAGCAGAGTTGGTTGCCGGGGATGCGGGCGGGGCCGCGTGCGAACGCGATCATGGTGATTTCCCCCTACCGCGATCAGGGTACCTGGGTGTTTGATGATCCGTCGGTCGGCTTGGTCAAGGAACCGTTTGTCGCCGGCGTGCCGGAGATGATCGACGTGCTCGTGGCCGACATCCCCGACGCTGGCGACGGCTTTCGGCTGCTGTTCAGCGCCAACCCCTTCCCGGGACATCAAAAGAAATTGCGGTGGCTGCGGGGTGATTCGGGCGGCAACTATTACGCCCTCGACGAACCGCCGATGGAAGGCTGGATCTGCCCCGCGATGTTCAAGTACTATTCCAAGGCTCCTGACAACCTGTATGTGAAAGCCGAGCCGCTGCGTTGAGGCCGATCTTGATGCGTTCTCCCCGTCCGTCACGACCGCGAGTTGCGAGCGATGTCGATCGGTTCGTCGTGAACGGTTACGAGTCGGCGGAATCCTCGCTGTTGCCGGAAATTCGCCGCCAGGTGGAGGCCGAGTTTGCTGAGCGGCTTAGCGCCGCGGGGCTGTTTCGGCGATGGATTTTACGTCGCCAAATCCGCGCGGAGATCTCGCGCCGGCTCGACCAACAGGCTCCTCCCGACGGCTTGTACTGATGTTGGCCAAATGTTTTGGCATCGGGCTCGCTCTCGTCGCTTTGGCGATCTCTGTCCATTCCGGGCTGACCGCCTGGCGGCATCATCGTGACTTCTATGTTTGGATCGATGCGCGGCCGCTGGATGTTACGCTCGACTTGACCCGTCCTTCGGTGCAAACGGTCCCGTTCACGCAGACGTGCAGTCTGGCTCATGGCGAATCGATCTATTTCGACACGGGCGAGGCGGGATGGAGCGAGGCGGAGGTGGCCGAGCGATTCGCGGGACTCGACGGCACGCTCAAGATTCGTGATGCCGCCGGGAAAGAAATCGCTTCGAGAGAATTGACCGCCGCAAGCGTTTCCCCGTGGGGGCTCGATCCGATGCTGACGGGCATCTTCCCCTTTGCCAAGGGCGACTACACGGCCGAGATCCGGATCGAGCGTGGTGCGAGCGATCTGCCCGGTTCGGAACACCGTCTCTACGCCCGCTACGAACTGTGTGGTTTGGAACTGCTGCCGGCCTACCTACTCGGCGCGGTCTCGGCGGTCGCGGGTCTGGTCGGGTTGATCGCCGCCGCTATCACCGCGACCTCGATTCGGCGGCATGGGTTCTGGCCACACCCGACAACTTGCGTCGAAACCGACTCGGCAGAATCCGCCTCCGCGGGTGGCTGACGTCAGTATTCCAATGCCAATTCCACGAACCCGGCGACCGGGTTATCGATCCGGCCGTCGAATCGCTGGAACAGGTCCTTGAAGCCGTTGCCGGCGATAAGCGTCGATAAGCCGCCGAGGATCAGCACGTTATTATTCAACAACGGCCGGTATTCGGTCCCCAGGCTGATGTCGGTGCCGATGAAGTCACGGATCTGATCGGTAAAGACATAAGTTTCCAGCGGCGCGGTCTTATCAAACCATAAGAAATTGGTATTATGGATCAGCTTCCAACGGGGCGTGATGTCGGCATCCATCCCGAGGTTGTAAAGGTGCAAGCCCGGGTTGACGAAATTGGTCTGCCCTTGGAATTTGCTGCTTCGCATGTTCGGGATCAGCGACAGTCGGTTGGTCAACTCGATGCCGAACAGACGCACGGCCTGACGGCCGAAGTAGCTGAACTCGGCCCCCGCGAAGTTCGGGTTGGGGAAGATCGCGTCGAAACCTTGGGCTTTCGAATCGTTCGGGTTGCCGTCGCCGGAGGCGTACAGGTAAGACGTGCGGAAGCGGACCCAATCGCGGTCGTAAGAAAGCTCGATCGCCGCTAGCCAGGCGTCGATCTGCTGTTCACGGCCGGCCAACGGGTTCAAATCATCGCGTCCGAAGGCGTAGTAGGCCGCGGAGCTGATATTGAACCGTTCGATGTGCCCGTTGTTGGCGACGCCGAGGTAGTAAGACCGGATGTCGTGCGGTTGGAAGACGCCGACCGGATCGGGGCGGGCGACGAAGTTGTTGCGATCGAGCCGGAAGTCGGGGCGGTCGTGATTGGCGTGAAAGGAGACCATCGCGTTGTGTCCCGGGAAGAGGACATCTTGGCGGTAGTAGTTCACGATCCAGGTATTTTGACCACGGTCTTCGTCGAATCGGTTCAGGCCGCTGTTGATGTCCTTATCGACCTGATCGAACCAGACGACGTTGTACTGGTCGCGGTTGGCGTTGCGGGTGCCGAATAGCCGGACGCCGCGGTTGACGTCGGAAAAGATCAGCCCCCGAAAGTCGCTGACGAACGGTTGGCTGCCGACGCGGGCGGACATGAAGTCATAGTCGGGGCTGGTATCGAGCAACTTGGTTTCGAGATACCACTGCTCGGGCGTCAGGTGTTGTCGGAACCGTGTCTTGCCGTCGCGAACGTTCGGCCCGACGATCCCGAGTTCTTGAGCTTGCAAGTAATTCGTGTTGTAGATCAGCTCGAAATGGACTCGCCAGTCAGCCGGCTTGAACGCCGTGTTGCCGTGAAACAGGTCGAAGCCGAGCGTGTGATAGGAGAGGTGGAGGAATTGGTCCGGATCACCAAAAAAGCCTTCGGATGACGGGTCACGAGTCGCTTCGAAGGGCGTTGTCGGGGTCGGCACCTGAATCCCCTCGAACAGGTTGAAGCTGCGGCCGGTCAGTTTCATGAAGGTGTGTTGCCCGATGATCGGGTAGTCGCCTTTGAGCACGTTTTGGTTGTAGGGATCCCACCACGCCCCCTTCACCCCGGGGTAATCGTCGAGCATCGGGTGGCCCTTGCCGTAGCGATCCTGGGCGGGGATGCCCTGGCGCCAGCGGTCTTCCAACGGCACGAAATGGCTGCTGGTCTGGTGTTCGGTCGGCAGCACGCCGGACGGTCCGGAAAAGCCGAGCGGCGGATCGATCTCGTTCGTCCAGAGCGGATCGGTGGCGTCTTCGATCAACCGCGGCGGCGGCAACGTCTCCGGAACATCGGGGATCGGCCGCAATACGCGAGGCCTCAAGCCTTCGGGTCGCATCTCCGCTGCGTCGGGGTCTTGGTCAGACAGCCGAAAGACCTCCGGCTCGGCCGGATGCAAGGCCGGTTCAGCCTGGCGGGTGGCCGGTTCAGCCTGGCGGGTGGCCGGTTCTCTCGGGTCCAGGGCAGCGGCTTCGTCGTCAGCGAACGGGTCGTCCTCGGCGGCACCGGGCAGGTCGCTGAATCGAAAGGTCTCACCGGCAGACGGGACGCCGAACCAGCAGAGGCAGGCGAACAGGATGCCGGTGAAGGCTCGGCGCGTCGTCAGTCCGGAAGTTGCGACCATCTGGAACCGGCCAAGTGGGGCGATGGCGACCTGCGCGCCCGATGACGCACGCCAACCCGCTGGTAGGCTTCTGGGATGTATCGGTTGTAACGGTTGTAGGGTTGAGCCAATGTTTCGGAACCTCCGATTTGACAGGTTTTTATTAACGAATCATGATGCGAGGTGGGTCCAACTGGGCGGTTTCGGCGGTTTTCCGTCAGCCGCCTCCCTTGCGGGCTATTCGCGAGGCAGACTTAACGTGGGCGGGCTCAGTGGTGCCGTTGCGAGCACCCTCCCACTTCTCTGACTTTTTCTTTGGCTCCGCGGGTCCGATCGAATGAAGCGAAAACGATCGCGTCGGCTGCGGCTGGAACCGCTGGAAAACCGTCATCTGCTGACCGGGTGGCACAATCTGGTGTTGCCGCCGGACGTCAACGGCGATGGCGAAGTCACCCCGATCGACGCTCTGCAAGTCATCAACGCCCTTGCGCGTACCGACGGGACGTCGATCGAGCTGACGACCCCCGCCGGGCCGTCCGACCCTTTTTTGGACGTCGACAACAACGGATTCGTTACCCCGATCGACGCCTTGAAGGTGCTCAACGCGATCATCCAGCCGATCGAACCTTTGGATGCCGGTATCGATTTGCCGGAGGCGGGTGGCGAGTACATGGGGCTCGTCGATCTGGAGAACTTCACCGCGTCGCTCGCGCCGCTCGATCTGCTGCCCGGCGGCTTGATGGAAGCGGCTGAAGTCGCGGTGCTGTTGGATCGAGCTTCGGCCGCTTCGCCATCACGAGACGGGATCATCGCGGTCGTCGATCGCGCGGGGCGGATTTTGGGAGTGCGGGTCGAGGCGGAAGTTGCCGCGTCGCTGCAAGCCGACCCGGACAAGTTGGCATTTGCGATCGACGGCGCCGTCGCGAAGGCCCGCACGGCCGCTTTCTTCAGCAGCAACTCGGCGCCGCTGACCAGTCGCACGGTGCGGTTCATCAGCCAATCGACGGTCACGCAACGGGAAGTCGAATCGGCACCCGTGCATGCCGACCCGCGATTTCGTGGCCCCGGCTTCGTCGCGCCGATCGGTGTCGGCGGCCAATTTCCGCCAGAGATCCCCTTCACTCCCCAAGTCGACTTGTTGGGGATCGAACGCCAGAGCCGTGACAGCCGTTTTCATGCCGGTGAGGACGGGGTTCTTGGGACGGCCGACGATTTCGAATTGAACTTCCGGTTCAACGTCGACCCCGCCGCCATCCCGCCGGTGGCTGAGGACTTTTTTGAAGTTTGGCCGGAATCGTACGGGATCGTAACGGAAACGTCGCTAACCAGCCGGTCGCGGGGGATCGCGACGCTGCCCGGCGGCGTGCCGCTTTACAAACGGGTTGACGGCGAGGTGAACTTGGTCGGCGGCATCGGGGTCTTCTTCCCTGGTGAAGAGGGCTTCGCGACTTATGAACAGGGCTTCATCCACGCTGATCTGTTGGGCGGGAAAGCTCAGACCGAGGCTTCGCGAACGAATGCCGATCGGGTGTTGGAAGCCGAATTCATCGCCCTCGCCGCATCCGCCGGCGAAGGCATCTTGGGTCGCCCCGAATTCATGCGGGACGTGTCGGACATCAACGCAAAATTGCCGCCGCTGCCGAATTTTGTCGCCTTGAACGGCCGCATCGATCTGGTCGGCATCACGCTAGAAATCTACGGCCCGACCCCCAGTCGCCAATTCCGTGTCCCCGGGATCGATCGGCTGTTGTCATTCGGACGAGCCCGGATCGGCAACCTGCCGACCCCCAGCGGCGTCGATGTTCCGGTCAACGCCGGCGGCGACCTGCATCTGGACGGCATGGCGGTCCCGCAAGGCTGGCTCGTCGCACCGCAGGATTCCCCGATCGCGGGTGGACTGAGTGCGGCCCAGGTCGCCGAGATGGTCCAGGCCGGGGTCGGACAAGCCAAGTTGACTCGCGCCGCGATCAGGCTGAAGCCGAACCTGTTGCCGGGGGCATCGACGCAGATGGTGTTCGCCGTCGCCGATACTCACGGCAACGTGTTGGGTGTCTTTCGGATGCCGGACGCCACCGTCTTTTCGATCGACGTGGCGATCGCCAAGGCTCGCAACACCGCTTATTACGCTGACCCCGCGGCCCTCGTTGTCGCCGATCGGGTCGATTTCAACGACGATGGGCTGTTCGGACCGATCAGCACCTCGTTTCAGCAGCCCGGCGATACCCTGCCCGTCGGCACGGCACTGACCAACCGCACCTTTCGGTTTTTGGCCGGGCCGCGGTTTCCGACCGGAGCGGAATTGCCTGGCAACGGCTTGACGCTGCAAGGGGCGACGGCGATCTGCGACCAATCGGCGACGCTCTGCGATCACGTGGGGCCGTTCAGCGGCTTGCGGCTGCCGGGGATCAATCCCTACACCGCGGAAAACGTCCGTGATCCGAACGTCCCCGGCGGGGAGTTGCCGCTGCCGTTTTCGGTCTACGCCGACCCGGCCCATTCCAGCCCACTCTTTTTTGACGCGTTCGTCCCCAGCCGTAACTTTCGCGATCCCGGTGACGCGGCGGTGATCGTGCAGGGAACGCTCGGTTCGCAACCGCTCGCTAACCAGAACGGCGTCGTCTTCTTTCCCGGCAGCACGCCGCTGTACCTGCGCGCCCCCGGCGACCCGCCGTCGGGCGGCACCCTGCTGGTCGGCGGCTTGGGGGTCAGTGGCGATGGGGTCGATCAGGATGACGTCGTGACTTTCGCCGCCCAGCGAGGATTTGAACCTGCGGAGGCGCTGCGAGCCGACCGGTTCATCGTCGGCGGCGTGCGGATGCCATACCAGAAATTCAATCGCAATCCCGGGTTGGCTGGATAAATCGAACCAGCCGGCAATGCGATCTGGCTTATCCGACGGCAAGCTATTTCAACCAGCCGTGCCGCCCCAACCGGGTGGAAACTTTACCGGCTGCGCAGGCTGGTCCCGTCGCGAGACCGAGTTTGGCGAGCCGCTCTCGGAACGACCGATACAACCGACACAAGGGTTCGAGACCGATCGGTTCGGTCATCCACTACCCCTTTCGGTTCGTTCCCACGTCGCGGACCCGATGGCATGATGCGTGTCCGATCAACCGATATGGCTCAACGGCTCGCCGACAAGTCGCTCGCCCGCCAGAGGTCGCTGGTCGGCGGCGGTCCTCGCCCCGTCCGTGTAGCGCGGGTGCGATTTGCGCTGCGCCGCGTCGCGTTGGCCGGATTGGCTGCCGCCGGTTTCGGCATGGCCGGCTGGGGGATGACCCCAACGGCTCGAGGCGAAGAGGCTTGGTCTTTTTCGGACATCCCCGAGATCACGTTGACGCCGCCGATCGGGTCTGGACTGTCGAAGCAGGGCGGCGACATCGACACGCCGCCGAACGGCCGTCGGGAAGGTGGTGGGGACGCCCAACCCGCTCGACGGCCCAAACCCAAGTGGAACGATCGAGTCGTCGACGAAACCGAATCGGTCTGGGCAGGTCCGATCCGCTGGGACGAAGTGAACGCCAGCGCCGAAGCGGAGCCTACGGCCGTATCGATGTCGCTCGATTTCGATGCACTTGAAGACCTCGGTTGGGACGACACCGACGCGACCGTATTCAAGGCGGAGGGCTTCAACTGGGAAGATCCCGAATCAGCCGATTGCAGCCCCGTCCATGCCGGCTCGGCCGACTTCGCCCACGAGTACCACGGCGGAATCAGCCTCGATCCAGGTTTTCCACGCAAGCCTTGTCGCGAGCTGCCGGGGGACGTCAACCGTGGCGCTTGCCCGCCCTATCGATATCAGCTCGACGATGACGAACGGGCCGGTTTGCCGCGGTGGGTGTTGCGGTTCGCCAAACCGTCGCTCAACCAACATTATTCCGGGTGGTACGTCGGTGGCGGAGCTGCTTTCGGCGGCCGTGGACGGTGCCCGGGCGAAGGGGTTTGGGGCATGGATTACCAAGGCTGGTTCCCCGTCCAGCGGGTCTGGATGAACTGGACCGGCGGACGGGTTCAAGGCGGCGAGGGGGCTTACCAAACCGACGGGCACGTCACCCCAACTCGGCCTTTCCGTCACGGTCGATGATCCGCAACAACTGCTCGCCGCTCATCCGATAGGCGGCGTCGTGCGGGCAGGCGTAGACGCAACTCGGTTTGCCGTCAAGGCTACGACACAGGTCACAGGTCGTCGCCTTTTGCTGGATGACCGGGATCTTGCGATCGCCTCGGTCTTCGTAAACCGGCTTCAACTTGCCGCTCCGCGGGTCGGCTTCTAATTTCGGAAAGCCGTGCATGTTGATGTTGCCGTAGGGACAATTCTGGGCACACAGCCCGCAGCCGATGCAGTAATCCTCGATGCGGATTTCCATCGAATCGCCGTTGCGATGGATCGCGTCGACCGGGCAGCCGACCAGGCAGTAGGGATCGAGGCACGACCGACAACTGCTGGCGACCAAGAAGCGATCGAACCGCAAGCCTTCGCGGACCAACCGGGTGACGCCGCCGTGGGTGTCCGCGCAAGCCTTCGTGCATTCGTCGCAACGGGTGCAGCGTTCCAGATCGAGCACCAACAGGCTTTGGCTGAGGAACAGCCCCTGATCGAGAAAATCGTCCGCTCCGACGACATCGATCTGTTTCCGCACCGCGTGCTCGCGCCGCAAGATCGCCCCAGCCGCCAAGACCATCGGCGCGAGCAATTGCGGGAAGCGTCGCATCAACTCCTCAAAGTCTTTTCCTCGGATACGGATCAGTTCCACGTGATCGAGTGCCGAGTAGGTCGCGTTGTGCCGGCCGGCGGGGAGCTTCGATTTCACCGCGCCAGCGGCCGTTCCGAGCACCCCGTCCACGCCGAGCGACTTGGTCAACAAGCCGACTTCGCCGAAGTAATTGCCAGGAGAGACGTATCCCAAGACCCGCTCCGAGACGCCGAACCGCTGGGTGGTTTTGACGAACCCGAGCCGATTGATGTAGACCGCGTCGGCCGGTTCGTCTTGTCGGAAAATCGTTTGCCCCGGCTCGACCGATATCAGCCCCACGCGTTCCCGCAGGTACTCGGCCGCCTGCTGCCGCTGGTCGTCGTTCAAGCCTTCGAAGATCGGCAGCGACGCGAGCTGACCTTGCAGGCTGCGGTCGCGATAGACGCGATCGAGGAATTCGCGGGACACCTCATTCCGCCGGATCATGTAGAGCACGTTGCGACGGATCTCGACGACCGTGGACGGTTCGACCGCGACGACCGTGGCCGAACGGGGGTAATTGTTCAAGCAGGTCATCTCACCCAAGATCACGTCGGCCGGGGTGATCTCGATCCGCACGTTCTCCCCGAGCTTCGTGCCGTTCAAGTCTTGAATCCGGGCGGTCGCGTTTCCGTCCTCCTGCTGGCCGCGGCGTTCCCAAAACCGCCAGAATCCTGAACGGCGTCGCGACTCCGCACGCCCCCGCGACTTGAGGCTGACTTCAAACCTCCCGTCGACAATCACGAACGCGGTCGAACCCTGCTCCCCTTCGCGGCACAACACCTCGCCGGCCGCGACCTTGCGGAGCTGAAAGGCGCTCTGGTTGAACTGAATGAACTTCGGCGGCAACCCCGAAAACAGCGGGATAGCGAGCAGCTCACGGACATCGACTTCGGGGCCGTCGGTTCCGCGATTGGCAGCCAAATAGGCAGGCTGGAATTCGAGCGCCCCGGTCGGGCAAGAGATGACGCATTCCCCACACGACACGCAGGAACTCTTCCCCATCGGGTCGTCCAAGTCGAACCCGATGTGGCTGGCATAGCCCTTGCCGAACTTGCCGATGACGTGATTCCCCTTGATCTGGTTGCAGCCACGCACGCAGCGAGCGCAGAGAATGCACTGGTCGGAATCGACGATCACCATGCGGCTGGAACGATCCCGCTTGGCAGGTGCGCCGGCAGGCGCGACATGGCGATCGCCCGTTCGGCCGAGCTGGCCCGTCTGACCGGCAAGCAGGTCTCCCGGACCGGACGAAAATCGGCTTTTCGAAATCCCCAACCGCTCGGCCAGCTTCGCCAATTCGTTGCCGACGCCGGGAGTCACTGCGGCGGCCTTGGCAGGAGCGTTCGGTGCATCTTTACCAACCGGCGCACCCTTGCCACCGGGCTCACCCTGCTGGCCGGCTTTCCCCTCCGGCTCATCGCCACGGGCTTGCGGCAGGTGATCGGCGACCAGCAACTCGGCGAGCGTTCGGCAAGCGTTTTTGACCCGCGTCGCCGCTTCTGGGTTGGCACGACTCTGGATCGTGTGGACTTCCATCCCGTCCGTGACCTGCTGCACACAGGACGGCACGAGCTTGCTGCGAGTCCCGCGCCGAGTCTGCTCGACCGCCTCCACCATGCAGATCCGACAGACCCCCACCGGCGTCATGTGCTCGCGGTGACAGAGCGTCGGGATCGGGTGGACGTCGCCGGCCGAATGAACGAACGCTTCCGAAGCCGCGTCGTAAATCGTGGTCGGCCGGGGGATCGCGTTGCCCTCGGCGTCACAGCGGATCGAGCCTTGTGAATCGCGCAGCGGCATCGCCTTCTTGACGGTCACCGCCCGCCCGTCGATGGTCAACCGGATATCGGTGTCGAAGTCGGCGGCGGTGGAACTCTTGACCCGTACCAACCGCCCGTCGATGTCGCGGGCGAACAGCCCCTCGTCATCGAACGGTTTGGCGGACTCCTCGCCACCAGCCGAGGCCGCGGCAAAGTCGATCGTTTGGGTCGCCAATTCGCGGCGACGGCTCAGTTCCTCAGAATCCATTCGGCTGATCCCCCTCGAGGTCCGGCCCGCCGGCCGTGGATATTTCTTGCACGCCCGACGACGCCTCGTCTTCAGACATGCCACCGTCAGAGACTGTCGCGGCGGCGTCACACCGTGCCGCTACCAGGTCCGGAAAAAACCGCAGCAGCGTCCGCGCCGGGTTGCTGGCGACCTGACCCAATCCGCAGATGCTGGTCGCTTCCATCACGCCGCCCAACTCCGTGATCACGTCACGAACCACGGGCAATTCGCCGGCCGCGATCCCGCCACGCTCGATCCCGCTGACCAACGACGTGATCTTTTCGGAACCGATCCGACAGGGGACACACTTCCCACATGACTCGTTGCGAAAGAAACGGCTGCAAGCCAACGCCTCAGCGACGATGTCAGCCTTGGCGCCATAGACGACCAACCCCGCACCCAACATGAATCCCATCGCCCGCGACACGTTGATGTCGAGCGGCAGATCCCGAACATCGACTTCCTTTACCCCTGCCCCAGCCAACGTCTTGGCGAAGCCGGAGGAAAACTGATCCGCGGGAATTTTCGCGGGCCACAACCCGCCGGACGGACCCGACAACGCGACCGCCTGCGGCGGTTCCCCGTCGCGCATCCCGCCGGCATAACGGTCGATCAACTCGCCGAGCGTGATCGCCGTGGGGACTTCATAAACGCCCGGACGGGCCACGTCGCCGCTGATCGAAAACAGCCGCCGTCCGTGGACCCTTTCCCCTTGGCCAGCAAGCTCGAACGGTCCGGTTTTGAACCCCTGATCACGGTACCACGCCCCGCCCGACCGATCCAAAATCGCCGGAACCCAGGCGAACGTTTCGACGTTGTTCAATAGCGTCGGCTGATTTTGGTAACCGTTGGTCATCAGTTCCGGTGGGCGGTTGCGAGGCTCGGCTCGCTTATCCTCCATCGCTTCGATCAACGCGGTCTGCTCGCCACAGATGTACCCGCCCGGGCTGATGAAAACATCCAATTGGAACGATTCGCCGGAACCGAGCAGGTCGTTGCCGAGCACCCCGATCCGGTTCGCACGCCGGATCTCACGCCGCAATCTTGCGATCTGTTCCGGGTACTCGTGCCGAACGTAGATCCAACCCTGATCGGCACCGACGACCAGTCCGCCCAGGATCATTCCTTCGATCACCAAGTGGGGATGTCGCAGCAAAATTTCGCGGTCTTTGAACGTCCCCGGTTCGCTCTCGTCCGCATTGCATACGACGTACTTCGCTTTCCCCTCCGCCGCCAACACGTCGCCCCACTTCAGGTAGGTCCGTCCGCCGGCTCCTCCCATGCCGAGCAACCCCGCCGTTTCCAAAGCGGTCAACACACCCGCCGGGTCGGGGTCCTCCAGATAACGGCGAACGAGCCGGTAATCAGGCCGCTCGTCCGGGTCATTGCCGTACGGATCGATCTGCCACGCGGTGTCGTCTTTCGCGTTCCCTTCGCCAGGTCCCGCCTTCGCGATGCCGCTGGCCGCCGGCGGCGTCGACGCCCCATCCGGTCGTTGAGCCAGCGACCAATCGGAATCCGTGTCGGCGTCCGGTTGGCCTCCGTTCAGATACCGTCGCACGATCCCGCACAAATCGTCCGCCGTGCGGCCGGCATAAAGCCGTTCGTTGATCAGCACCGCGGGGGCACGGTCGCAACGCCCCAAACAGGACACCCCTTCGATCTCGACCGTTCCCGCCGACCCCGGCGATCCCGCCGCTCCCGAGCCGGTGTTTTCACCGACTTCATCGTTGAGCCGCTCGATCAATCGCGTCGACCCGCGGAGGTGGCAACTCATGTCGCGGCAGACGTGTACCTGAACCTGGGGCGGCGGCGTGGTTCGAAAGTGCGGGAAGAACGAAACCAATTCTTGGACGCGGTACAGCGGCACGCCGCACTCGCGCGCGACGCGGCGTTGGTCCTCGCGAGTCAAATAACCGCCTCGCCGCTCTTGATAACGATGCAGCGCCGGAATGATCATCGTGCCCCCTCTCGATCCGCCAACCCAATCAACTCGTCTGCCAATTCGCCGAAAACCTGTCGGTCAAATCGCTCGGGGCTGTCCGATTCCCCCCGTTTCACCCCATCCGTTTGGCCGAAACGCAACCGATCGGCCAAGCGGTCCAACACTTCCGCGACCGCTTGCGGATCAGCCGCCGGCGGACCGTCTCGCAGCGCCGCGTGAGCCCCGAGATACCACTGCGCGGCGTGATGCCAATCGGGTCGCCCGGCCGAAAGCGACTCCGATCCCGCGGACGCATCGACGGGAAAAGCTTGCCAAACCAGCCACTCGTCGGGCAACGGCGCGGGGTCGACCAACCGTTTCAACCAGCGATCCAAGACCGCTTCTGCCTCCCGTGTCGCCGCGGCGATCTCACCCGCCCCAGCGGCTCGCAACCGAAACGTCTCCATCGCCTTTTCCCACCGCGACGCGTCGAGCGGGAAGGCGGCGCCGAGCCTCGTGTCGTGCAAACCGGCTTGCAACCAGGCGTGCGGCGTCGGAAAACCAGGCCGCGGCCGGACGCCGACGTCGGCGATACGCAGCGGTTGATGGCAGGCGAAACAATCGTAATCCGACAATTCCGGCCAAACCGCCGCCGGCACGACGGAGCTCTGACGCAGATCCTGAAATCGCTCGCCAGTCAACCGCACCGCCGCTCGCAGCGCGATCAGTCGCCCGACCGACTGACGTCGCCGCTCCGACTCGCCATCGAGTGTCGCCAAACCGTCCGTCGGCAAATCACCGCCACCATGCAGCGGCAACCGCTGCAAAGCCGACCACGGTTCGAACCGCAGCGCCGGGTGCCCGGCGGCGATCAAATCGTGATTCATGTCGCGGATCACACCATCCTCTCGCCGCGATCCGACATGACAACGGACACAGGTTTCGACCCGAGCCACATAGCGCCCCAAATCTCGCATCGGCGCAGTCACCTGCCAATCCGACTTCAAGTGAGGCTCCAACCATTCGGCCGCCGGCCCATGACAGGCTTCACAAGAAACCCCTTCCCACAACCCGGCCGAACCCACCTCCGCCGTGTCACGGTGCGAATGCTCACGAGGCGAATGACAACTGGCACAACGTTCGGCCACCACTTGGTGAAACCGCTGAGCCGAACTCGCCGCGGTCGCGTCCAGCCCGATGACGATCCGGCGCGACCAATCGCCTGCTAAAGTCGAACCGCTGCGGCCATGCGGGTCGTGAGCTTCGAATGCCGTCTGGCTGCTGTTCCAATGAGGAAACACGCCGTCCGAATCGGACCGCAGCGGCCCGCCATGACAAGTGCTCGCCGCACAGGAATCTCGCCCCAACCAACCGCCCGATCGTGACTCGACCGCTTGCATCGTGGTGATCAAAGTCTGCGCAGCGGCCGAATCCTCACGACGCGAATCACCGTGCTCCGTCGGCGTAGGCAACGGCAGACGCTGCAAGCTCGAACCATGCAAAGTCAATCGGTGCAAATCCGGCTCAGGTCCCGTCAGCTCCCTCGCTTCCGGCGAAAACGGAATGCCCCCGCTCCCCCGCTGGTGATAGCTATGACATGTCGTGCAGCGATCCGGCGCGCGATCCGCCATGCCTCCGGTCAACGCCGCGTCGAGCGTCCGCTCCGGTTCGCCGCCACGATGACACGGCGTGCAGGAACCGATCCCGAGAATCATCGACGGATGATCGAACTGGCCGACCCATTGCGACCAAGCTGCCTGAGCAGTTCCCTCCAACGTCCGCCCCTGCGGATCGGCTTGCGGATGGCAGACGACGCACGACATCTCGCGATGGGCGGAATGGTCATAACGCCCCAACCGCAACGTCGGTCGTGGCGTCCGCGGCGAACCGACCAACCGATCGAGTTCCCCCGATGTGTGACAAACACGGCACTGCTGCTCGACCCCGCGAACCAAACCGTCCCAACCCGCAGAGGCCGCCGCCAAATCCGTTTCACTTGCCGATCGCCGCGACGCACCCGGCACTTCCGAGTTCGACCCGCCACCCTCGCGGCCGGGAATTCGAAGCGGGAACGGATCGCTCGAACCGGTTGTCGTACCACCGGCGTCGCGCCGCGCGGCTCGCCGCGTTTCACCGCCGCCCAACCCCGCCACGGCGGCTCGCGCCACGAGCAATTCACGCAAGCGTTCCAGCGGCTGGCCGTGTGGCAGCCCGAATTGATCCTGTCGCTGACCCGGCGCCGTCAACGGATGGCAAGCGACGCAGTGCTGGTCGTACCGGATCGGCTGAGACACCGTACCCCAAACGGCTGATTCACCGTCACCCCGACCGCCCGCTCCGGCCATGCCAAAATCATGGCAGTCGGCACATGCCAATTGCACGATCGCGTCGTCAGCCTGGCCGTCGCGCCGATAACGCTCGCGGTGCTCCGGCGACATCCGGTCGAGCCGCATCGCGCCCCGCCGCCCCTCGGCCACCTGACCGGGCAACATGTGCAACGCATGATCGAACTCGAACGGCCGCACGATAGCCTCTTCCGATTCCGATGAACCCCGCGCCTTTGACGATTCTCCTTTGTCGCCCGGCTCGCTCGCGTTTGCCCCGTCGCGGCGGAGACTGACCAACGATCGAAACTCCCCATGCCCGTCTTTGGTGAACCCGCTGACGTTGCCGATCGGCGCGGCCGACCCGGTCGCGTCCGCGGTCCGAAAGTTCGCCGTCTCGCGGTGGCAATCAATGCAAGTCCGATCGTCTCGCGGGATCAACCCGTGGGCCAAGCCGCGATGCTCTTGATGACAACCGGCGCAGGTCGAGTCGACTAGCGTGCCGGCGTCATTCAGATTCGCGACGTGGTGGCCGACTTCACGATGACATTCGCGACACTTCGCCGCCGTCGCCTGAGCTGCCGCCGCCGGTTGCAATCGCCATGCGTTCGCGGCGATCGGCGTGAAGTCGACGTGACAGGCTTGGCAGTTCGTTTCCAGCGCCGCGTGCGCTCGCGACAAAGGCCCGGTGCTCAAGTGCCGCACCCCGGCCGGCGACCAACTGACCCAACCGAGGTACAGACCGATCGTGAGCGCAGCGAGGATCGCCCCGAACCATCGCCAGCGGTGATAGCGGCCGCGATCTCGGTAGTAATCGAGCCGAATCCGCCGGACCCGCATCTTCCCGGTCTGGTCGGTGGGGTCGATCAGTTCAGCCATGCGTCAGTTCGAAACGGAAAACGTGGAAAAGGGTTCGCTACCGGTATTGGCTACCAGTAACGGAGCGCGAAAAAGATGTGAGCGACCAGCAGCACGCAGAGCCCGACGGAAAAGGCGATGTGGAACGGCAACCAGGCGTGCAACCAACCGTGCATCCGCCGCTGCAAATGGAATTGACGCCGTTGGTCGGCTAACCGCTCCAACGGCCCGATCACCCGTTCCGCCTCCGCCGAACAGGCCCGTCGCAACAACCGAAACCAACCCGTCGCACGGCTCGCGTCGCCGAACACCTCGCCACGCGTCGCCCCGTCCAGCAGGAACGGCCTTAATTCATCATAAGCCACCCACAGCGACCGCGCGTCGTCCCGCTGCTCGCCGCCTCCCGTCACACCTCGCCCCTTCGTAATCCCCGACTGACCGGCAAACCGCTCCCGCCGTTCCGCGTCCCGCGGCGCGCCGATGACGATCATCCGCGTCATCTCGGCGCTCCCCTGCTCCCCGAGCAGCTCGCGGAACCGAGTCAGCTCCGCGTCTCCCAATTCCATCGTCATCACCGAGTCACGCGGCCCGCAAGCCGCGACCATCATTTGGTCCGCATCTGTGACCAACGACGCCGCGACCCGATCGATCTCGCCAACGATCGTCTCCGCCGGCAACCGCTTCCACATCGCCGTGGGAAGCACGTTCTGCATGATCAAGCCGAACACGCCACTGAACACCGTGAGGATCAACAGCACCAACAATAAAGTCGTCAGCCAACCGCCGAGGTGCCATCCCGAGTGAACCAGCCCCAGCGGCAGGCAGGCGAATCCGAACCACAGGTGAGCCGACATCCAATACTTGGTCGGCAGCAGACGCATCCGCCGCAAAGCCTTCCGAGGCCACAACAGCATCTCGAACCCGATGATCGCGGCCGCGACGACGCCCAGCACCAATCCTGGCAAGCTACCGCCGCCCAACCACACGCCGGCCGACCACGATTCGAACCCATACCAACCGATCAGTCCGATCGTCATCGCCAAGGCCAACAGGGCCCATAGCAGATGAAATCGCCAACTGTACCGGTCGATCAACATTTAGAGGTCCACTACCGCTAACCAATCCCGATCACGACAACCAGATCACACTAAGGATCGTGCGGGAAATGAGTGTCCGGTACCTTCTGCGAGGAACTCGCCCTCAGGGTGCCTTGCACAAAAGGTTCCGGACACTTTTTTACCGCTCATTGCTAATCAGCGGCACCGCCCCAACAACAAGTGGGCCCCGCTCCGCGAAACATGCTACCCCGACCGGCCGGCATCCCATCGCCTCGACGCCCGCGACATGGCATCCGACCAAAACTTTTGGAACACGCGCCATCATCTTCGCGCCAATCGACTCAAACGGGCAATCCTGCCCCATCATCGCAACCGATTGCCGACGCTCCGTTTGCCCATGACCAGCGGAGAGGTAGTCTAATCTTGGGCAGACGCGCGCTGTTGCCCTGCTTGTCACATTCATCCTTTCGTGGCCCGTCCGTGCTCCTTTGTTCCTTGCGAGCCGCATCTGATGGACGCTCATCCAAAACGGCTACCTCCCCGCCGGCTACCTGTCCGCTGGCTCCCCGCCATCCTGGCGACGATCCTCTGCTCGCCCATCAGCTTCGCCGACGAAACCGTACCGACTCAGGGCGTCGGCGGACGCGTCGCGCCACTCTACCACCGCGACTGGGAACCGATTTCAGCGGCTAGCTGCGCCGCTTCCGGTTGCCACGGCGGCCCCCGACCCGGCGTTGCCGATCCCGCTAGTGGCGGCCTGTCCGCTTACCCGCTCTGGTTGGAACGCGATCCTCACGCCCGCGCCTGGGATTCACTCTGCAAACCCGACGGCGTGGCGATGATGAACCGCCTCGGGATCCTGGTCGACGGCCAGATCGCCGACCTCGCCGGGTTCAACAATTGCCTCGCCTGCCACAACACGCATCAAGCCGATTCGTCCGACTTGGGAAACGCCCCCCGCCAACCCGAAGGGGTCGGCTGTGCCGCCTGCCACGGACCGGCCCAACAATGGGTCCACGAACATTACTCCGCCGACTGGAACCCAGCGGCGGCTACCCGCAGCGGATTCGTCCAGAACGCCGACCTGGTGACCCGCGCCCGCATGTGCGCGTCCTGCCATGTCGGCGACCAAGACCGTGACATGAACCATGACCTGATCGCCGCCGGGCATCCGCCGCTGCGGTTCGAGATGGCGTCTCACCATTCCCGCCTCCCCAAACACTGGCGCGACGCCGGTGCAAACGAATCCTCCGAGGATGCCGCCGATTTCGAGTCGCGTCTGTGGGCCGCCGGCGCGATCGCTTCCGCCGACGCCTGGCTCGCTCTCACTTCCGCCCGCGCGCAAGGCCATACCTCCGTCAGCACCTGGCCGGAACTGGCGAGCTACGATTGCGGCTCCTGCCACCAAAATCTTCGGCTCGCGACCGGCGACGCCCTCAGCGATCCCGAGCGACGAGGCGCGGCCAAACTGGCAAGCTGGGACCTGGCGCCGCTGTCGTACCTTACTCACGCCCATGCCCCGTCTCGCTCCGTGCGACGCTCCGATGCAAGTCTTAGACAACACGCCAACTCAACGAACGCAGGCGATTTGCAGAAGGGTCTCGAATCGCTGCGCCGCGAACTCGAACGGATGACGGTCGCGAACCCAGACCGTGTGGCGGAACTGACCGCGGAACTCCGTGACCTCCTGCCGGCACTGGCGGCGGATTCCAGCCGATTCCATCAAGCCGCCGCTCCGGATTTGCAGGCCTGGTTGACGACGATCGGTCGCGAAACCGACCCGACACGCAGTTGGGAATCGGCGAGCCAGTTCTATTTGCTGTTGGCCGCGACTCGTCACAAATGGCCTGTGCCGCGCCAAGCCGAGCTGACCGCCCATGCTCGCAGGATCCGCTTCGAACTGGCACTCCCAGACGGACTCGATTCGCCCCGCTTCCCTCACGCCGGATCAGGGAAACTTGTCCAGCCTCGCGAATCGCTCAAACAGCATATCGAACGCTTCCTAGCTACATTGAATGACAACGGGTCGCTCCCCAGCCCGAACCGCTCGTCCGCGTCCGCCGTTTCCCTTTCGGGCTTCAACGCTTCACCCGTCCTCGTCCCGGGTCCGCAGGATGTCGATTTCCATGCCAACTAACTTTCGGACCCGCAAACCCGCGACCCGCCGCCAACCCGCCGCCACGATTTCCGGTCGCGTGCCCGCAGGAAATCGCCGCCACCGCAACATCATCCGGCCAGCTTGGAACGCCGCACCCGGTCTCGTCCAAGCTTTCGGCTGGTTGCTGGTCGCCTGCCTCGCCGGCGGCACTTCGGTCGGAATGGCTCAAGATGCCGCCGACGACCCGGTCTTGTCCGCCTGGGCTGAAATCGAAGCGACCTATTCCTGCCGCCAATGTCATTACAAGTCCGAGCCCGTTCCGATCTCGCGGTTCGATGATCCGCGCCCCAGCCCCCGTGGTGACTTTTCACGCCAAGACGAACTCTACCGCTGGGTTCGCGACGACAAGCACGCGATCTCGCGGATCCGAATCGAACCGCTGGATGAAGCACAGATCGCTTCGGAACGGGAGCGGATCGCCGCCCGCTACGCCGCCGACAATCCCGCGGCCGTCGAAAGCTGGGTCGGCCCCAGCAACCTGCTGAGCCGTCGGATTTGCGACGCCCTCGGCTACGACATCGAACAACCCGCCGGATATCAACAATTCGCCGACGCCTGCCTGACCTGCCACGGCGGCCACAACCCGACCGCCGGATCGCAGACCACCTTCACCAAGCCGGACGAACTCGCCACCGCCCAACCGGGGATCAGTTGCTTGGCGTGCCACCAACAGACCGAAGGTGCTGGCGCCGATTCCGCCACCTGGCGAATGGCTCACGCCGCCGCCTTTTTCGACCCGCGAAATTCGACTTGGCGAAACCTCCCGCCGGCAGCCAAAGCGGCCCAGGGGATGCGCGATTTGGTCAGCGTTTCCAATCAAGCCAACCTCTGCATCGATTGCCACGTCGGCAACCCCAAACTGGGCATGTTCGTCACCCATGCCATGTACGCCGCCGGCCACCCGCCGCTGCCGAACTTCGAGTTAGAAACCTTCTGCCGCTCGATGCCGCGACATTGGCGTGACGACCGCGAACAAGTCGAAGCCTTCACGCTCGCCGCCTTTCCCGGAAAAGACGCCTATTTCCAAGCCAACTTTCCGGCACTCGCCCCGGCCCTCAGCCATCCCGATGCGGCAAAAAATCCGATCGCTTGGGATTCCCGCCGAATGCTCGTCGGCGCCGCAGCAGCCCGTCGCCGGGCCGCGGAAATGATCGTTTGGGCCGCCGAATCGGAAGGGTTGTGGGGCGACTACGCCTTCTACGACTGCGCCGCCTGCCACCACGAATTGCGCCGCCCCAGCCCTCGACAGGAACGTGGCTATCCCGGCGCACCGGGGCGTCCGCGGCTGCACGAATGGCCCGATGTGTTGACCCAAGCGATCGCACCAGCCAGCTCCGCCGCCGCGGCCCAACAGAACCTGGTCCGCGCCGTCTCCGCCGTCCCGTTCGGCAACCCCGTCGAATGCCGAGACGCCGCCAAGGATTGCGCCGCCGCCTTGGACGCCGTCGCCCAGCGACTCGAATCAGGTGTGATCCTGCGGGTGAACGACCTAACCAACCTCCTGATCCGGCTCGCCGCGATCCCACCCGAACATCTGATCGATTACCCAACCGCCAGGCAAATCGTCTGGGCGATCCAGATCGTCAGTGGCGAGGCGGTCAGCGCTCCCGGCCTGACGCCCGATCAACGCGACCGGCTGACCCGAGTCCAAGCCGAAATCGCCCACTGGACGGACCCGCCGCTGACAACCAGCGCGGGCCCCACGGCGGCTAGGACAAGCCTGGTCAGCACAAACGACATCGGTATCACCACCGACCTACCCGCCGGTCGAGGACGTTTCATCTTCGCCGAAAACCTCCGCGCCGAGCTAGCCCGCCGAGCCGACTATCACCCTGCGGCCCTCAGCGAATCGTTACGCCGCATTCAGCAAATCCTCACACGACCGTAAATCACCGCTCGCCCGTTGGGGCGAAGCTCGATTTTTGGCGGTGTTTCCCAGGGCCACCGGAACACCGGAAGGTGACACCAGAGCCTCCGGAAGGTGACACCCACTTTGCTCCGATACTCCCACCGGAAGGTGACACCCACATTGCTCCCGCCATCCGATGCCGCGATCCGCGGATTCGCAGCTTACGCAGATTTGGTTCAAGGGGACGAAGTCAGGATGGGTTCCAGGCGGCAGATGATTTACTGAAATGCAGAATTCCGTATTTTGATTAGCGTTCATCACTGTTCATTAGCGGTTCAAAAAAATCACGATTGGTGCGTGGCACGATTCGACGTTCCGATAACCATTGACGCGAAGTCCAAACTGGGTCACTAACAGGTTCACTGAAAAAATGGCTGGTCCCTTGAAATCGCGTAAATTCATCGTCGCTCTTGCTGTACTGCTCGTGTTTTCCTCGGGGGTGTACGCAGTCATCTCGGCACAGAAACGTGCTGCTGAAATGCGGTGCAGTAACAACCTGAAGATGATCGGACTTGCGCTCGCGAACTACAACGACACCTTTTGGTATTTTCCCGCTGCACATGCTGCTGGTCACAGTTGGCGAATTCGATGCATTCCCTACATGTGGGCGTCACCACAGTTTGATGCGTATGATTTTGACATTCCCTGGGACTCACAGAACAATATAACCGTTCACACTCGTCCGCTTCCGGGCAAGACAGGCAATTTGGTTGTTTA
Organism: Planctomycetaceae bacterium; assembly: GCA_007694185.1. Taxonomy (GTDB): domain Bacteria; phylum Planctomycetota; class Planctomycetia; order Pirellulales; family Pirellulaceae; genus UBA6163. The sequence goes on from RECD01000149.1 coordinate 38,290, forward strand.
CGGACATCCGTACGGCCCGCCTTGTGATCATGACGATCCCGATTCGACTTCGTACGTTCTGCTCGTCGGAAAAAATGCTTTTGCCGACGGGGAAAATGGGCGAAATGCCGCAGACATTACGGATGGCTTAGCCAATACGATTGCGGCGGTTGAGATTGCAGATAGTTTGATCCATTGGCTGTCGCCCAATGACCTCGATATCGACACAATGTCGTTCAAAATCAATGATGGCCCAAACTCAATCTCCAGTCACCATCCAACGGGTCCCGCCGTCTTGTTCTGCGATGGTGCCGTGTTTCGCATGAACCCCGAAACGCCACCTGATATCGTTCGGGCAATGTGTACAATTGATGGCGGCGAAAACGTATCGCGTGACTTCTTGATATCGCAAGGATATCTGAAGCCCTAGACTTTAAATACTGGCGAGCCAAGCGGTGCAGCGGGCGGAAATTGCGTTTCGGGTTTTCGCGGAAGGCAAGATCGTTCTCGGAACTCGGAAGCTGACACCCATTTTGCTCTTCCACCTTCAGATTAGCGTTCATCGGTGTTCATTAGCGGTTCAAAAAAATCACGATTGGTGTGTGGCACGATCCGGCGATTTTTTAATTCCACAGCCGGAAATCGTTGCTCCCGGTACCACGAAAAGCTGGCAACCCGGCCGCAGGGCGGTATAATCAGTGGTTCGGGCGGAACAAAGTCCAAGCTGATTCGGTCAGGGTCCCGTGGCAGGTCAACGGTGGTTTATCGATCAACGCTCCGCGACGAGACGATAATTCGCTTTTCGTTCGGCGACTGGATAGCTGCGGCAACGGGGCCAAGTGCGGTGGTAAGATGCTATCCCGAAGGGGTGTTAGGATGTTAACGCATACTGGAATCACGACAGCTAACGAACTGTGGCAGATGCCACCGGACGGCCGTCGCTACGAACTTGTGCAAGGAGAGCTTCGGCAAATGGCGCCGGCAGGTAACGAGCATGGGCAGCTCACCGTTCGCATAACTTGGCGTCTGGCGCAGCACGTCGAGACAAATCGTCTCGGGGTCGTATTCGCGGCAGAAACCGGTTTTCTCATTAGCAGCGCCCCAGATACAGTGCGAGCCCCGGATTTAGCCTTCGTATCGCAGAAGCGGATCGAGGAAGTCGGGCAAGCCGAAGGGTATTGGCCGGGGGCACCGGATCTGGTCGTGGAGGTGATTTCACCGAATGACCGATACACGGACGTTGAGGAAAAGACGACGGACTGGCTCGCAGCCGGTACACGCATGGTGTTGATCGTCAACCCGCGTAAGCGAATCGTGACGGTTTACCGGTCGCTGCACGAGATTACGATCCTGACTGCAGACGACACGCTGAGTGGAGACGATGTCGTGCCCGGCTGGCAGGTGGCGGTCGGCGACATCTTTGGCTGACCCGTCTACCACTCAAGCACGGGCGACGGAGTGCGATGAACGTGCGGACGGGAAAGGGGGCAATGAACGGCGGGTGTGCCCCCAGTCTGGTTAAGCATTGTCACGCTCCCCCGAATCGAGTGTTGCCGCCGGCGTCGTGGAGCGATGGAACGTGCGTAACCGGCGGGTTGCCACGGTGGGAGCCTTGTTCGTCTGGTTGCCGAAGGGGCTGGTGGGTGAAATCGGAAAAATCGTTTTTTTTGCTGACGAGTGACCAGACGTGTCATGGGGTGGGGAGATCATTCCCTCAGTCGGTGGGAACGAGTTTCGCGAAACGCGGGATTCGATTGCCGATTCGGAAAATCCACTCCTTGTGTCCTGTCGGGGGCGTCATGTTCAAGCAATTGTCTTTGTTCGATTCGGTGTTGGCCGCGGAACTTCCCCACCGGGGAAAACGCTCGGTCACGTTGCCCGAACGTGAGCAAAAGCGGGCAGGGACTCGGGACCCGGGTCACAGCGTCGGCGGGCCGAACCAGGCCTGCGGCGAACTCGGTCGAGCTGACGCGCCCAGGCCGGCCGGCTCCGGCGGGGCGACCTCCGGGGAGCTGGCGCGTCAGATCGAGCGGTTGGAAATGCGGCGGTCGGATGAACCGCGACCGCTCGGCGATTTGGCCCGCTTGGTCCTCGCCCGCTACGACTTGGTGGTCCGCCGGCGTCAAGCGAGCGAACGGCTGCGTCGGGAACGGCCGCGCAAGTCGATTCGGGTCCTGTCCCCCGTAGCCGGCTGAACCGCCGCAAAACCTGCCGGGGCATGCCGGGCGGCTAGAGCTGCTTACCCGGTTCGGGATTCGTCGGTTTCGGCGATTTTACCGGTTTCGCCTGGTCGCGGCGACGAAATGCCCGGTGGAAGACCAAACCGCCGACCAGGAAGCTGACGACCGACGTCGCCAGCAGCAAAATCGAAGTCGGCACCGCTTTTTCGAAGACAAACAGTTTCAAAGTCGTCGGTTCGCTGTTCTGGAGCATCGCGGTCACCAACACGATCGCACCGAGGATGACGACCAGCCAGCGGATTTTCTGCATCATCGGTGACGTTTCTCTTGACGGGTGTACATGCATGTACTAGTGTGCGTTGCTCGGCACTTCGGCAGTCACCAGGACTCGATCAGCTCATCGGGATCGCGGGTCCGGAGGAGCGAGGACAGATGGGGATGGAGACCTGAGGGGGCCGCAGCCGAGGCAGAAATGGCTTGTCCAACCTACCTTGGGCGAGTTCGAGATGTCAGACGGATTCGGGACGTTTTTTCGCTGGTTCGGACAATTCGATGGTTTGGGAACAGGGATTTTTGTTTTCCGTCGAGTCGCCGGAGGCGGGATCGCCTGCGGTCGTGGCCAAACCGCGTCGCGCCGCCCGGCGCGGCCCGGCGGCACGGGCTAACCAACCAGCGCGACCCAGCCAAACAGGCCGGCCCAGCCAAACCGCTCAGGCTGGCAAGATCGCTCAGGCAGATTCTCAGACCAAACAGCCGGCGGCTTCGCCGGAGCCGAGCGCGACCGCGCCGACTTCGGCTGAGTTGGCCGCGGCCGAGCTGGTTACCGAGGAACCGGTTACCGAGGA
>RECD01000258.1 GCA_007694185.1 Planctomycetaceae bacterium
AACACTGGACCGCTGCAAAACACGCCCGATTCGCCGCTGAACCTAACTGCGATGAGCAACTCACCGATGACCGATTCGCAGACCTGCCGCCATCCTGCGGTTCAACCGGATGCGCTCGCGGGGCCCGTCACGGCGGGTCGCCGGGCAAGACGGGCGAATGTCCGGCGGTCCGGTAAGGTCGCTCCGGCGCTGATCGGGCTGGTGGCACTCGTCGTCGTGGTGCTCGGTTTGGCATCGATCTACACGCTCGACGCCAGCCAGCAGGCGATCATCGTCCAGTTCGGGGCCCCGGTCGGCGAACCGGTCACGGAACCGGGGCTGCACTTCCGCGTGCCCTTCGTGCAAGAGGTGCGTCGGTTCGACAAGCGGCTGTTGTCCTGGGACGGCGACCCGAACCAGATCCCCACGGTGGAAGAGCAATTCATCTCGGTCGACACGACGGCCCGCTGGCGGATCGTCGACCCGTTGCGGTTCTTGCAGAGCGTGCAGAACGAGTTGGGAGCTCAAAGTCGGCTGAACGATATCCTCGATTCGGTCGTTCGCGACAAAATCGCCTCCAGCGGATTGGTCGACATCGTCCGCTCGAAAGATTGGAAGGTCTCGCAGGAAGATTTGAAGCGGGCCATGGCGGTGGAGGGAGACGAAGAGATCCTGTTGCAGGAAGTCGAGGCGGGCAGAGAAGAACTGGTCCGTTCGATCTTAGAGACGGCTCAACAGCAGATGCCGCAATACGGGATCGAATTGGTCGACATCCGGATCAAGCGGATCAATTACGTCGAGTCGGTGCAGGAGCAGGTATTTGAGCGGATGATCGCGGAGCGTCAGCGGATCGCGGAGCAATTCCGCAGCGAAGGTCAGGGGCGGTCAGCGGAGATCGACGGCGAAACCGATCGGCAGATCGCCGAAATCAAGTCGGAAGCGGACCGGGACGCCGACATTACCCGCGGGCTCGCCGACGCCGAGGCGACACGGATCTACAGCGAGGCCTACGGGGCTGACCCCGAATTTTACGCGTTCTACCGGACGTTGGAGAGTTACGGCCAGTCGCTGGGGCGGGGCGTGACGATGGTGATCGGCGCCGATTCGGACTATTTCCGCTACCTGCGGTCCGGGGCCGAACCGGCGAAGGAGTGAGCCGAACCGCGGCGATCGGGGGAAAAACAGGGCTCCGGAGGCCGTCCACAGCGGCCGATTCGGATTGGCTGACTGTTCCCGATCAAACGCTCTAAAGATCTGAGCCGGTTTTTCTCGACATAGTATCTCAGACAGAACGTCGTCGAGCACTTCCCGACACCGGGGAGACCGCTCGCGACGAGGCTGTTCATGTCGGGGGGCATTTCTGGGTAGCGTGCTGCGAGGGATCGGACATTCCGTCCGGGGGTTCTCGCGGCAAGCGACCGGTTCGCGATCACTTCGCGTCATCGCCGTAGGGATTGCGGCGTTCGTCGTCGTGGCGACCGGTCCGATGTCTTGCCCCCCGAACCGTCCGCGTCAAGCGATTCGGGCGGTCCACTTCACCATTCCGGCAACCGTGTCGTTTTCATCCTTCGGCGATTCATGATTCCGATTTTCGTCATGACGATCGAAACATGCCGCGCGGGACGCAGGGCCACTGCGATCCGCGGAGGTGTCGTCGAAGGCAGCTTTCGCACCGAGCCGTTTTCTATTTTTCTTCATCGCGAGGATTCCGAACCGGTCTGCGTTGCATTGCGCAGCCGGCTGGCCCCGACCCAGCCGTTTTTGTCACCTCGAACTTCCCGGCGGCGTCCCACCGCAGTCCGGGCTTGGCGTTCGGGGGTGGAACTTTCCCGATCTGATCGGGTTTTACCGGCCACCATCGTCGCACCACGGTGCGACCTTGCGAGCCGGTCGATCCGCAGGCCCGGGGGTGATCCGTGTCAAGAACAATCAGGGGGCCGACAGGCCGTTGGGTTTCGACGCACCAACGGGTTTGATAAGAATCAACGAGGCGTTTGGGAGCACCTGATATGAAGGTCTTCACAACTGGACAGGTCGCCAAGATCTGTAAAGTTGCCCCTCGAACCGTAAGTAAATGGTTCGATTCGGGGCGTTTGAAAGGGTATCGCATCCCGGGGTCACAGGACCGCCGGATCCCGCGCGACTACCTGATTAAGTTCCTCAAGGAACACGGGATGCCGCTCGGGGACCTGGAAGACGAAGCGATGGCCAAGTGCCTGATCGTCGCCCAGGACCAGATCTTGATCGAAAACCTGAGGCGGGAACTTCCGCCGGAGAAATCGTTCAAAGTGGCGGTCGCCGCCAGCGGTTTCGAAGCCGGTATTCAGGCGGAAAGTTTCAGCCCAGACTGCATCATCGTCGACTTCTCCATCGGGAAGGTCGAGTCGGTGCAGATCTGCCAGAACCTCCGCAAGAATGTCGACTTCTCCGAAATCATCCTGATCGCGCTGCTGCCGGATGACGGCCAGCCGATGAGTTTTGACCGCTCGGCGATCAACGAAACGTTCAAGAAGCCGTTCGACGCGCACCTGTTGGCCGAAAGGCTGCGGACGCTGATCGGCGTCAAGAAAGAACTGGTCTAGCCCCCGCAGGCTGACCGGTTCCCAAACGCGATCGATTCGGTAAAAACGTCGTGAGGGCTTTCCCTAACCGGGGAAGCACTCGCGACGTTTTTTCGTTTTCCGATCACCGTTTTTACGGATCGCTTGCATGACCACGGACCAGCCCCGTTCGAGCCACCTGGACGAACGGGGGCGGCCACGGATGGTCGACATCTCCGCCAAGCCGGTCACGGTCCGCTCCGCCACCGCGACCGCTTCGATCCGGATGCTCCCCGAGACGGCGACGATGATCCAAGACGGCGGTTCAAAAAAAGGGGACGTGCTGGGCGTCGCCCGCTTGGCCGCGATCTCAGCCACGAAGTTGACGCCGCTGATCATTCCGCTCTGCCACGGCATCCCGGTAGAATCGGTAGAGGTCGATTTCGCCTTCACCGACGACACCACGCTCCGCTGCGAAGTCCGCGTCGGGACGAGCGCCAAAACGGGGGTCGAAATGGAAGCGATGACCGCTGCCGCCGCCGCTTGCCTGACGGTTTACGACATGTGCAAGTCGGTCGATCGGGCGATGGAAATCGGTGACGTCCGGTTGTTGTTGAAATCGGGTGGCGTCGGCGGCACGTTCACGGCAGAACCTCGCCGATAACCCGTGGCGATCATCCCCGCCACGATTTCCGACAACCTTTCCGACCTGCTGCCCGCCGACAATCTTCCCGCACAATCTTCCCGCACAATCGCCCCGAGCGACGCAACATGGATCGCCCCCTGCCGCCACCGCCCATCCACATCGGTAACCTGGTCGTCGACCCGCCGATCCTGCAGGCGCCCATGGCCGGCTACACGAACGCGGCCTTTCGCCAAATCGTGCGTGACTACGGCGGCGCAGGGCTCTTGGCTACCGAAATGGTCAACGCTCGCGGCTTCGTCTGGATGGACGAGCACGTCGCCGAACATCCCGATCGGTTGTGGGGTGTGGCGGAAGAGGCCCGGCCGCTGGCGGTGCAGATTTGGGACAACGACCCGGAAACGATGGCGAAGGTCGGCCACCGGTTGGTCGAGGAGTATCGCGTCAGTGTGGTCGACATCAATTTCGGCTGCCCGGTGAAGCAGGTGACCGAGAAGGCTCATAGCGGCAGCTACCTGTTGCGTGACCCAGCCCGAATGCACGCGATCATCTCGCGGCTGGTTCAGGCTTGCGCGCCGACGCCCGTCACGGCAAAGATCCGCTTGGGCTGTTCCCCCAACGCCATCAATTGCAACGAGATCGCGCGGGTGGTCGAGGAGGCCGGCGCGGCGGCGTTGACGGTTCACGGCCGAACGGCGAAGGATTTCTTCCGCGGGCATGCCGATTGGGACCGGATTTCGCAGATCAAACAACACCTTCGGCAAATCCCGTTGATCGGCAACGGCGATCTCGATTCCGCCGAAAAGGTGGTCGCCGCGTTCCGCAACTACGACGTCGACGGCGTGATGATCGCGCGAGCATCGCTGGGACGCCCCTGGCTGTTCGCGCAAGCCGCCGCCGCCTTGCGGGGCGAACCGATCCCGCCGGAACCCGACCTGGAAACGCAGCGGCAGTGCATGTTGCGACACTACCGGTTGGTGGTCGAACGATTCGGCGAACAGAAGGGAACGGTCTTGATGCGCAAGTTCGCCTGCTGCTATGCCCAAGGTAAATCGGGTGCACGGCATTTCCGCAGCCACGTGGCGAACGTCAGTTCGGCTGATGAATTCCTGCGGGTCGTGGAGGAACATTTCCCTCGCGATGACGCGGCCGTGACCACCCCGATATGAAGGCTCGTCGCCCCCAACCCCTTTCCCCCCGCTTCCCGATGGCCGATCATGGATTGCGACGAGCTGAACTAGCGGCTCGTGGCCCCAGACGTCCCTCGCGTTACCCCGAATCGGTGCCCCCGTGGATCAATTGACCGAGGTTTCGATCGGCGATTCGTCGTGCCTGTTCCCCCCCGGCTATCGGGCGTCAGGAATCCTGCTGCACCTCACCTCGCTCCCCTCGCCATTCGGAATCGGTGATTTCGGCCCATCCGCATATCGCTGGATCGACGCCCTTGCCGCCGCGGGGCAGTCGTGGTGGCAAATTTTGCCGATCGGGCCGCCCAGTTGTGGCAACTCGCCCTACACGCCCCTTTCGACCTTCGCTTGCAACCCGTTGCTGATCAGCCCCGAAGGGTTGATCGAAGAGGGGCTGCTCAAGGAAGGCGATTTTCCACAGAAATCATTCCCCGCCGATCACGTCCGGTTTCAGGACGTCATCCCCGCCAAGACACGCTTGCTCGACATCGCTTGGCAAAAATTTCGGGAAGGCGGTTTCCCCAGCCTGAATGAGGACCTGCGAAGTTTTTGCCGGGATCAAGCCCGCTGGCTCGACGATTTCGCCTTGTTCCAGGTGCTGAAGGATCGGTTCGACGGCGTCTACTACGTTCATTGGCCGCGTGAATTCGTGACCCGTGACCCCGCGGCACTGACGCACGTGCAGGTGAGTTGCCGAGACCAAATCGCGCGAGTGAAGTGGGAGCAATTCCTCTGCTTTCGCCAACTCAGCCGACTCCGCCAGCACGCGGCGCGGCGCGGCGTGAGGCTGTTCGGCGACATCCCGATCTTCGTGTCAGCCGATTCCGCTGACGTCTGGGCCAACCCGTCGCTCTTTCAACTCGATGACGACCGTCGCCCCCGCTTCGTCGCCGGCGTCCCACCCGACTACTTCAGCGAAACTGGACAATTGTGGGGCAACCCCGTCTACGATTGGCCGGCGATGAAGGAACAGGGTTACCGCTGGTGGATCGATCGGCTCCGCTCCCTATTGATCCATCACGACGTCATCCGGCTCGATCACTTCCGCGGTTTCGTCGCGGCGTGGCATGTGCCCGCCGGGGCGACGACGGCGGAATCGGGCGAATGGGTTCCCGGTCCGGGGGCCGACTTCTTCACGGAACTCCGGCAACAACTCGGCAGCCTGCCGTTCGTCGCGGAGGATCTCGGCACGATCACCGACGACGTCCGCCAATTGCTCGCCGATTTCCGGTTCCCCAAGATGGCCGTGCTGCAGTTCGCATTCGATCATGACGAGCAGAACGCGTTTCTGCCGAACAACGTGATCGAAAACATGATCGCCTACACCGGCACGCACGATAACGACACCTCCCGCGGTTGGTATCAGGAATTGTCGGAACACTACCGCGAGTATTTTTGGAACTATGTCGGGATGGAACCGCTTCCCGAGAGCGAGGTGGCCGACATCTTGATCGACCTGGCTTGGCGGAGCGCCGCCGCCGTGGCGATCGCGCCGCTACAGGATCTGCTGAACCTCGACAGCCGCTCGCGGATGAACATGCCGGGGGTCGCCGACGGCAATTGGTCTTGGCGGTTTACCCCGGAACAGTGGGACCACATCGATTGGCAACGGCTGCTGGAACGGACGGTCGCGGAAGGCCGCGAGGTTCGTAGCCGGGTGGCTTCGGCCGTCTGACGGAGTAGGATCAGGCTTGCATCGCGGAACGACCGGCTGAGCATCCGCCGGTTTCCCGCATCCGCCGCGGCTCGCACTTGCCGCTCCCGGATTCCCGCCGCCCGATCCCTCCTACCCACGGCACCGTCATGCTGCGACGCAGAAGCTTTCTTCAATCGGCCACGTTGATCGGTTCCGCCGGGCTGGCAACAGGCTCGCTCACAGCGGCCGCGAACGACCCCCCCGTACCGGCCGAATCGGGGAAGGCGTCTTCAGAAACAACCTCCTCGGAAATACCTTCCTCGGAATCGGCAGCGTCCGGAACCGCGGCCCTGACCGAGCGGCTGAATCCGCGAATCGCAGCCGATCGCGAAGTGGCGTTGTCGCTTTTAAAACCATCGGCTCGAGAACTCGAACGCGGCCTGCGGCTGCACGCCGAATCGGTCGTTTTCGATTCCTACGGATTTTCGCCACGCTCCTCGATCGACGGCGCGGCGCTGGCGGCGCAGATCGAAGCCGGCGCGTCGGACCTGGAGATCAAGGACCTGCGCGAGGAGATGTCGATGACCCGCTGCGTCACCGACCCCGTCCAGCAGCAGGAATACCGCGACGCCTGGCGAGCCTCGGGGGTGACGTGCGTCTTCCAAAATGCCGGCGAGGAAGGCCAGGACCCGCTGCGACTGATCAAGCGGCTGGCGAGATTCACCTTCGTGACCGACATGTTGCGCGGTTTCGTCAGCAAAGCGGCGGTCCCCGACGACATCGAAGAAGCCAAACGCCAGGGACGTCATTGTCTCTACCTGACCGGCAACGGCGTGCCGTTGACCCAGCAGTGGGTATCAGTCCCGGATGAGCTGCGTTATTTGCGGATCTTCTACCAGCTCGGCATCCGGATGATGCACCTGACCTACCAACGCCGCAACATGATCGGCGACGGTTGCGGCGAACCTTCCGACGCGGGTCTGAGCGATTTCGGTCACGAGGTGATCGCGGAGATGAACCGCGTCGGCGTGATCCCCGATTGCGCCCACTCCGGTTGGCGGACGAGTCTCGAAGCGGCGCGGGCATCGGCCAAACCGGTTGTCGCTAGCCACACGGTTTGCGCGGCGCTCGATTCGAACCCTCACGCCCGCAGCAAACCGGACGAGGTGATCCGGGCGATTTGTGATACCGGCGGCCTGGTCGGGATCTGCTGTATCCCCCAATTCCTCCGCGGCCCCGGCGACATCACGATGCTGATGAAGCACATCGACCACGTTGTCACCCGGTTCGGTGCCGACCATGTCGCGATCGGAACCGACGTCTCCTACACCGCCCAAGACAGCTCGCAAGAACAGCGCAAGGTACCGTCGGTCCGTCGTGGACGGACCGAGTTCCGCACGCTCTGGCGACCGGACGAATTTGCGGTCACGCCGACAATGAGCCAAAGCGTCGCCTGGACCAATTGGCCGCTGTTCACCGTCGGACTGGTGCAACTCGGGTACGACGACCAAACGATCCGCAAAATCCTCGGCGGCAACGTGCTGAGGGTCAGCCGCGAGGCGCTGCGGACCGCCTGAACCTCCGGCTCAGAGAACGAACCACTTCGAGCGAGCCGATTCAAGCGAGCCGATTCAAGCGAGCCGCTTACACGAAGCCCGTTCACGCGAGCCAGTTCAAACTCGTGGTCGTGCCATGGCGTTCGTCCGCAGGGTCGATGGTCCGCAGGGTCAGGTCGATCCCGTCGGGACGCAAGCGAGCATCGACCCAGCCGTTCGGTTGAGTTTCCCCGAAGACATACGCGACCGGCGGCAAGTTGATCAGGTGCAGCCCTTCGTGGCGGGAGACCGACCAGTTGTGGGTGTGGCCGAACACGACCGCTTTGACGTGCGGACGCGCGGTCAACGTCGCAAACCAAGCCTCCGTATCGCGCACCCCTCCCCAAGGCCTACCTTCTTCGGGCGGCGTGAATTGGGGGTTGTGGTGCGCGACGATCACCGCCGGCTTGTCCGAATTTTCGTCGAGCGTCTTGGCGAGCCACGCCAATTGGGCGCTACCGAGTTCACCGGTAACCACATTCACTTGGTACAGCGAATCGAGCAGGAAGAAATTGGCGTGCGGCATCCGCAGGACGCTGACGTGCTTCGACTCGACGACCGGCGACTGCGGACGTTGATCGCTGAGGGCGTCGTACAGCGGCCCACGATCGTCGTGATTCCCCATCGTCAGGTGCAACGGCAGGTCGGCGTCAGCCAGCGGGTCGACGCAGGCGGCCAAGTTGGCGTAATCAGCCGGGAGGCCTTTCAAGTAGGCGCAGTCGCCGTTGATCAATACGCCGCTAGGGCGAGGAGTCAGACCGACGAGTTCCGCGACCACCTGGCGGAGGTTCGCGGTCATGTTGACGCCGCGGGCGACGACGTCAGCCGATTCGGGGATGTGCGTGTCCGACAACAGCGCGATCCGGTTCGCATCGGACGCGTCGTCCGCCCAAGCGCGCTGGCCGGTAGCCAGTCCGAAAGTCGCAAGTCCGCCGGCGATCAACAAGTCACGGCGTTTGAGGGTGGTCACATGCAGCGGCATCGGAGGTCTCCTGGAGAAGGGAATGGGAAGGTGGGGACGTGAAACAGACGTGGGGTCGATAGCTTGGCGAGGGCGAACGGACGGGAATGAGTAGCCGGAAAACGATCGGAAGTGGGCTTGTAAGCCGGGTTCTGTGCCGCCGCCGAAAGCGGCGATGGTGACCATTTATCTGGGACGACGGTTGCCCGCCGCCTCGAGCGACCTACCCGGGTGTCGATAGCGAAGCGGGCCGCTTCGCGACGACCGATTCCCTCGCGGCAATCGTTCGCCATGCACCCTGTTTGGTCTAGCTTCGGATGGGGTTTACCAAGCCGACCGAGTCACCTCGGCCGCTGGTACGCTCTTACCGTACCGTTTCACCCTTACCACGCACCACGACGCGGACGTCGTGGCCGTTCGGCGGTTTGCTTTCTGTTGCACTTTCCCTAGCCTCACGGCCGGTCGACGTTATCGACCATCCTGCCCTGCGAAGCCCGGACTTTCCTCCCGCCGTGACCGATGCCCCGAGAGACATTCGCCGCGGCGAGCGATCACCCCGCCCACTTCCGATCGCCTGGCAGCATCCCCCAACCGATCGCCCGCGGCAACCCCTCGCGGCAATCAGCAGGTCACGGCTTCGGCTTTGCCTCTCCTCCCGACGCCTGGCTGACCTGTTGACGCAAACGGACCGCATCCGTCACGGCGCGCCCCGCCAGCACGTCAGCTTCGGTGAACGTGGCCAACAGGATCTGACGAGCCCCAGTGCGGCTGAAATCATAGATGATCCGGATCCGTCCGTCAGGCGCCTGTTGGCCATCGGGATAGGAAACGCCGGACCGTTCGTCCAACAGCAGCCCACCCCGCCAAGTCGCGCCGTCGTCCTCCGACAGGTAGGCCGTCAGATGCGAACGGCCGGTCTTTTCCGTCAGCGGCCCGTGCTTGACCAACAACAGCTTGCCCGATTCGAGCCGCGTGATGAAGAACCTCGCCGAAGGATGAGCAATCTGCGTCGGTCGCAATTCCGGCCAGCTCTTTCCGCCGTCGGTCGACACGCTCTCGCCGATCCCATAATTCGTACGGGCCAACATCCACAGGCTGCCGTCGCGCCGTTCGATCAGCATGTGCTCATCGAACTGACGATCCGCCGCCGGGACGTTGCACGCCCCCTGAAGGTTCCATGTCTTGCCTCGATCGTCCGACACGATCATTCGGGCGCTGTCGTCCGTCTTTCGCCAAGTCGAAGCCGGCAGGACCCAACGACCGTCCGCCAGCGCGATCGGTTTGCACATCATGATGCCATCGGTCAGCCTCCGTGGTTCGCTCCAAGTCGGCGTCGCCGAGTCGGGTTGGTCCGTCGTCACGCACCAAACGCCGGCGACCGAGCCTTCATGCCCTTGGGCCTGCGCCCAAAAGACGAACAACCGTCCGTCGGGGGCGAGCCACAATTCCGGGTCGAAGGCGCGAACCGGGCCGGGGCCGTCCGGATCGATGATCAGCGTCTCCGTCCAGGTCTCGCCATCATCACCGCTGGTGCTGACCACCACGTAATTGTTCTGATCCTCGCCCGGAGTCACGCCGGCGTACCAGTTCGCCCACAAGCGCCCGGCCGGAGCCACCGCCAAACTCGGAATCCCCTGAAACCCCCGATTCGTGGAGGCGTGTTCAGCCCCCGGTGGGCCAACATGCTGCGGTGGCAGCAAAAACGCCGGCTCCTCCGCTCGCACACCCGCCTGAAAAAAAACGCAAGCCAAGGCCACCACGACTAACGACCGGACGGCATGCCCTGAGCAAAAATAAAGGTCAACAAAGCGGCGACTTCGAAACGGATGATTCGGAAAACGCCCATTCCGGAGCGGGACAGCGGACGAGAAGTGGGTTGCTGGCATGATGAGGCATCTCGACGACGTGGGAACGAGAAACGGGAGGCATCGCCCCAGGTTGATAGCAGCCTGGGTAGACAACATCCCGAGTAGACCGCGGCGGTGCGGCCCGCGATGGGGACCGACATTGTATCCCGACCGCGAGTCCGATTGGAGCGAGCCATGAATATGGGTCCCGCCACCCTGACTCCCTTCGCCCCTACTTGTTTGGGGAGAGCGGCAGGGAGGTGTGGGGCCGACTCTGGGAAATACCCGAGGGAACACACCTCCTGCCCTGGCTCCCCTCTCCCCGGTCTTGTTTGCAAATACCCACGGCGACGCACACCCTGCCTGGCTCCCCTCTCCCCAAACTTGTTTGGGGAGAGGGGCAGGGGGTGAGGGGCCGACTCTAAGCGATTTCAGGCATCCATGTTCTCCGAATGGCTGCACTGAACGCGTCGGATCAAATCAGGAGTCCCGCGCAACTAGCATTCCATCGTCAACGCCCCCATCACCAACAGCACAACCGCCGATCACCCCGTCGTGATTCGCACGCTCACCAACCTCCGTTCGCCTCCGCATCACCCCGTCAGACCATCCCCCGCCCCAGCCCGAGAAATGCTTTTCCCCCACGCATCACCAGCCGGCCAAATGCCCGCCACCCATAACCCCAAGGTCATTTTTCGCGTCCGCTTCCCTCACGCAGTCCAACCCGTAGCGAACCCATCCGACCACCGGGTTATCACCCCAAAACCCGGTAGAGAATAGACGACATAACGCGTTTCCCAGAAACACTTTACAACGACGTTCTTG
>RECD01000150.1 GCA_007694185.1 Planctomycetaceae bacterium
GGAAGGCTACGACTCGCGGCTCGATGCCGAACTGGCTGACGCGCTTCAATGAGGCCGCCTTCTTTCGAAGGCGGAAGGCCGTATGGGGAGATCATTTTCCGGCTGCGGAGGCAGGCTTCAATGAGGCCGCCTTCTTTCGAAGGCGGAAGGGGCTGGTGGCCCGGCGGTCGTGATTTTAGCGTTGATTCTGGCCGGTTGCGAGCGGTGAACCCGAAACGGTCCGCTTGCCGTCTCGGTCGGCCCACAGCGGACTCGTAAAGCTTTGCAATTCATGGGGTTATCCTCCTGCGAGCGGTGACGGGGATTTTGAACGCACCGGACCGCTCGCGACCGAATTCGGACCGGTTTTTTACGGCTGACCGGGCGCGGACGGTGTCGCATGGCCGACTAACGGGTGACAAACGTCGGGTAGTCTCGTAACTCGCCACTGACGACCCGCGCCATCAGCCGGGTCTGGATCTCGAGCAACCGGCGATAACTGACTCGGTAATCGAACAACGGGTGCGTTACCAGTTGATCCATCCGCTGCTCATAGGCGCGGATCAATCCCTTCCTCCCGGAACTGGTCATCGTCACACCCTGCCCCGCTTCGATGAAGTGCTCCGGATAGACCATCCGGTTGTTGATCGCGAGCAACACGACGGAATCGGCGATCAACGGGCGGAACGGTTCCATCAAGTCCAACGATAACGCGGGACGCCCGGGACGTGGCAGATGAAAAAAGCCGAGGTAGGGGTCGAAGCCGACCGCGGTGGCGACGATCGTCAAGTCTTTGGCTAGCAACGCGTAGGTGAACGACAACAACGCGTTGACCGGGTCGCGCGGCGGTCGGCGATTGCGACCACGGAAATCGAATCGAAATCTCGGCGGCTCGCCAAGGCTGTTCAATGGGTCGAGCGGCTCATCGCCCGGCTTGAGCATCCCGGCGAAGTGCTGGAAATAGATCCTCGCCGCCGTGCCCTCGATCCCCAACAGCGATTCCGCCGACTTGGCCGCCTCGGCACGCGACACCATCCGCTTCAATTCCGACACCGCCGACCGGGGAGGATCGACATGGTTCCGCATCAACAGCACCCGCTGGTTACGGATCTTGCCGACGATCAACGCCTTGGCGATCCGCAGCGACCGGATGGGGTCGTCCGCCAACCGAAATTGCTCACGCCGCAACAGGATGTTTTTCAAACTGGTGCCATGAACCATCCCCTGGAAATAGCCGCGTTGGGAATGCATCACCACCGGAACCCCCATTTCCACCAGCGTCTGCAAGGCCTGCGTCGTGACCTGGATGTTGCCGAACAGGTTGACCTGATTGATCTCTCGCAGCCGCACTTCCTGGATCACCTTGCCGTTCTCGCGAACCTCGAGCACTTCGGATTTGCGACCGACCTGTAGCCCCTGCGTGTTGAGATAGAGCGGCCGCAGGTCGTCACGGGGTGTCGCGGGCAATCGGACGTTGCTCCCTTCACCACCGGACGCCTCGCGGGCGCGGCAGCGGTTCGTTTCGTCCGGCAGGCAGATCGCCACCAGTGAACAACGGGGGCATTTGGGGCTGGCGACCAACGGAGGTGGCGGGGAACAGCGGTCTTCTAACCCACGCGCCAATTCGACGGCCGCGATCGTCTTTCGGACCAAGTCGTCATCGATCGGAACCCGCACGCGCTGGCGGGTTTCGTTGAAATAGAGGATGCCCTCGTCACAGACGAATCCGTTCTCGCGGAGGACGAGGGCTTGCAGGCAAAGTTGCACCCGCTCGGGGTCCCACGCGGAGGGCATCCCGTCGCGTCCGACGCGGGGATGGCCTTTCTTATAATCGACCGGCGTCGCTCGGTTTCCGGACGCCTCGACCAAGTCCAACTTGGCCACGACCTGCAACGAGTCGCTCGCCAACGTCACGCTGCGGGCATGGACCGGCTTTTCCGAATCGTCCGATGATCGCTCGGCGCGAAGCTCCGGATCGCCGGCGACGGCGGGTTTCACCGGGTTCGGGGCGGCTTCGCCGGGCAACTCCTCGGGCGACGTTTCGAGTTCGAACAGGGAAGGTTGAGGCGGACTGGGAGGCGGTTTCAGCCGATCGGTCTTTTGGTCGACGCGTTTATGGACTTGCAGCCCCTCGATCGTATCGCGGTTGTGTTCGAACTGGCCCTCGACGTGCATCAGATAAAACAGCCGCGGGCAATAGACCGCTTCGTTGATCATTCGCGCCGGCAGGTAGCCGTCGCCGGTCCGTTCCGTGGCGACCGCATCGGATGGAAGGTCGCTCGGGTCATCAGCCGGTTGGATCATGATTCGCGTCAGGGTAATCGGTGGTGAAGCCGAATCCGTGGCGAAAGGGAATTCCGGTGATGATCGGGATATCAGGGCGACGGGTGAACGGGCGTTCCGGAACGTCTCAGACGATCAAGCAGGGGGAATCGACGCGGGTGTAAGGTTGTCCGAGCGATTCGATCACCCGTTCGCCACGGCCGCTGGCTGGCCCCAGATCGATGAACAGGATCTGGTCGTGGGCGTGGTGGATGATCTGTTTCAGCTCTCCCTTCAACGTCAGCAACTCGGTCGGGTTGAGTTGGCATTCGAAGACGGAATATTGGACATGGTCGCCCCAATTCCGCATCGTCTTGAAAACCTTGCGGAGCCGCTTGTCATCGCGGATGTCGTAGGTGACGAGAAAGACCTGACGCATGCCGCACACCTCGGCTGACTGCGTGGACGTAGGGGGGAATGGCGCGTCCGAGCCAATCGGCCGGTTGTCGTTTGGGTGGCACGGCGGGGACGCAAGTGCCACCGGGAACGACAACCGGCCGGTCGGACGGCAGGTTTCGAGTCTAGTTTCACCCAATTGGAAAGCAACACTCGCCGCCATGTCCCAAGGAACCGGACGTAACGGCGAGGGTCGAGCGGTTCGCGTCGCGGCGGGAGGCAGCGCCAGTCGCGAGGCGATCGAAGGGAGTGATCAGGTTACCGGATCGGAAGGTCGGTTGGGGACGTGAATCTTCAATCGGCTCCGAAAAGTCCGAGCCCGAAATGGCTGGCGTAGCCGAGTTGGATCGGCCCGGCCTGGGGGCGATCGAACTCGAGGGTTGCCGCGAAAGATCGCGCCATTGGCGGTTGCGGCTTGCCGGGCTTGCGGGTCAAGACATGCCCCTTGAGTCCGCGTCGAACCATTTCTTCGGGTTCCCAGAACCGGATCGACGCCGGTTCGTCAAAGCCGCGTCGGATCAGTTCGTCGCGAAGTTGTCGTTGCGGCGATTTCTTACCGCGGGCGTGGATGTACTTGGCGAAGACCAAGGGTGTAACGGACTCCCATTTGCGGGAGCTGCCGAGGGGACGATAGCCGTCACGTCGGCAAGCCGGAGTGCGTTCCAATTGTCGGATGATGTCCGCGACCGATCCCATGCCGGCAAGATTGATCGACAGCCGATCGATCCCCTTGGAATAAGCCCAACGGATCGCGGCGAGTGCGGCGATGGCGGAGGTCGAAAAACCGTCGCGGCAATGGACGAGGACATGGTCAATGCGTTGCTTCCCGAACAGGCTTAACGGAATCCAGTGGGCATGGCTGTGCCCGCGCAACACCTCGCCGTCGGCCCCTTTTCCACTGAGTTCCGGCAGATTTCCCAATTCCAGTTCGCAAACCGCCTTGCGAACCGATTCGGCATGCAACAGTTCCATCAGCGGCAACGCACGATTGTAAAGTGGGCGCACGGTGCCTCGTTTGCCATCCCCGTCGATCGCTAGCAGCAATGCTGGGACGCGATCGGCGGTCGGGTTGGTCGCTAGCGGCGTGAGTGGCTGTCGACGGATCACGCTTGCCGGGACGCGGTAGTCGATCCAGACGCTGCCGGGCGGCTGCGGCCACCCTTGACCCTGCCAGGTGGAGGTTGCGGATTGGAGGGCGGAGGTCAAGTCTTGGGGAAATCGGCTTTCCGCCTTGGCGCGAGTTTTCTTGATCGCTGCGGCGGACGGCGACTTTCCTTTGGCTTCTAACTTGGCACGTTCCTCGGCTTCCAAGGCGTCGGCGGTCGTCTCGATTTGGCTGGCCCGCCAACGGTCGAAACGATCGGTTGGCATCGTTGCCAGCAGGCGCACACGGTCACCAAACGTTTCTCCATCGGGCACGACCGCATAGGGCTGACAACGAGGCGGCGTGACCATCCCGGTGGTTGTGGACGGATGCAAAACCGCCGATTCTTGAGGCGACAACAAGCGTGCCTCGGTCCAGCTCTCGGCGCGACCGAGATAGGTCAAACCGCGGAGCAAGCGATCGAGTGCGTTCCGTTCGGCGTCGGTCAGATCGACGTCGTAATGGATCAGCAACCGCGCGTCGGCGTTTGAAAATCTCAAGAACGCGTCGAACACCTTGGTGGTCTTGTCGCGGGTCGGGAGGTAATGCCGCGTGTGGGCGTCGGTCGCCTCGGGCAGCGTGTATTCCGGCATGGCGGCAGACAACTTACCGATCATGCTGGAAGTCGTCTCGTCAGGGCCATCGTCCCATCGGAGCTTCGTGTAGCCGACCGCCAACAACGCGCGGAGCAACCGCCAGGGGCTCGGTGGCCACTCGATCCGTCCTTCGTTGACGTGGGCATCCCAGGGTGTCGCGTGATAGCGGCGTGCCGGGAATTCGATCGCGATCGTTTCCATGCTGCGGCTCACTTCTTGTAGGTGACGGTGGTGACTTCCATTTGTGACCGACAAGCGTCGATACCGGATCGCAGGGCGTTTTCGAGCGACGCCGCGTCCGGCAGCACGAACCCTTGGGGCCGCTTGGCCGATACCGGCCCTTCGGTGGCGACCTCCAGGTCGCATGCGGTCCGCAGCCGCAGGTTACCGTCGAGCAACCGGCGGATCTTGTAAAGCGCCAAAACGGTCAACAACTGCGAAGCCGCTTCGCCAAGCCCATAAGCCCGGAGCTGCTGCAAATCGATGCTGAAGAACGCCGTGATTTTTTCGGCCGTGAACTCTTCACGATGAAACGGGACGTTGCCGAACCCCTTCGCGGTATCACCCTGTGGGTTAACATGGTCGTTTTTGACGCCGCCCGAGGCCGCGACTTGAACCATTTCGGCTTCGATGAAGCTCGAAATCGCCCGGGCCACTCGCAACCGCCCGCCTGCCAACTCTTTTTTGGCCAAGAAGACGCCGTGAAGCAGGCTGTTGATATCGTACTTGAACAAGGTGGCGGCCAACTTCGTCCGATCGACCGGACCGGTTTCCATAACGGAAAACTCTTCCCGCAGCTTGCTGAAGAACGATTTGTCGGAACCTTCGAGGATGTAGGGGCTATTGATCCGGTGTGATTCGACGACGGAGCTGGTCAAGTAGTTGCCCTTGTTGTCATCGATTCGCACGTAGCTGAGCCCTTCGGCGGGATCAACCATGCGATTCTTGCTGTCGTCCCAGATGGTCGATTCCAACCGATTGGCCATGCTTTGGGCACTTTCGACCAGCAGGCACGCGCTACCTCCGGCTTGGTAGGTGGCGGCCCCGAGATCTGGAAATCCGGTCGGTTGGAAACGTCGGCCTTGAACGGGACGCAGGGGGACTTCGAACAAGATACGGGATTCGTTTTGTAGGACGGTCAGGTCGGACGACATCGGGTTCCTCAACGGGATCGGTGAAAAGGGAGGGTGAACGAACTCAAACTAAAAACTCGAACGACGGACAGAACGGTGCGCGGCGGATCAGGCGACCTCTTCCTCGGCGGTCAAACCGCGAGCGAGTTGTTGAAGCGTCTGGCGACTGGGACCGAACGCCATCACGGCGGCCAACCGTCGGGCGGTCTCGGGGGAACCGACCGCAACTTGCAATTTGGGACGCATGCCGACGTTGGATAGGCGGCGCGCGGCGAGTTGAAACGCGCCGACGAGATCGGCGGCGACGAGACGGCGAAAGACCGCCGCGTCGCAGGTGATTTCGTACGTGATTCCCGAACGACTTGTCAGCGGTCCCGTTGGTAAGGCGAGCCGCAGGATGCCATAAAGCGAGCGGCTCCAATCGGTCCGCGGACGCGGGGACGAATCGGACTCGAGATCCCGCCATGCGTAGGGTTCGGATTGGCGCCAATCGATCGCCATCAGACTGCGAGCGATCGCCAAGAGGCGGGCGTCATCGGTGCGGTGATTGAGGAATGCGGCGATGTCTGGCCATGGTACGCCGAGGTGATCACGGATCAGCCGCAGCGGTAGGCATTTGTGGTTCGATCGCGATTCGGTCGTCGCCCCACGGTTGAGCGCTAACAGTCGCCGGTGGACCACTTCGATCGCGGCCCGAGCAAGGTCGAGACCGCCCGCCGATTGATTCGGTCCGATGTTCAGACCGCTTTCGCCCTTCAGAAACTGCTTGCCAGTTGGGTGCAGCGGCAACCAGTGGTGCCGGACACTTGTCCAACGGCGTTGATCGGAAGAGGCAGAAGGTTCCAATGGGCCATGTTGAGCCGCGAGCGCAACGGCCAGACGAAACTCGGGACCGTTGTCATGTTCGGCGATGTCTTCCGCGATCGCCGTGTACCAGCGCCCCGACAAGGGAGGAATCGGTTGGCATTTCTCCGCGCTGAACTTGGGCGATGCCAACATTTGGTCTTCGGCTTCGCCCATCGCGACCAGCAACCTCAGAAAGTCGCCGCCGCGGGCTTGCTGGGCGCAATTGAACGCGGCCAACTCGCACGCTCGATAAACCCGTTGGAACGATTGCGGCGCCAGCTTATCGCCGGAGACTTGCCGCAGTCGATCGAGCCACGGCGCGACCTCATCAAGCAAGCGTTGGTTTGGCCGAGGCCGGACGGGAAATCTGCCGAGCGGGATCGCGAGGTTCGACAAGCCGTTCCGTTCGATGTATCCGTAACGCTCGAACTGTTCGACGCCGCGAGCCACGCCCAATTTGGCGACGGCGCGAGCCATGTCGATGCCGCGGCCGGCCGGTTTGCCGTTGATCTGGCTGCGGCCTTCTCTCAGAAACGCATGCAGTTCGCGAAGGCGAGTCGGTGATCGCCACAATGGCATCCACTGCTCCCCTCGCGGGCCGGCGTCGCTGGTATCGGCCGATCCGTATCCCGATCCGCTGGATCGCACCGCGAACGGCGCGGCTGCCTGTGGCAATTGACTGGCCTGGCAGCGGCGGGACAATCCGGCCCGAAACAACACCGCCCCTTCGAGCATCAAGACAAAATCCCACGGGTTAACACTGACGCCCCCGTTGAAACCGGTCGTGCCGTTCGGCCCACCTGCGGCGCCGGGAAGGAATTGGCCGATCGCCCCGCCAGTCAACGTCGGGCTGGGGGCATCCCAAAGGGCGATCCGGAGTTGTTGTGCGGTTTCGGTATGTGGCCCACCGCTCGCTGACTCGACGGCAAACAACGCCATCAGCCGTTGCATGAAATTCACGGTAAAATCGAGTCGACCGTCGTTGCCCCCCGTACCGAGCATCGCCGGGAATACCGGGTCGCCGTCGCCGCTGATGGCCAACGCCGCGTCGAGCCACTGGAGGGCGGCACCTCGCCACCTGCGGCGGCAATTCGCGATCACGGCATTCTTCGATTCCCCTTTTTCGGGTTTGCCGTCGAGCCCCACGACGCTTTCGCGGGCTTGCGCGATCGCCACACGGTAGGGAGCGAAGCGGTCTGCAGAGGATTTTTCCAGGGCGACGATTCCGGCTTGGTTGTCTTTGGGGTAGAAGCCGCTGCCGCCGTTCCACGGATCGAGCAGTGGTGTGGGGATGTAGTCGTTCAAGAAAAAGCTTTCCAAAGCCGCGTGGTCGAGCCCCGTCGCCAAGTGGAAAACGTCCTCTTGCCACCAACCTCGGGTCTCGGGGGCTGCCTGTTCCGCAACCAGCCGCATGACGCCTAAGGCTTTGAGGTAGTGTGCCAGCGGTGCCGGTCGGCAACCGTCCAACCGGTGGACTTGAATCGGAGTTTGATCAGGCATCCGAGGTCTCCGAATCGAGTGTTGGTTGAAAATGGAGAGACGTGTCAGCGGGCGGCGGTGCGTTGCGAGCGGCCGTGGCCGTTTCGATCGACGGCACTGTCAGCGAGATGCCCGCGAGACGTGGGTCGGCGTTGGCCATGGCGGAGGCTTGAGCGTCCACGGCGCGAACGATCCCCTCGAGGTAACCGAGCAGGAAGGGGCTGTAGGACGACACCAGATCGAGCATCCGTTCGGACCAGCTTGGCCCGTACTGCGCGGACAACCCCAAGGTTGCCGGGGCGAGCGAGAGGATCAGTCGCGGCATCTCGACGTCGCGTCCTGAAGGGTCCGTCAACGTGACGGACGGTAGCGGGTCGCCTTCACGAACACCACGCAGCGGCATGCCACAACCGACCAAGTCCGCCCGTTCATGATCGAAGCGTTGATCCGCAGGCGACGCCTGCAGACTCAGCCGTACCTTGCCGTGGTGGCTGGCGATCAGGAACAGCAGCAGGTTGAAATGCGAAGGCGCCAAATCAGCTAACTCGGCAGCGATCGGATGGGCAGCAATGGCATCGATGGCGAGTGGCGTTGCCGATGTTTCGCCAGTGACATTCACCGATGATTCGGTCGGATCGGGGAATCCGGCGGGATGGTTTGAAACCAATGCCGGGTGTTGGGGCGCTGCAAGGCGCAGCAGTTCCAACGTTGCCAGCGCCGAAACCAATTCGTGGCGAAAGCCGGCCCGTGTCCCAAAACGAAGGTCACCTTCCGCAGCGTCACGATCAGGTTGGTACATCTGCGATGGTGGCGGCCAGGCGCCTTTTGGCCATACGCCTGCCGGCGCTTTGGCCAAGTCGGCACGTCGGGGCTCCACTCGGTAGGTTCCCTGAGCGAAGGCTGGGTGAGCCTTACCCCAGTCATGTAGCCGCATCACCAAGCCGATCAATCGCATCCACGGTTCATCCCAGCCGAGCGAACGGACGAGTTCCTGACCACAGCGGGCGGCTTCATCGGCATGGGTCGCGATCGTTTTGAATTCGGCTCGCTCCGTGCCGGTCGCCACGGCTTCGGACGTTCGGTCGGAACCGTCATTCAAGTCGGCGGCCTGACGATTCGTCAGGGCCAATCGGCCTGTCAGATCGAGTGTCTCGGCATTCTTTTTCGGTTTATCACCGGTGAAGCCGACCGTCGGATCGTAGCCACCGACATGCGCTGAAACCAACAACACCATCCCCGGTCGCAGCGAATCGGCTCGGCAGGCAACCCATTGCCCGTCGACGTAGTCCCACGCCCAGGCGGCGCCGGGCGAGTCCTTCGTCAACTTCGTGACCCAGGCGCGTGCATCCGCGATCCCGACCGCACAGATTTCGTCACGGACCGGTTGCATTTCCGCCGTCGGTTGTCGCCCCTCCCAGGTACGCCAAAAGACGTGAACGTCGCGTTGATCTTCGCCTTCACGAATGAACCGGCTGACATCCATGTCCGCGCCCGAAAGGTCGGGGCTGGTATCGAATAACTCTTCGAACTCATCCCGCAATAGGACGTGGAGCGGCCGGAAGGGGTAGAGACGAGTCAGCGAGTCGGGATCGTTCGTCTTCAAGCCGGTTTCGAAGTTTTCGAGATCGCGGATCGATACCGACGACAGGCACTTCAGCGCTTCCCGGGCCGCGTCCAATTCGTCGAGCGAATAGGGTGCGGCCTGCTTGTCGTCCGTGGGCGTCGGGTCGAGCACGACGATTTTGGCTTCCCCGCCGTATCGCGCTGCCCGACCGAACCGTTGCACGAGGCTGGGCCATGGTGCCAGTTGCGTCAGCAGGCAGCTTGCGGAAATGTCAACGCCCGCCTCGACGACTTGGGTCGCTACCAGAATCCGATCGACCTCGGGACCGAGCGTCTGTTTCGACAAGAACTCGTTCGTCCACTCGGCGCGATCGTGTGGGCGAAAACGGCTGTGGATCAATCTCATATCCGGCGGAGACGTTACCGATTTCGATCTCTTTTGGATCGCGTCCGCCAGCTCTCGCGCATCCTTGACGCGATTGACGACGACCAGGGTTTGGCGTCCGTAAAGGGGATCTGCGCTATGTTGTTGGTGGGCATCCAGAACGATCGTCGGCCAATCGGAGGACGCCGCAGCTTGGACCGTCAACGGTTTCCTGGCATCCCATAAGGGTCCGACGCGATCCGAAGGGGCAACGGTCAGGCAACCTTCGGTCCAAGGTCCGATGAGGGATTCGGTCTCGGGTGACCGCAGCCAGTCGGGTTGCAGGGTCGCACTCATCCACCAGGTGGCGCGGGGCACCTGTGGCATCCCGTCCCATTTCGCTTTGTCGTCTTCCCAGAAAGCTTGGATCTGGGCGCTGGTCGTCAGACCTACGCCCATCAACTGGATTTCATCCATGACCCACAACGCGTCGCTGTGGATCATGCCGAAGGCGCGTGGCCAGGCGGCTCGCCCCATCGCGTAGCCTCGGTTCAGCGCTCGTGACAGCAGCATGTCTTGGGTCCCGACGAGCACGGCGGGCGAAACGGGATCGCCGTACCAGCGGGCTTCGTCGACGCCCCCCATCAAACGATGCACGGCGACGGTGTCCGCCAATCCACAACGCCGCAACACCGCTTCCGCTTCGCGAGCCGTCTGGTCGACGAGTGTTCGCATCGGCAAACACCAAACGAGTCGCCTGGGCCATTGTGGGTCCTGCCGATGCAGCCGGTGGTAGGCCCATGCCGAGAGGACGCCGAGCGTCTTTCCCATGCCGGTCGGGATGCGGATCAGCCGGTCGACGCAGGAATGGCTATCAGCCAGTTGTTGCTGCCACGCGTGTGGCTGACTCGCCGTCTGGCCCGCCGCCGCAGTGGCGGATTCGAACCATGCCGAAAAACTTTCCATCTCTGCTTCCCATTACGAGGCTTACCGGCGAGCGTGCGAGGAACCGCTTACACCCGAGTCGTTCATTCCGGATCAAGGGAAGAAAAGGCTCGTTCGTGTCGCCCGGAAGGCGGCTTCGCTGCCGTTGATGGCAGTTTCACCCCGTCCGTTCCCCCTCACCGGATACGCAAACTAACAGTCCGTTGTGACACGTATGGTCAACGAGATGCGGTTTGCGGAAATTTTTCGTGATTTTTTTAGCGTTCGATTGGTGCCAGCAGCGTTCGATTGGTGCCAGCCATTTTTCCGCCGGCCGTTCGATTGGCCCCACCGGGGCCTACGTTGATAGCCCAGGGTGCAACCCTGGGTAGGCAACC
This sequence comes from Planctomycetaceae bacterium, assembly GCA_007694185.1. Taxonomy (GTDB): domain Bacteria; phylum Planctomycetota; class Planctomycetia; order Pirellulales; family Pirellulaceae; genus UBA6163. Next base: position 11,145 of record RECD01000150.1, read on the forward strand.
CACCCACAAA
>RECD01000260.1 GCA_007694185.1 Planctomycetaceae bacterium
AAGTTTATTTTTCTGGTTCCGGTGGCTTACGCCACCGGCAAGTATGTGTCGCCCTCCGGGCTAGCAAAGCAAGCGGCAATGCTCGGCACCGGGTTTACGCCACCGGCAGGCAAGCAACCTACGTAATTGTTTCGCGATAATCGGGGAAGTCGGGTGTCGAATACCTTCACATGCCGGCTCGGTCGGTCAGCGTCGAAATGGAGCTGTCGAAACAGGAAGTGGATCAGCACCTGAAGGGGCGCGGGGGCGTCTGGGATTTACTGGTCCAGCGATGGGAAACATTTCCGCGCACCGCGAACCGCGAGACCAAAACGATGTGGGACATCGCCTTGATCGAGGCGGTGCTGCGTCCCGAACTGGCTACCGCGGTCACCGTCGGCGCGCCGATCATCCACGATGCCGCGACGGTCGAACAGTTTCCGGAGAACCCGCGGCGGGTCACCGATTTCAAGGCGATCGACGCGGCCGGCATGCGACGCGATTTCTGGGAAGCGATCGACGCGGCGATCCCGAAGGGGCTCACCAAGCCCTTAATCGACCACGCACGCGAAAAGTTGCCGCTGACGGCCAAGCAAGTTCGCCAGTGGTCAGGCGTCAAAACCTTGCCGGTGGCGTGAAGACCTCGTGCAGCGGTTCGGAGACGCAGCCGCCGGGGTCGTTGACGCCGAGCATGCGTGCGACGGTGGGTGCGATTTGTGCCGGCGTGACGCGGCGGTCGTACCGACCCGGGTTGATGCCGCGGCCGACCCACAACAGCGGGACGTTCGTATCGTAATGCCAAGGGCTGCCGTGAGTCGTTCCCGTCGGTTTGGCCGTTGCCGAGGAGCTGCCGGGGATCGAGTAGGGCGTGTAGGCGAACAGCACATCGCCGCTGCGTCCCGGATGAAAGCTGCGTTGCAGTTGCTCCATCACTCCCGTCCCGCCGCCGCCCAGCAAGTCTTCTCGGGTGGCGGCGATCGCGACGTAAGGCTGGGCGATTAACCAATCCCGCACCGCGCGTTGCGCGATCAATTTCGCCGGCCCTTGCAGCGCGGGGTGAGCGTGATTGAGAAAGACTTGGCTGTGGTCCATCGCCAGGATCAACGGCAATTCTGCGATCTCCGCGGCGGTGTCGTCCCGTGTCAACGTTTCCATCAGGCGACCGAGATGGGGATCTTGGCGGAGGAGTTCCGTCAGCTTTCCGCGGACTTCGGTCAAGCTGCCCAGCGGGTTGCGTTTCGGCCCGGTCACCGCTTCGCCGGGACCGATCGCGGCGGGGCCGCCCCGCTGGGCGATCATTTCGGGGATCGGGGCGACGCCGTGGTCGGACGTGATCACGACCGTCCAGCGGTCGGCCCCGACTTGGGTATCGAGATACCGTACGAACTCGGCCAACTGACGATCCGTCCGGTAGGTCATGTCCTCGACCTCGAAGCTCAACGGCCCGAACGCGTGGCCGACGTAATCGTTGGAGGAAAAGTTGATCGCGAGCAGGTCGGGGATGTCATCCGCGCCGAGTTGTTCGGATTCGATGATTTGGCGAGCTGCCATCAGCGTGTAGTCGTTGCCAAAAGGTGAGAACAAGACTTGATCGCCGAAGGCATTCGTGTCCCCTTCACCGGCGGCGGCGAGTCGATGCGGGAAGGCGGCGGTGAATCCCTTCGGCGGGTTTTCGAACTCGTTGTCGTCGTCGCCCTGGTTGTGATAACGTTCGCGGGGCAGCAGCAATTCCCATGTCAGTCCGCGGTATCGGTCGATGGCGTTGCCGTCGTTGAGAACGCGCAGGTAGCCCGGCAGGTTGTCGCGGTAATAGGTCGACGTCACCCACTGGTTCTTTTCCAACCAGTAGGCCCCGTCGGCGCGATGGCCCGACATCAGGATCGCGGCGCGGTCCTTGATCGCAACGCCGAACACCTTCGCCTGGCCACCGGTGGCGAGTTTCAACTGATCGCCGACCGTATCGACCAACATCACCCGCGGCGACATCGGTTTGCCATCGGGCAGCCCCACGATGCCGACCGTCGGGTCGGAGACGCAGTAGCGAGAGCGTCCGGTTTCGCGGTCGAACCAATCGTTCGCGATCACCCCCGTCCCCGCCGGGTGGGCACCGGTGAGCTGGACCGAGTGCCCCGGCGCGGTGTAAGTGAAGGCGTGGGCGTGATGGCAATTGGGGAACCAAGCCCCCTGTTGAAGGACGCGGGCGAAGAAGCTTTCCTCGGGGTCGGTAGGAAAATTGTCTTGAAACCGAATGAGGTAGTCCTGGCAGAGCTGATCGATGCTGACGACCACGATCAATCGCGGCTTATCCGACGCGACTGGCGGCGAATCGGGCGATTCGGCGAACGCGCCCGGTAACAGGCACGACGCGATCAGCCCGACGGCCGCGAGGCAAAGGACGGCAACTCGGGTCGGACGCAGGACGCTCATCGGCTGTACTCGGTGCATGGGGAGTCGATCGACCGGGGAGGTAGTCAGTGACCGCATTGTAGTTCATCCGTTTGCCGGCCCAATCGGAACGAATGCGGGAACGGGCCGATCCGCTGACGTGAATCGGACCCGATCTGTCCGAATCGCCGCAGCAGAACAAACGGCCGTGTGAGGAATAAAAAAAGATCGCCAATTTCCTGTAAAAATTCACGATCATCGGCAGCAGACGCGACCAGGAAAGGCTTGACCGTGATGTGTTGGGCGCTACGGTTGCATGCGAAGCGGATTGTGGTGTTGACGGGTCCGATGGGGACGAGTCCGCCGATCAAGACGTGGCGTTTCGCTAAAGGAGCACGAACGATGGGAAGCAAAACCGATATTGCCAAAGGCCGCATGAAGGAAGCCGCCGGGGCGATCACCAATGACGAGAAGCTCAAAGCCGAAGGGCAAACCGACCAAGCTGTCGGCGAAGCGAAGGGCGTCGTGGAAAGGGCGACCGACAAGGTGAAGGACATGGCGGACGCGGCGAGCAAATCCGTCAAGAAAACGATCGACTGAACCGTTTTGTACTGCGTCCGTTACCGTGCCCGTTCCGCCGCTTAGGGCGGCGCGTCGTGCGCGGATTCGCCGTCGCGAGCTGGCGCGCCATCGTGCGGTTCTTGCGTGGGCGAGTGGCGTTCGTGCGAATCCTGTTCGTGCGATTCTTGATCGTCACCGCGGAGCCAATCATCGAGTGCCGAATGGGGCGGTGCGTGTGACCCGTCCGATTCAGATCGACTTCGGTCGTGCGGCAGATCGCCAAAAGCGGATCGGCAGCGTGATGGTGTGATCGGACCACGATCACCGGCCACGATCCCGCGCCGAGGACCGGCAGGCAGAGCAAAATAGCGTCAGGTACGAACGACGCTGTCGCGACACGCCGCCGCTCGGGCTCACGCGCAGGACCGACTCCTCCGCCAAGCACGCTCACAGATAAAGCCAGCTCAAAGACAGCGGCGGCTCTCCGGTGGGCCGCGGCAAACGAGGGTCGCTACAGCCGCGGCTGGCACGGCCGAGTCGGCTCGTCCGACCAGGCTGTTCAAGGGCTGATCGTGATCGACAGGATGTACGCAAGTCGCATGATCCTGAGCGTGTACAGCGGCCGCTGCTCTGCGAGTCCGCAGCTTTGCGAGTAGCCTCCGCCACCCCCGCGCAAGCGGCTGCGGCGATTCGTTATCGGCAGAGCTTTCCCCGATGGGCTCGCCCCCGGCACTTGTCGATCCGCGGAATGCCGCCTAACAATATCCCATGCCCAGCACACCATCCCGCATCCGTTTCGGCCGCTATCGCCAAGCCGTTCGGGATCGCAATCGCGGCCGCGACGTCTCACATGCAGCCGATTCGGACCTCAGCACCAGCGCCAGCGGTTCGCCTCATGGCGGCCTCGGCGCGGCCGGTTCTGCTTCTGACGGCGACGGCAAATCGAATCGCAAAGCGGGCAACCGGCAACGCGGGTTCTGGGAGCTGCTGATCGCCTTTTGGGGGTTGTTGGTCGGCCATCGCGGTTCGGTCCTGTTCGCACTGGCGACGTTGACCGTTTCGATCCTGTTGCGGTTAGCCCCGCCCTACGCCACGAAGCTGGCGATCGATTCCGTATTGACCGTCCCCCCCAGGCCCCTCCCGGAACCGGTCGGTTCGGTGCTGCTGTCGTTTCCGGGCATGTCAGCCGAGCCGACCCCGATGTCGATCTTGATCGCCATTGCCGTCGCCGTCGTGGTGCTGACCCTGATCGGGACCGCGGTCGGCTTGCTATCCCGCTGGACGGCGACCCGCGCCGTGAACCGCGCCCAAGTCACCATCCGCCGCCGCGTCTATGAACACGTGATCCAATTGCCGCTGCAACGGGTTCATGACCTCAAGTCGGGGGGCGTCTCGAGCCTGATTCGCGAGGACGCCGGCGGCATCGGCGAGCTGATCTTCAGCATGCTCTACAACCCCTGGCGGGCGATCGTCCAGTTCATCGGCAGCCTGGTCATCTTGATGCTTGTCGACTGGAAACTGATGCTCGGCGGCTTGCTGCTGCTGCCGCTCGTCTGGGCGACCCATCGAACTTGGATCAACCGCATCCGCCCGCTGTTCCGCGATATCCGCAAGCAACGTCAATCGATCGACGCCGGCGCCACCGAAACCTTCGGCGGCATCCGCGTCGTCCGCACCTTCGCCCGCTGGCGAAACGAATCGTCCCGGTTCGTCCGCGAAGGGGACTTTTTGGTGCGTCAACAACTTCACACCTGGTGGTGGACACGGACGATCGAATTGATCTGGGAAGTCATCATCCCGCTGTCGTCGACCGTGTTGCTGCTGTACGGCGGTCACCAGATCATCAACGGCCAACTGACGCTCGGCGAACTGATGATGTTCCTGGTCTACCTGACAATGCTGCTCGACCCGCTCGCCACACTCGCCGGCAGCGCCGTTTCGTTCCAGACCAACCTGGCCGCACTCGACCGTGTCCTCGACGTGCTGCGTCAGCCCCGCGAGTTTTCGGACAATCCCGACGCGATCCGGCTGTCTCGCGCGACGACCCGCGGCGCGATCGAACTGCGTGGCGTCCGCTTCGCCTACCCCGGTTCAGAATCCGAAGTCCTCCGCGGGATCGATCTCGATGTCGCCCCCGGCGAAACGATCGCCTTGGTCGGCCGCAGCGGCGCGGGAAAAACGACGTTGACCAACCTGATCGCCCGCTTCTACGACCCGACCGCCGGCAGCATCCTGGTCGACGGAATTGACCTCCGCGATGTCGACGTGCAGAGCTTCCGCAGGCTGCTGGGGATCGTCGAACAGGACGTCTTCCTGTTCGACGGATCGATCGCCGAAAACATCACCTACGCCAGGCCGCAGGCGACCCGCGACGAGTGCATCACGGCGGCGCGGGCGGCGGCCGCTCACGAATTCATCGTCGATCTGCCCCTCGGCTACGACACCCGGATCGGCGAACGGGGTTTCAAACTATCAGGCGGCCAACGCCAACGGATCGCGATCGCCCGCGCCATCCTGGCTGACCCCAAAATCCTGATTCTCGACGAAGCGACGAGTAACCTCGACAGCCACAGCGAACGGCTGATCCAGCAAAGCCTTGGCGAACTTTTGCACGGACGAACCGCCTTCGTGATCGCGCACCGGCTGAGCACCATTCGGGGGGCGGACAAGATCGTCGTGATCGAGGACGGCGAGATCGCTCAGGTCGGGACCCACGACGAACTGCTGGCTCACGCCGGCAGTTACCGCGAGATGATCCGCTTGCAAACGGCGGACGGGACGCTGCTGACTGCGACCGAGGAAATGCTAGCAGAGGACTCCCCCTGAGCTGCTGAAATTGACTAGATTGAGGGCGTAAAGGCGGAATCGTCCGAACCCAGTTGATTTTCATCACCCGCCCACTCGCGATCCAGACTCATGACGCTGACAAACCGGATCCGCACCGCCCTCGCGGTCGCCCTGTTGTGCCCCCTTGGCACCGTCTCCGCCGGGGATGCCGATTGGCCCCAGTGGCGGGGGCCGAATCGGGACGGCCACGCCGCCCCCCAATCGCTGTTGCAGAATTGGCCCGAAGACGGGCCGGCGATGAAATGGGAGTTCCGTGAAGCCGGACTCGGTTACTCCGCGTTCGCCATCCGAGACGGCAAGCTGTACACGATGGGAACCGTGGACGACGGTTGCTACGTGATCTGTATCGACGCGAGCAAGGGCGAAACGATCTGGAAAACCCGCATCAGCAGGAGTTCGGTTAGCGAGGATTACGCCCACGGTTGGGGCGGCGGCCCGCGTAGCACCCCCACCCTCGATGGCGATTTGGTCTACGCACTCAGCGACGTCGGCGTCCTGGCTTGTCTTGCCGCCGACCGCGGAGAACTGACCTGGTCCGTCGATTTCGTCGAAAAGTACGAGTCGCCGATCCCCAAGTGGGGTTTCAGCGAATCGGTGCTGATCGACGGCGACCGCGTGATCGCGACCCCCGGCGGAAACGTCTTCCTGGCCGGTTTCGACAAAACCTCCGGCGAACAGGTCTGGGCCAGTCAAGATCATGACGATAGCGCCCAATACGTCTCGCCGATGAAACACACCGTCGGCGACGTCTCGTTCTACATCACCGCCAGCAAATCGGGACTGGTCGCCTTCGATACCCAGGACGGCAAGTTGCTGTTCCGCAACGGCGCCACCGGCAACGACGTCGCCGTCATCCCGACACCGATCCCACACGAAGACTTCATCTACCACACCAGCGATTATGGCGCGGGCAACGTGCTGCTGAAGTTGACCGCCGGCGAAAACCGCACGATCCAAGCCGAAGCGGTTTACGCGTTGAGCACCAAGTCGATGCAAAATCACCATGGCGGCGTGGTCCTCGTGGATGGCGTGATTTACGGTTCCAGCAAGACCAGCGGTGGGGTTTGGATGGCCCAGGACTTCACCAGCGGCGAAACGCTGTGGGAAGAACGGATGCGCCCCAACCGCAGCGGCTCGATCGCCTACGCCGACGGCCGACTTTATTGCTACAACGACGAAGACGCGACGCTGATGCTGGTCGAGCCGGACCGGAACGAGTTCAAGAAAGTCGGCGAACTGAAGCTGCCCGAAACGACCAAGACCGACCGCGGCAACGGCGCGATCTGGGCCCACCCCGTGATCGCCGACGGCATGCTGTTGCTACGCGACCAGGAACTGATCTTCGCCTACGACATCTCGCGCTAAAAATCGATCTTTCCTCATACCAAATCCTGAGCGGGCGGCACGTCGACTCTTCTCTATCCCGCAGGGATTAAAGCTTGTGGCCCCGCGTTGCGGAGCGCACCCGGGGATAGACGAAAAAAAGAAGGTTGCGACCCCGAAGCGGTCGCGGAGACCGTCAGCCGGCTACTTGCTGGAATCCCTTCGGGCTATTCGGCGACTGCGGTAGCAGTCATTCCCCAGGCCACGGAGCTCCATTCTCCGCTATTCGAACTCAAATCACTCCGATCAGCCGCAGCGCCGCGACCCCCGAGAACAACAACAGCAGGCTGTCGAACAGCCGCTGAGGGATGCGGCGGACAAGCCAGCGTCCGGCGTACAGCCCTACCAGGACGCAGGGCGATAACAGCAGATTGACCCCGAGTGTCTCGGCGTCGATCAGCCCCAAGTTCATGCTCAGCGGCACCTTGCTAACGTTCAAGATCAAGAAAAACCAGGCGGCGGTCGCGATCAACGGCGCTTTGGGCAGCGCGCTGGCTAGCAGGTACAAGGCGACGACGGGCCCGGCCGCGTTGGCCAGCATCGTGGTTAAACCGGCGAGCACCCCCATGCCGATCACAAACCAACGGGCGTGGGGGACGTTGCCGAACAGGTCCGGACGGCGCATCCGAAACCACTGCACCAGACTGAGCACCAAAATGATGCTGCCGATGATCGGCCGAAATGCCGCCTCGTCGAGATGGTCGAGCAACCACCAACCGGCGACGACCCCGACGAGTGCCGGTGGCAACAGTCGCCGAACGTACGCCCAAACGACGCCTTGACCGACCAGCCTCACCGCGCACAAATCGCCAACGATCAACAGCGGCAACAGGATGCCGGTCGAGGCCCGCGCGCCGAAGACGAATGCGAACACCAACACATGCACCAGGCTGACCCCAGCCAATCCGCTCTTGGACAAGCCGATGCCGGTCGCCCCCAGCATCAATAACGCCCACTCCAACCAAGTCAATTCGCTCATGGCCGCTCAGCCACCGGCCGATCACGGATCTCACCGAACAGCTCCGTCAATTCGCGCACGACGCCGGGATGCTCGGCATACAAGTTGTGCCGCTGGGCAAGGTCGACCGACAGATCAAACAACTCCCCCGGTTGGTCGTGCCGGACATACCCGTTTGCCTCGTCAAACCACGCCGGCACCTGACTGTGCGCCCCCGACTTGGCCAGGACCAACAGCCACCGGTCGTGGCGAATCGCGAACGCCCGAGCGAACGTGTTGTGTACCAGGCTGCGGCGCGGACCGATCCCAGCAACCGCCGCCTTGCCAGCCGCTTCACCCGCACCGCCCCGCCAAACGTCGAGAAAATCGAGGCTGTCCCCGGCCTGGCCAGCCGGTAACTCGCTGCCGACGGCCCGCGCGATCGTCGCCATCAGATCGATTTGGCTGATCAAGGCGTCCGAGACGCTCCCCTCCGGCACGACGCCGGGCCAACGAACGATCATCGGCACGCGATGCCCGCCCTCGTACAGATCGCGCTTCAACCCTCGCAGCGGGCCGGAGCTGCGATGCCCGAAACGCCGCGCCCGTTCGTAGGCATACCGTTCGGGGCCGTTGTCGGATGTGAAGATCACCAGCGTGTTGTCCGCAAACCCGTGTTCCTCCAGTGCCGCCAAAATCCGCCCCACCTTGTCGTCGGTTTGGACCATGAAATCGCCGTAACCTCCCGCCTCCGATCGCTCGCGAAACTCGTCAGCCGGCACGATCGGGGCATGCGGCGAATTGAACGGGACGTACAGAAAGAACGGCTCCTCCCGCCCCCGCCGACCCGCGATCCACTCCGTCGCCCGTTCGGTCAGCCGCGGAATGACCCCATAAAAATCCCAGCCCTTGACCATCGGCCCCGGCCGAGCCTCCCAAGCCCCCTCCGCCGTCTCCGGCGTGATCGTCAACGGTTCGGTCGGTTCGGTGATCACCCGATCGTTCTCGAACCAGGCGTAAGGCGGGAAGTTGGGGACATCGTCGCCAAAGTACTCATCGAACCCGTGCGACAACGGGCCGCCCGAGACCGGGCGTGACCAATCGAAGTCGCCAGGGGCATACAGCCGACCGCGGCCACCGGGCAAAGGTTGTGGAACCGCGCCCGATCGCAGGATGTCGTCCCAATTCCACCCCAGGTGCCATTTGCCGATGCAGGCCGTGTGATAGCCACGGCGCCGCAGCAGCTCCGCCAGCGTCAACTCGTCATCCAGCACCGGAGGCCCGAACGCTTGGACGATGTCATGAAACTTCCGCCAGTGATAACGGCCGGTCAGAAGCGCGTAGCGGCTGGGAGTACAGATCCCAGACGAACTGTGGGCGTCCGTGAACCGCATCCCCTGTGTCGCCAGCCGATCGAGGTTCGGCGTCGGGATTTTGGACTCCCGGTTCTGAGCACTCAGGTCGCCATACCCCATGTCATCGGCATACAGCACCACGACATTCGGCAGCGCCCCGTCCGACCCGCCAACGGCCTCACCGGCAACCGCACTTATTTCGCACACCAAAAGGAGCATGATCGCCAAAACCAGCACCCCGACCAGCTTTCGGCCGGTGAAAAACAACGACACAGCATTCATGATTCCGATACCAAAAAAAGCAACACGACGGTCCCACGAGCCCCACCGAGTTGAAAACGGGAGACGATGGCCAATGAACAGGCAAAAACGAGGAACAACACCGACCGGTCATCCCAAGAACATAACCGACACCGACCGAACCGTGTCCGGCATCGAACGTCAGCCTCGCACCGTCGGCCCTACAGTGGCCCCAACACCCGTCGTTGGCAGGTTGGAAGTCCCACATCAACCGCGCACCCTCCCTCGCGACAGCAAAAACCCACAGTCCGCAGCGTCGCACCCTCCGTGACGCTGATACCAACTCACAGCCCGGCGGGCGACACAACCGCCCAGCGAAATCACCCCGCGTTACGACTCCAAAAAACTGTCGACACCATCCGGCAGGCCGCTAAGCCAAAGAGACCGCTCAGTGCTAAGCTTCGTCGGAGATTCACTTCGGGAATCAAATCGGGAATCAACCTGGTGCCGACCACGGGCATTGAGTCACGATGAACAGCAACTTAAAATAAAATTCCAGCGAATCCTTGGCCGCGACTCCCAACTGAAACGACCAGAAATCCTGGCAAGGGCTCTGGAAAAAACCGTCGCATGATGCCCGTCAACCTACAACCATTTACGACCGCATCCGGACCTGATGCGGACGATGATGTCGCTCGTGCCGTTGAACTGAAACGCGGCGACATCTCCGTTTTCACAATCCCAGACGAGCAAGAGGGGTTGACGCTTGAATTGCTTAACGCCTCTTTCGATGGAAAGGTCGAAAGTGCCAAACTACGGTGTTTGTACATTTCCGCCCGTGGCGTCCGTTGCTGGATCGAACGGTTGCGAATTGAATACGCTGTTGAACGGGTCGACTCGCGAACCTCGAGCCTGTTGCGAGTGGCAGGGTCAAACACTTTCGTTTGCGAGCCCTTCATGATCGAGTGGTCGTACTCATCACGCAACTCGGTTTGGCTTTACCCAGCGGCTAAAACGGAGTATGCCGTCGCGAAGGCTGAGCAATATCCCGCACCGAAGTCAGCGATCCGACGTTTCTTCAATTCATTGCCTAGCTTGCGGCACCGGTAACGACCGCCACAATGCGGCAAGGCCGCGTCAAGAGGTGGATTTCAACACCGCAGGTGAATTTCTGCCGCCACATCCGACTGAGCACCATCTCAAAGTAACGAGACATGATGAACAGCCGATCTTTTAATGGCGCAATTTTTCGCACCTCCGGGCCCTTGCGCCAGAGCGGAAAACGCAAAATGTCGACACTCATTGATCGTTCGATCCTAAGCACTTCAGCAGGTCTCATTCCGCATAACTTGAACGAATTAACTGACACCGGCGTTGGGCGTTCGCCCAGAATTTTCCGAAAAAAAATTTGTGGAGCCGATCGCCCGCCGGTGGCGCAGAACGGGAACCGAGAAT
>RECD01000138.1 GCA_007694185.1 Planctomycetaceae bacterium
AGCGGCTTCGGAAGGTGCCACCCACTTTTTGGGGCCTTCCGGTTGGTTCCGGGGCCGAAGCGGATGCAGAACCTGCGGGCGTCCCGGGAAACGGAGTGGATGGCCAAACTCCCGACCAGGGATGATTCCGCTTGGTTGATTGGGCAACCGGGTGCGGAAGGCGATGACTCCCTATGCGATGGCGATGGGCGAGAGCATCCGCCTGGCTCGAGACTCGGCCCGCGGTTGCCGTGTCGAATGCATCCCGAGGGCAGCAGCGGTCCCCTTCCAGCCATCGGCCAGTCCCGGGGAGGTCAAAAAACCAACAAAAAACGGCCCCGGGAGGGCCGTCGATGTTTCCGGATGGTGCCGAAACGTGCGAAAAATGGGCGATACAGAACTCGAATCTGTGACCTCCACGATGTCAACGTGGCGCTCTAACCAACTGAGCTAATCGCCCGCATGAAGTCCGTCTGTGGTTTCTTCGACCCTCAGACCGACAGACTGGACCGAATTTCGGTTCGGCCGTCAAGCCCTCGCCAATTTGACTGACCGGAACCGAACGCAACAGGTCAGGTTCGTTCAAAAACCGCCAGGTTTCGCGACTCAGGCGGAAACACACTCGTTAGGCGGTTTCAGCGCGACTTTGACCCACAGGGTCGACGGTCGGAAAGCTTGCTCGTGTCCTGAATGACTTCAAATAACGGTCCGAGTCCTGTCCGGGTACTCAGGAAAATGAAGAAAATGAAAAATTTTTTCGAGCTATTGAATCGACGCACGGACCGCGGATGTTACTGCAATCAGCCGAAAATTCTGACGCGAGAGCTGTTCGAACAGAAGCCGTAAGGTTAACGAAGCTTCTCTTGGCAGCGCTCTACGGGGCATTGGTTTCCCTCGACGCCCAAAAGGTTGACAAGCGAAAAAATCGATGAGCTTGCCGCGGGTTTGGGCCGGAACTACGCTGGAGCGATGGTGTTTATGAAACGTGTCAGTGAGTTGACGAAAGACCGGGATCGTCTATTGTCAAAAGATCGGGGTTACCTCCGGGTTTGATTCCGAAACCGTTGTCGCGCCCACTCAAGGCGGATCGTTCTTTTTTTGGAATTTTGAATATGCGAAATCAGCGTTTGGGACGAGGCGGCTTCACGCTCGTCGAATTGTTGGTGGTCATCGCGATCATCGGCGTGATGGTCGGTCTGCTGTTGCCGGCCGTGCAAGCGGCTCGGGAAGCGGCCCGACGGATGTCGTGCAGCAACAACCTGAAGCAGCTCGGGTTGGCGATGCATAATTACCACGACACCTTTCAAATGTTCCCGTACGGGCACAAGTTGGAAGTAGCGGGGCAAAGCAAGCGTCGCGACAACTGGTATCAGCGGATTCTGCCGTTCATCGAGCAGGGTGCGTACTACGATCTGTATGACAACGCCGAAACGACGATCAACTTCTTCACAGCCGAATACATCCACCGTCTGCCGGCGACGATCGCCGGGGTACCGGTGGCGGCGATGATGTGTCCATCCGACCCGGCGGGCCCGGCTCGTGGTGGTGGCGGCAGCAACAACGGTTTCCAAGGCAACTATGCCGTTTGTGCCGGTGGGGGATTGCCGAAGGACCCGATTTTGGCCCTGATCACGGTCCCGATCAACTTAAACATGATCGTCGAAGATCCGGGCGGGATGTTCGGTCGCCAACGTAGTCGTCGTTTCCGCGACGCGATCGACGGCACCTCGAACACGCTGCTGGCCAGTGAAGGGATGATCCGCGGGGCGACCGGCGGGTCGTGGGGTGGATTGGGCGGCTATTGGGGCGGTGCCCCGCACGGTTCGTTCGCTTTCTCGACCGGCGAAACGCCGAACACGACGGTGCCCGACCGAGTTTACTCCTGCAAGTCGGTGGTGTTCCGAAACGCACCGTGTGAAAACGGGTTTGCGGACGGTTTGCCGGGCCGCTGGAACTTTGCCCGCAGCTATCACCCCGGCGGCGTTCAGGTCGCCCTGTGTGACGCATCGGTCCGGTTCGTTTCCGAAAGCGTGGATCGTCAGACTTGGCGTAACCTCGGCAACCGCGATGAAGGCGGCGTGCCGGCCGAGTATTGATTGTTCGGTCTGTTGAATTTTCTGAGGCGATCCGATCCGCTGTGGGTCGGATCGCTTCGATTCGTTCCACCCTTTTTATGTTTTGATTGAGGCGGTTTTCATGGTCAAGGATTGCTTGGTCGGTTGGCACGGATGGGGCCTGGGTTTGGTCGCGGCGATCCTGGTCGGTGGATGTGGTAGCAGCGACGGTTTGGTCGACATCGGTGGCACGGTCACGTTTGACGGCCAGCCGATTTCGGAGGGTCGGATCCAGTTCCGCATGACCGAAGGCGACAAGCAGGCCTACGCCGGGATGATCGAAGACGGCAAGTACAAGGTGCGAGTCGCGCCTGGGGCTGCCTTGGTCGAGATTCGGGCGTCCCGTCCGGTGCCTGGGAAGTTTGAGGAAGTCAATCCGGGTGAGCCGGAACAGGTCGGTGAGATGTACATTCCTGAGAAGTACAATTCACGAACCGAGCTGAAGGTTACCGTCGCGAGTCCGAAGGAAGATCAGAACTTCGATCTGACCGCCAACTGATTGATAGTCGTTTTGCCGTCGGGGCGAGCGGATCGGCTCGTTCCCGACCGGCACCCTGCTTGTGGCACGCTCCGCCGCCGAAGCGGCTGAGCGGATTTGGGTGAGGCATTGATCCGATTCCCTGACTGGTTTGTCGGGGTCAAACGGAGCCGAGTCCTGCTTGAGCCATCTTGACACCAAGACGATCCGGAATCTATTTCTCTGGATGCCGAACGGGGGCTGGAGTCCACCCCCATTCTCTCGGCGCCGTGAATCGATCAGGGCTTGGTTGCGAACGCGATCGGCGGGCCGGTTGCGAAGTGAGCGATTGAAGTTTTGCTTGCCGATCTGAATCCGGTTGGTTTCGCCCCTGTACAACTCTGCTGAGTATGTCCGCGATCGCTTCGGTTGTTGAATGTCCGCCGCTCGATGCCGGACTGCGACGGGAACCCGATCCGATGACCATCGGGGGCGGTACCGATTGCCTTGTCGAAACCGGGTCGCTCGACGCGGCTTGGGATCAGCTCACGGGCTTGGTCGAAACCGATTTGGCCGGGTCTCCGGGGGTTCCGCTTGCGGTTCAGCCCGATGGCGGGCTAGCGCAGGTAACCGGCAAACCGATTTCGGTGACCCGGTCGAACCTGCGTGCCAGCACGGCGGATGCGGCGTCGTTCGGGGCGATGGTCGGGTGTGGCGAAAGTTACCTGGCGGCATTCGCGCTGGCGATCGGATTGGGCGAGATTTCGGCCGGGCTTGTCTCGAGCGTGCCGCTGCTGGTCGGCGGCGCGTTGCAACTGATCTCGCTGCGAGCCGTCGCGTGGTTCGGCAGTGAGAAGCGTTGGATCCTCTGTTGCTCGACGTTGCAGGCACTCAGTTTCGTGCCGTTGTTCTTGGCTGCGATGACGGGGACGATCGGGTTGATCCCGTTGCTCGTCATCGCGTCGCTTTACTGGACCGGCGGACTGGGCGGGGCACCGCCGTGGAACACCTGGATGGAATCGATCGTTCCGGCCCGGGTGCGGCCCCGTTATTTTGCTGGGCGAACGCGAACGTCTCAGCTCTGCACGCTGTTGGCCTTGGTCGGTGCGGGAGCGATCCTGCAGAGCACCCGCAACCACGGTTACGAGTTGTTCGGATTCGCCGCGATCTTCGCAGCGGCCTCGCTGTTTCGGCTGTGGTCGGTCTTTTGGCTTTGGCGACACCAGACGCCGACCCGGGACTGGGCGGCGGTGAATCGGCGGCGGATATCGACGGCTGCCGGCGGGCGGGCCAGCGGCGTGTCCGCTTGGGGCACTCGGGGCGAATCGCATGGGGGTTCGGCAGGCGGCGACTACCGGCATGGCGATCGCGACGCGTCCGGCTCTCCAAAGGGCGTGGTTCCGGCGGCGACGAGTCTGCCGATGAGTGGCTTGCGGCTGCTCAGTTACCTCGTCGCGGTCCAAATGGCGGTGCAGATTTCGGGGCCGTTTTTCGCCCCCTACATGTTGAAGCAGTTGCAGTTGTCGTACACCGAGTTCGTCTCGTTGTTGGCGATCGGGTTTTTGTCCAAGATCATCGCGCTGTCCTGGTGGGGTAAGCAGACGCATCGAGGTGGCGCGAAGCGGTTGCTGTGGATCGGCGGGGTCGGGATCGTGCCGTTGTCGTCGCTGTGGATTTTGTCGGACAACCTGGTCGTGTTGGTGGCGGTGCAGATGGTGTCGGGGGTGATGTGGGCGGCGTATGAACTCGGATTTTTCTTGATGTTCTTCGAGACGTTGCCGATCGAGAAGCGGACGCGGATGCTGACTTTTTACAACTTCGCCAACATGCTCGCGCTCTGCGGCGGGGCCTTCATCGGCGCGATGTTGTTGCGATCACTCGGCGGCGGCCAATCGGCCTATTGGGTGCTGTTCGGGACGTCGTCGATCGGGCGGCTGCTGGCCTTGGGGCTGTTGTTCGGGATCGCGGCGCGGACGATCCCGGTGATCCAAGTCTGCATGCGGGTGGCCGGCGTGCGATTATCCACTTCGACCGCCGACTCGCCGATTTTGAGCACCTTGGACGATCGCCCCGGTGCTTAAGTTGCGCCGCTTTTGGTAAGCTGCTGTGCAGACCGAGCAAGCATCCTTGCGGGGATTTTTGCTCGGCATCCCGGGACGGGGCACGCGCCCTGTCCACAGCAACCTGACCAAGGAAAATCGCGGCTTCACGATGGACATGCGCAACACCGTCGCCCTCATCCTCGGGGGTGGGCGCGGGACCCGGCTCTTCCCCTTGACCAAGATTCGAGCCAAACCGGCGGTCCCGTTGGCCGGCAAGTACCGCTTGATCGACATCCCGATCAGCAACTGCATCAACAGCGGGGTCAACCGAATTTTCGTGTTGACGCAGTTCCTCTCGGTATCGCTGCACCGGCACCTTCGTCAGACCTACCGGTTCGATCATTTCTACAACGGGTTTGTCGAGCTGTTGGCGGCCCAACAGACGGTCGATTCGGCGACGGACTGGTACCAGGGGACGGCTGACGCGGTCCGTAAAAATCTGAAATACATCGAACAGCGATGGGTCGAGCACGTCCTGATCTTGTCCGGCGACCAGCTTTACCGGATGGATTTCGCCGACATGATGAAGACCCACATCGAGTCGGGTGCGGCGGTCACGATCGCGGGGATTCCGGTCCACCGCAAGGACGCGGAGTCGCTCGGGATCATGAAAGTCGATGAAACCGGTCAGGTGGTCGGGTTCGTCGAGAAGCCCAAGACGGAAATGCAGCTCGCCGAGGTGCGGACGGAACCGAGTTGGATCGACTCGCACGGCATCCCGTCGGATGGGCGGGACTGCTTGGCCAGCATGGGGTTGTACATTTTCAACCGCGACGTGATGGTCGATCTGCTGAAGAACACGAATTACGAGGATTTCGGCAAAGAGGTCTTTCCGGCGGCGATTCGGAATCACAAGGTTCAGTTGCACTTGTTTGACGGTTATTGGGAAGACATCGGGACGATCCGGGCGTTCTACGAAGCGAACCTGAGTTTGACCCGGCAGAATCCGCCGTTCGATTTCCGCAACAGTCAGGCGCCGGTCTACACCCGGGCTCGCTTTTTGCCGCCGACGTTGGTCAACGGGGCGACGATCACCCAATCGTTGATCGCCGACGGTTGTCGGATCGGTCGCAACTCGGTGATCGAAAACAGCGTCATCGGGTTGCGGACCGTGATCGGCGAGAATGTCACCATCAAGGACACGGTGATCATGGGTGCCGACTTCACCGAGTCCGAAGGGGACCACGTTGCGAACGGCATGCCGCTGGGGATCGGGGACGGCAGCGTGATCATCGGCGGGCTGCTGGATAAGAATTGCCGGATCGGCAAGAACGTCCGGATCACGAACGCCAGCGGTGTCGATTACCAGGGCGAAGACGACGCGTTGCAGGTTCGCGACGGCATCCCGATCGTGATCAAGGATGGGGTGTTGCCGGACGGATTCGAGTTTTAATCCGGGCCTCCGGTGCCCGGATCAATCTTCGCGTTCGTCGTAGTCGTCATCTTCGTCGTCCTCCCGATCCGGATGGAGCGGGTCGTCGGCGTTGAAGAAGAAATCGGCCAGCCCGAGGGGGACGGCGTCGCCGCCGAAGTTGCGGCGACGCTTTTCGGCCAGATTGTCCAGGTCCAACGCGTCGCCACCCAAGCACTTTTCGAGCGCCTCCCGCCAGGCCTGATCTTTCGACATCGGGTGAGTGGGATCCTGCATCATCCGTTTGCTGGCATACCGCAGCAGGTTGATCCCGTCGCGGGGTGAGAAGTCGAGTTTCAGTTCGTGGGAGTGCTGCAAGAACTCGACCGTCATCGCCAGCATCTCGGCTTCGGCGTACGGCAGGTGATACTGCAGGATCGACAATTCATCTTGGCGGTTCGGAAAACCGACCAACAGAGTCGGTTGCAGGCGGCTGAGGATGTAGTCGGGGATTTCGAACGTCGACTCGTCCTGGTTCATCGTGATCGCGGCGCGGAATTTCGGCGACGCCTTGATCGAGATGCCGGCGACGATCGACTCGACGTAGCGGCGTTGATCGAACAGCGGCGCGAGGCTGGCCCAGGACTTCTCGTTCATCCGATTCCCTTCATCGAGAATGCAGACGCCGCCCGTGATCATCGCCGACACGACCGGCGAAGCGTGGTATGAAATTCGGCCGTCTTGGCTGAGCACCGGGGTGACGAGCAAGTCTTCGGGCCGGGTGTCCGCCGTACATTGGTAGATGTAGAGCGGCAGTTTCTGACGCTGGGCGGCGGCGATCGCCAGTTGGGTTTTGCCGATGCCGGGTGAACCGACCAGACGCGGGGTCAGCGGCAGGTCGGTGTCGTCCACCGTCAACCAGCAAGCCAGCAGTTGGGTAAGCACTTCCTGCTGGCCGATCCATTGTCCCGGGCCGTCATAGGGGTGAGCCAACTTCAGCACGACCCCGTCGATTTCGACATGCCCTGTCGTGGCGGACGGGGTTCGGCTGTTGCTACCGGCGCTGTCGTCTGAATGGGGGACCTTGCGATGCGACCTGGAGGTGTCGTCGTGACTCGGGCGTGACATGTGGCGGAGCCGTCTAGGGGACAGGGGATCGCCAGGGCAGCGCGTCGCGACCGGCGTCGGCGATCCCGCAGGATTCTACCTTTAGAGCCTAGCGGAAATCCGATCGCCATGGGATAGGCAAGGCCCGAAGTGCTCCACCCGAACTGCTAAGCCACGGAGCGTCCTAACAGGCTTCGCGGCCACTGACGTCGACACGGTTTGGACGGTGGGGGGCGTTGCGGTAGAATAAGATGCCGCCACTCCAACGGTAGCGGTTCAAAGTTGCCAGCCGCTGCCTTGTGCAACCCCGCCCCTGCCCGCCTACCCATCCGCATGTCGCCACTCGCCTTCAACCAAGTTGGCCTGTGCTGAGGCATGCTCCACAAAGATCGTCTGCATCCCATGGCTTCCATTTTCAGCGAACTGATCAGACGTCCCGGCCGGATCGGCATCACACCCGGCACGCTTCTTTTGGGGATCGGTCTGATACTGGGCATCGCGGCGTCACCGCCGTTGGCGGTTGCCGCCGGGCCGACGGGGTTGCCACCGGTGGAGGCGAGACGTTTTCTGCAGGCGCACTGTTATGACTGCCATCAAGGCGACGAATCCGAAGCGGGTTTGGATCTGCTGACGCTTGTCGAACCGGCGGCGGACGAAGTGTTTCTCGGCGAAACCGAAGACTTGACCGAGCGGTGGGTGCGGATGATCGACCGGGTCCGCGAAGGTGAAATGCCACCGGCGTCTGCGGGCGAATTGTCGACGGACGAGATCGAGTCGTTTGTCGAGCCGGTGTCCGATTGGTTGCGGTCGCACCAGCGTGCGGAAACGGAGCAACTCGGACGGGTCCGCGGCAAGCGGCTGACTAACTTGCAACTGGAACGGACGTTGCATGACCTGTTTGGGATCGACATCCCGTTGGCGGACGGCTTTTCGGACGAGCCGCGGGTGGGCGGCTTCGTGTCGATCGCCGACGGGCAGGCGATGTCTCACTTTCAGTTGGAGCAGCACCTGCGGGCGGTCGATGCGTCGCTCGACGAGGCGTTTCGCAGGGCCGGCAGCAAGCCCGATCGTTACGACAAGACGTTTTCCCCCACAGAGATCGCGAAGCGACGCCCCGGTCAGCGGAACCGGGAACCGGAACTGCGGGAGGGGCTCGCCGTCGTCTGGTCGAGCCGGTTGATTTTTTACGGGCGGATGGCGGTCACCACGGCGCCGGCCGACGGATGGTACCGGTTCACCATCCGGGCTAGTTCGGTCAAGTCGCCTGATCAGCATGGCGTCTGGTGCAGCGTCCGGACCGGCCCTTGCGTCTCGAGCGCGCCGCTGTTGCAAACTTTGGGCGGTTTTGAGGCGACCGAAACGCCGGGCGAGTGGACCTTCGAAGGCTGGTTGCCCAAAGGCCACATGCTCGAAGTTCGCCCCGCCGATGCCAACTTGAAGCTGGCTCGGTTCGCCGGTGGCCAGGTCGGTGCCGGGGAAGGCGAGCCGCAGGATGTTCCCGGCGTCGCGATCCACCAAGTGACCATGACTCGGGTTCATCGCGGCGCGGACGATGACGGCGTGCGCGAACGGCTGATCGGTTCGTTGCGTGTGGAAGCGACCGGCCAGGGAGCACGGGGACTGGTCAGCGACCAACCCGAAGCCGACGTTTCCGAATTGGTCCGCGATTTCGCTCGTCGGGCTTTCCGCCGTCCGGTGGCGGCGGACGAGAGCGAGCCGTATGTGCAGATCGCCTTGGCGGCCTTGGCGGAAGGCGAATCACTCGACCGGGCGATGCGAGCCGGATACCGCGCGGTGCTCTGTTCGCCACGCTTCCTCTATTTCACCGAGTTGCCTGGTCGCCTCGACGACCACGCGATCGCCAGTCGGCTGAGCTATTTCCTGTGGAATCGGATGCCGGACGAGACGTTGATCGGGTTGGCCGATCGTGGGGAGTTGTCGCGACCCGAGGTGATCCGAGAGCAGGTTCGCAGGATGCTGGCCGACCCCCGCGGTGACGATTTCGTGCAAGACTTTTCCGACCAATGGCTCGACCTTTGCGACATCGACTTCACCGAGCCCGACCCGCGGCTCTACCGAGACTTCGACCCGCTCGTTCAGCACGCGATGTTGCTGGAAACCCGGCACTACCTGCGAAAGATGCTGGACGAGGACTTGAGCGTGAATCATCTGATCGATTCGGACTTCACGGTCCTCAATAGCCGCTTGGCTCGGTTTTACGGGATCGAAGGTGTCGAGGGCGACCAGATGCGGGTTGTTCCGCTGCGGCCGAAGGATCGGCGGGGCGGTCTGTTGACTCACGGGTCGATCCTGAAGGTCACCGCCAACGGGACGGTCACTTCCCCGGTCATTCGCGGCGTGTGGGTATCCGAGCGGATGTTGGGCGAACACATCCCGCCCCCGCCGACCAACGTGCCGGCGATCGAACCGGACATCCGCGGGGCGACGACGATTCGTGAACAACTCGACAAACACAAGTCGAGCGATTCCTGCGCGGGTTGCCACGTCAAAATCGACCCACCCGGGTTCGCGCTCGAGAACTACGACCCGGCGGGGCAATGGCGAACGAAATACCTGACGGCCGGAGGCAAAGGCCGGCAGGCGGTCGACCCGAGTTATGAGATGCCGGACGGCGAAACCTTTTCAGGGATCGAGGATTTCAAGCGATTGGTGCTGCGTCAGCCCGAACGCTTGGCATACGGTTTGGCCGAAAAGCTGTTTACCTACTCGACCGGCGCCGCCGTCCGGTTTGGTGACCGTGAAGAGGTTTGGCGGGTCGTCGAGCAAACCCGTGACACGGGTCACGGGTTTCGTTCGTTGGTCGAAGCGGTTGCGGTCAGCCCGCTGTTTCTGTCCAAATGAGAGTGTTTCTGACCAAGGATCGTGCGGTACAAAAGATCCCGGAACCTTTTGTGCAAAGCACCCGAAGGGCGAGTTCCTCGCAAAAAATTCCGGACACTTTTTTACCGCTCATTGCCAAGTGATCGGTTTGCGCGCGACTTGGTTGCGTTTGAATTTCCCTGTTACGTCGAAGCGAGTCTGAACATGAATGGTCCTGCCCCCGCATTCCTCCGCCATCGGCTCGATCGCCGAACCGTGCTTCAGGGTGCCGGCGTTTCGATGGCGCTGCCGCTGCTCTCCGCGATGCGACCGGCCTTGGCGGCCGAACCCGCGGGCCAAGCGGAAGCGGGGCAGGGTGAAACATCGCCACCCCGTTTCGTCGCGATGACATTGGGATTGGGTTTGGTAGCCGAAAACTTGAACCCTGTGGAACCGGGGCGGGATTATCGACCGAGCCGATACTTGAAGCCGATCGATGATTTGCGAGATCGCTTCACCGTCGTATCGGGGAGTTCGCACCCGGGGGTCACGGGCGGCCACCGTGCGGAAGCGAGCTTGTTGACCGCCAACCCGGTCGGCAGTTCGGGGAAGGCCAAGAACACGATCTCGATCGACCAATTGATGGCCAAACACCGCGGGCAGTCGACCCGTTTTCCTTCGTTGGTGGTCAGCAACGGCGGCAGCAACAGCCCGTCGTATACCGACAGCGGTTCGATGATCCCGGCGGAATCTTCACCCGCGCGGCTGTTTACTCAGATGTTCATCGATGACAAGCCGGCGGAGCGTCGGGCAAACGGGCGGAATCTCGCCCAAGGGCGCAGCATCATGGATTTGGTCGGTGAAGACGCCAAACGGTTGTCGCAGAGCCTTGGTCGGGGCGACCGAGAACGCTTGGACGCCTACTTCACCAGCGTCCGTGATCTGGAACAGCGGTTGGCCGCCAACCAAGCTTGGGCCGATCGGCCCAAACCGAAGGTCGACGCGACCCGTCCGGTCGACATATCCAACTCGAACGATTTCG
>RECD01000262.1 GCA_007694185.1 Planctomycetaceae bacterium
GCCGGGCTCACCGATCGGCATGACGCCTGGATCTCCGAGCGGGTCAACGCCAGACAAATCATCCGGATCGTTGCTGCCAAGGGCGTCAGAAGGGTCGGGTTCGGGCATCATCGCGTCGGGCTCGTCGGCGTCAAAGGACTCCTCACCCAGGTTGGGCCCCGCTACCGATAGGTTGCCCGGCAACGACGGGTCGGCCGGTTTCCGAACCGTCCTGCGTCCGCTCGCGGCACCCGGGCGGGCCACCGCGATGCCGGCCAATTTTTTCAATTCCTGGGACTGCTTTTCCAATTCCTCGACAAACTTCTTGCGGTCGTCCAACGCGGTGTCGTTGATCGCCGCAACCACGTCGCCGACCTTGGTGACCCAAGACTCCACAGCGGCCCGCTCGGCAGGATCGGTGGCAGCCAGCAGCCCACCGGGCTGCCTCGGCATTCCCGCTGTCCGCTGCCCGGTCACCCCGAATTGAAGCTGCTGCAGCAGATGGTTGATGCTGCGACGCGCCGTGACCACTTCCAGCGGCTGCGGCTGGGCCCGAGATCCCATCATCATGCCCGGCATGCCCATCCCGCCAAAGTCCATCATCTCGCCCATGCCACCGTCGTACATTTCGCCCATGTCACCCATGTCCATCATCCCCGGCATGTCGCCACCGCCCGGGTCGTACCCGTCCTCGTAGCCGCCACCAGCGCGGGTCGCTTCGGTGGGCATCGCCGGTTGGTCCCGAACTGCCACCGGAGGGTCAAGCCGGGCGATCCGCTGGATTTCAGAGTCCACCGTGCCGGCAGCTCGGGCTGCCCAACTCTTCAAGACGTCGGGGGTTTGATTGACTTTCGCCTTGCCAGGCTGGAACCGTCCGACCTGAGCTGCGGCATAAGCAGCGATCAAGTTCGGCTTGTCCGCACGGGTGCTGATCGAGACCAAGGTGTCGGCCGTCTTGGCAGACGTGTTCGGGTCCGCCAGCGTCGCCAACAGATCGAGGGCGTACCGCTGCAGGAACGCATGAGCTTCCGGAGAACGCCCGGCGGGCGGGTCGCTTTCGGCAAGTGCCAGTGCGATGCGAGCGATCCCGTCACGGTAGGCAGGATCGGTCACCGCCCCCATCTGAACGTGTCGCAAGATCCCTTGCAGGGCCGCGGCTCGCACGCCATCCGGGCTCGTTTCCGCCCGATACAACTGGACCAATAATGGCAGCGCCGCGGACGCCGGAACCGGTGGACGCCCCGCCCGTAAATCGGCCGGCTGGTCGTCCACGTGCGCCAACATCAGCGTCGCGTTCACACGGGCTACGGGATGGAAGTCACCCAATGCGATCGCCCGGGACCCAGCGACGATCCAGCCGCCCAAAGTCCGTGCGGCAGGGCCGCGGGATTTCTGCGACCGATCGAGATCTTCCAGCAACGATTGGGCGATGTTGCCGTATTCCTTGACGTACCGAGCGTCCATCAGCTTTCCAAATTGGTACTGCTGATAGTACTTCCGAAACTCAGGGTAACCCGCCCACTCGGTGGAGAAATCGGCCTTGAAAAGCCCCTCGTTCTTCGCCCGCTCCATCAACGCGATCGCAGGGCGAGCAGTCAGCGCCTCGTTGAGCGGGATCGATTTGGGCGCGGCCGCCTGCCCGAAGGCCTGGGCGGTCAAGAGGCAGACCGACGCGATGATGCTCAGCAGCACCCAACCCCCCATCAGCCTGATGGAGGCCCGCGCGTCAGGCTGCTCACAAACGACGGCGCTCGAGGCGGAATGGCATCGTGCCGGCTGAGTGGGGCAAACGGGGGACGCGCTTCCGGAGAATCGGTTCATCAGAATCATTCCGTGTGGTTGGTCAGACGAGATCACTGTGCATTATCTTCGAAGCCCACCCGCAGCGTCAAATTATTTTGCTTCGGATTTGCCGCGATTGGCACAAATTTGGGCTGTTTATCTTCTTCATTCAATCGCTCAATCGCTTTGTTCCTGCCAAACGGACGCCCGATTACAATGCGGCGGCCCGCACAACGTGGCTTGGATCCGCTCCACTGTCACCTCCCGGACGCACTTTTCCGAATCGTGGCAAGCGTCTCGGACTATTCCGATAGGTGAACTATCCCGACTGCGTATCTCCTCCCCGACCCACCTCAAACAGAGTACCTCATGTCCGCAGCTTTTGCTCAAACCCGTTCGGTCACTTCCCCGCCGATCGCCCGCTCCGCTGGGACGCGGCGGCCCGCCCTGCGTTTCATGCTTATGCTCGCCAGCGGCTTTGTCGGCCTGGCTGTGTCGGCCGTACCTTCGGCGCGTGCCGAGGTCCAAGTGCCGAACATTTTTGGCGATCACATGGTCCTGCAACGGGACCAGCCGAATCCGGTCTGGGGACGCGCCGCCGCGGGCGAACAGGTTACGGTCACGATCGGTGACCAAACTCACACGGCCCGAGCAAATGACGCCGGCGATTGGCGGGTAACGCTCGACCCACTGGGGCTGGGTGAACCGCTGAAATTGGTCATTCGGGGCGAAAACGAACTGCGGTTTCAAGACGTTTTGGTCGGCGAGGTCTGGATCTGCTCGGGTCAATCCAACATGCAGTGGCGGGTTGCCCAAAGCGAAAATGCCGACTTGGTGATGCTGGCGGCGAAAACCCCCGCGATCCGAATGATCAATTTCCCCCAAGTCGGCAGCCAAGAGGCGATCTGGTCCCACGACCGCCCCTGGATGGTCTGCTCCCCAGAAACCGTCGGCAGCTTTTCGGCAGTCGGTTACTTCTTCGCCCGTCAATTGCACCAAACGCTCGACATCCCCATCGGGATGATCAACAACGCTTGGGGCGGATCGGCCTGCGAAGCGTGGGTCGAACGGGACGTTTTGGCCAAGACCGAATCGATGGCCCCACTGCTTGCGCGATGGCAGACTTCAGAACAGGAATACGAAGCCCTGGCCGCCAAGGTCGACCGGACGCCCGCCGAGCAGATGACCCTGAACAACTTGCGTGGCCGGATGGCCGGCAATCAACGACCGGCCAACATCTTCGAGGGCGTGCTGCGATCCCACCTCGGTTACGGAATCCGCGGGGCGATCTGGTACCAAGGGGAAAGCAACGCGGCGCGTGCTTATCAGTACCGCGAATTGTTCCCGCTGATGATCCAGAACTGGCGCGACCGTTGGGGCCAAGGCGATTTCCCGTTCTACTGGGTCCAATTGGCTGATTTTCGCCCCGAAGTGCCTCAGCCCGGCGACAGCACCTGGGCAGAGCTTCGTGAGGCCCAAACCATGACGCTCGATCGCTTGCCCAACGTCGGCGAAGCTGTGATCATTGACATCGGCGAAGCCAAGGACATCCATCCCCGCAACAAGGTCGATGTCGGCATGCGGCTTGCCCGCTGGGCCCTGGCGAAGGATTATGGGATCGACGTCGCTCACCAAAGTCCGCGGTTTCGGTCGCTCGATGTCGCCGACAACCTCGCCGTGCTGACGTTCGATCACGTTCCCACCGCCGGCCAACAGAGCGGATGGCGCCCGTTTGACGTTCCTGATCCGGTCGGTTTCACAGTCGCCGGCGAGGATCGGGTGTTTCACCCTGCCGCCGCCAAAATCCTGCCGGACGGCCGGATCGAGGTTTCCAGTGATGCCGTCGCCCAGCCGTCAGCGGTTCGCTACGCTTGGGCGGATAACCCCGTCGTGAACCTGTACACGACCGATGACCTGCCGCTGACGCCATTCCGGACCGATGACTGGCCGGGCGTGACCAGCGGCGCCAACTGAGCGATCCCCGGTACCAACCCAGCGTCTGCCATGCCGATTTCCGGAACCGCGGTCCACCAGCAATTGATCCAGGCCCAGCACGAGGCGACTCAAGACCTCGAGCTGGCCCGGGGGGAAATCGCCGAGGCGGGGGAAGAGTTGAACCACCTGTCGGAAACTCGCGGAGACGCCCTCTCGGAATTGGCCCGGCACTACCTGCCGGAACTCTCTCCCGAAGCGGTCGCACGAACCCTGCCGGACATCCGCGAATGGGTCCGAGAACTGTTGGTCCGCAAGCAGCACCATGCCGAGCGGTTGGTGGAGGATTTGCACGAGCTGGAACGTCGCCGCGAGACCCTCGAGGCGACGCTCGCCGAGGTTTCCGCAGAACTCGATGCGGCCGATGACCGCCAGCAGACGATCACGAAGGAAATCGGCGATCTGCTAGCGGCGGACCCCGAATTCTCGACGCTGTCCAATCGAGCCGCCGAGGCCGAGGCCACCCTGCAACGCTCCGAGGCCAACCTGGCCGAGATCGAACAGGACGCGATCAAGAAGCTGGCTGCCTATGAGAACAGCGCGCTGTTCATGTACCTCTGGAACAGGGAGTTCGGCACCGCTGCCTACGGGTCCCATGGCCTGACCCGCAGCATGGACGATTGGCTCGCCCGCTACATCGACTTCCGAGATGCCCGCAAGGGCTACGAATTCCTCAAGACGACCCCCGAGCACATGCGGCGGTTGATCGCCGAGGACCGCCAAGCCCTCGGCGTGGTGTTGGACGAGTTGGAACGGCGACGGGATGTCACCGCCACGGAACGGGGGCTTCCCGATGCCATCCTGCGATATCAAGAAATCGCCCAACGCCGTGAAACCGTCATCGGCCAACTCGATCAGCTCGAAGTTCAGGCCCAACAATGGCAAGCCGAACGCACCCGGGTCGACGACCCGCGTGGGACCTACTACCAGGAGGCCGTGCAAAAGTTCCGCGACCTGCTGTCTCATTCCGACCCGAGCCTGCTCATCGAGCAGGCTCGCGCCACACCGGCGATCGAGGATGACCTGATCGTCGCCCGCCTGCAGGGACTCAAGACGGAAATCGACCAGGTCAGCGACCAGGTGCGGCAACGCCAGCAAACGGTCGCCGAACTGAGCCGTCACCTGCAAGCCATCGGTCACCTGATCAGTCGCTATCGCGCCGCCGGCTTCGATTCGCAGCGGGCCCAATTCAACGTTTACCTCGACGTCCCCTCCGAAATCCGAGCGATCCGCGACGGCAATGGCGATTACGAAGCCTTTTGGCAGCGGATCCGTAAGTCCCAACGCTGGGGTCAGAGCGTGCTGGATCAAGCGACCCAAGTCGCTACTCACCCGATGACCCAGGTGCTGATTCATGCCATGGCCTCCGCCGCAGCCGGGGCACTCCAGGAACAGGCCCGCCAGGCCGGCCAACGCCGCGCACGTACCCAATCACCGACGGTCTTGCGGCCAATCCGACCGATCCAGCCGATCCGCCGTCCGGGTGTTGGCGGTGTCCCGGTGGCGCGTTACCGTGACGAGTGATGAACCGAATTGACCACCGGAATCAATGATTAACCAAGGAGGATACGGTGACGTTCTACGTCGGAATCGATATCGGCGGGACCACATCGACGATCGCGATCGGCACCCGCAGCCGGTCGCTTTTTCGGATCCTCGAGCAATTCCCCACCCCTTCCGTAGCCGGCCCGGAAGCGACCATTCGCCTGTTGGTCGAGCGGGTGATCGACGCCTTGCATCCGCTGTCGGCAACGCTCGACGATGTGATCACGGTCTGCCTAGCCACCCCCGGACCGGCGACGTTCGATGGCGTCTTGATGCCGAGCCCGAATCTGAAATCAGAGCGTTGGCGACACTTCCCGATGCGCGCCGAATTGGAAAAGTCCTTCCAAGCTCACTCGCACACCATTCGAGTCCGCTACCTCGGTGACGGGCAAGCCGCGGCGTTGGGCGAGTTTGCCGTCCGGACCGGAAAACTTGACCTTTCCGCCGATCAGAAGCTTAGCGCGGGATTGCCCAACGGCGAAACCGAGCGTTTGCGATCCTTGTTCTTTCTCGCCGTCGGAACCGGTTTGGGCGGAGGCGAGGTCCGTGAAGGGAGTGTCGTTCGGGGCAGCAACGGGCGAGCCGGACACGCGGGGCATTTGCTGCTGCCACAACACGCGTTCCGCTACGAGCACGATCGGAAATTTCGTGTCGGCAACACGGTTTCCTCCGCCGAATCCGCCGTCTCCCTCTCCGCCCTCGCGTACCAGTTGGAATACCGCCTGACGCTGCCCGAGTGGGCCGCTCACTCGCTGAACCGATTGGCCGAGCCAATCCAGGAGAAGGCGAAACGGCTCCGGCAACTCGCCGCCGAAGACGATCCGCTCGCGCTGGAACTGCTCGACGACCAAGCTCGCGCGCTCGGTTTGGTGCTGTTGATGGTCAACTACCTCGGCGACCATGACATGCTGGTCATCGGCGGCGGCATCTGCGACCTCACGGAAACGCTTCGCAACCGCTACCTGCAACTGGCCAAGGAAGCCTATCACGAACACGCCTTGGACGGATTTCGCGACCTCTGCAAGATCGAATTTTCGTCCTGCGGCGACAACGCTTCGGTCATCGGGGCTCTCGATTTCGCATTCGACTGAGCTGACAAGCCGAAAGCGAGACACGCACGGCCCCGTTCAAAAGACAACGGGTAAAGCCGCAGATCGCCCCTCCTGCCCGCAACGCAGGAACTTTCCACCAGCGATTCAGCGGCTAACTTTCGTGCAGCCCGAATTCGGTCGCCTCGGCAATCCCTTCCGCGACCTCTTCAGGGCGGATCTGGGCGGCCCGCTCGAAGCCGGATCGCGACAGGGTGAAGTCGCGGTGGAGGTGATGCAGGATCATGCCGGCTCGGCAAAGCTGACAAAATCCTTCGAAGAACCGCACCGTAACCTGAGGGCTCTCTTGGTTGCGAAAGGCGATCGTCCGCGTAGCGTCTTCCTCGACGTAGACGGCCAGCAACCTCCCTGGAGCTTCGAATGCCGTGCGAACGCCTCGGACTTCGATCACCCCGCGATGGCGAGCCACATAGAGGATCGCCAGCGCTTCCGGGCAGAACTCTGGCAGTTGGTCAGCCGGAACGGGGTCGACGATCGCACGGGCACAGACCGCCGCCAGCGCCGACAAAGTCGGCCCGCCCGAACCGAGCGCCTCCCAACTGGCCGCCATTTCGCCGTGGAAGGATTGCGCGGCACCGAGCAACGCCTGCGAGGAGAGACTCCCTTTTTGCATCGACGATCGACCCATTAGCTCGGAACTTGCATCTCGCAGATCTTGATCGCGTCGACCGCGACCGCAGCCTGGAGCGCGGGATGCACCTGCCCCGTCCGTACCGACTCCGCCGCCGCGTCCAGCTCCGCGATGAACGGGTCGCCGGCGACCGCCGGGTCCTCCGTCGGACGCTCGATCCGGCCGTCCTGATGAGCCACGACCAACGGGATCCCGGCGCCGCTCCCGTCTCCGAACGCGGCCGCCTCGAATTGCACGTTCGCCTGTTCGAACTGCACGTCGAACCCTTGAGTGAACCCCCGCGCCCCCTGATCGATCACGCCCGAGACGGCCCCGACAACCAGTTCCGGATCGTCGAAGCGGAATACCGAGGAGACGTACTTGGGCACCCCGTCACGCAGCCTGCAAACCGAATCGGCGGCCGTCGGCATCCCCATCAGCATCCGGATCAGGTGAGCGTCATGCACGTGCAGATCGACCAGCGGGCCTCCGACCTTCGTCGGGTCATAGAAGTCAGGCACCCAGTCCGGCGGCCCGATCACCCGCTTGAAATGACCGCCCAGTAATTTCCCGAATCGGCCATCAGCAACCGCCTCAGCCAAAAAACGATACTCGTAGAAAAATGGCAGGATCTGCGCCACCATCAATCGCCCATCCGCAGCCGCATCGAGTGCCGCCGCTTCGGCCGAAGTCAACGCCAACGGCTTCTCACACAGCACATGCTTCCCTGCCGCGAGCGCCCGAGCGACCGCGTCGCCGTGCAAGTGAGGCGGCAAGCAGATGTCGACCAGCTCGACTTTAGGATCGGCCAGTAACCGATCCAGATCCTCGTAGGCGGACAGGCCCGCAACGTCGATCTGCTCCCCCGGAGGCCCAAAGTTGCCTTGGATGCCACGCCAATCCCCCGCACGCTTCTTCGGATCGCGGCTGCAAAAAGCGACCAATTCGGCCGTACGACAATGGCGGTAGGCGAGGTAATGAATCCAGCCCATGAACCCCACACCAACGATCCCAACCCCGACCCGCTCCATTACCGCTTCTCCTCGTCTCAGGGAACTCGCAACCCGACAGCCGGTCCGGACAACCCAACACCGCTCCCGCCAGCCGCACACGCCGAATCCCGATTTTGCAACGAACCGTGGCAAGTTGCTATCGACCGCGTGAAGCCCCTTATGGTAGAGCGATCTCGGCGAGAAGAAAGGACGGACCCGATAGCTCGCGAACCGAGGATAGCATGATGAATAAACGCTTGGGCGTTCAAATCGGTGCCAGCGGTCTGGCAGTGGTGCTCGCGTCCCTGGGCATCGCCCAAACCCGAAAAGATAGCCAAACGCCCGACGAACCACAGTGGGAAGTCGAATCGCCGCCGACGGCGATGCCCGCCCCGATCGCGGCCGCTCCGACCCCGTTCTCGCCGAACGGCGATGATGGCGATCCGGCCTGGAATTCCTCCGCCCCGAACGCTGCGATCGGCATGCAGAACTACGGCGGAGCCGGCGGCGGCTTTTCGGGCCAGGAACACGGCTTCCCAGGTGAGTCGGACCCGTCGATGGTCCGCCAAGTCGTCTACGAAGACAGCTTCGCCCTGCCACCGCCCCAAAGCTTTCCCGACGATCCCGATCCGGCCGCAGCCCAAGCCCCGCAAGGGTACGAGTCCTACGGAGCTCCCGCAGCCTACGAAGCCGCCCCCGCAGACGAGGAACCGGCTGGTCCGATCGGACCAGCCGATCCCGCCGCCGGACCTGCCGGCTTCGCGCTGCCCGGTTGGTCAGATCAACCGGCGACCGAACCACCGACGGCAACCAGCAACGCGGCGCTCGCGGCCCCCAGCCCGATTCTCGGCGGGCCGTCAGCCGCCCAGGACGCCAGCGACGAACCAAATGCTTACGCCGATTCCTTCGCGTCGCCGCCGACCAATCAACTCCGCGACGGACCGTTCCCCGAAACGTCGGACGATGCATCCGAGCAGTCGCCGGCCTTCGCGGGCGCACCTCTGGCCGTCCAAGCGATGGCGGACGATTTTGCCTACGAAGACGAAGACGAAAATACCGAGACCGAAGACTCGCAGCCGGCCGCGATGCTCGCCTTCGGCGTTCCGAGCGACTCAGAGCCGGTGGGTGATTTCCAAGCCGCTGCCGCAGATGATTTCGTCGACGCCCCCGGTTCCGGTGACTTCGCCGCCGTGCCGCCGATGGAAATGATGCCGCCGATGTCCGGTTCAGCGACCGACGATTCCCCCGCTGGTGAAGCCTTAGCCGAAATTCCCCCGATGGGCATGAATTCGCCGCGGTTGGCGAGCCTGCCGGAAGCCGCAGGCGGCATGGCGCAAGTGCCCGGCGTGAAGTCGGAACCGCCGAGCCTGATGGACGTCGCGGACAACGACCAAGATTTTGCCGCCGCACCGGCCGCACCTTTCGCAGCGGCATCACTCGCCGGACCGTCCGCTGCAACGCCCTCCCCTGCCGTCATGGGGAACCCCGCGATGGGGATGGCTGCGGCACCGGCCGACGATCAACTGCTGAACGAACCGGGTGATCGCCGTTTGGAAGGAGTTCAAGCCCCCAGCATCGTGGTCCAGAAACGGGCGCCCGATCATGTCAAAGTCGGCAGACCAGCTAATTTCGTGATCCAAATCCAAAACGTCGGCGGGGTCGAAGCCGCCGCCGTGCAGATTCATGACCGCATCCCGGCCGGCATGCGGTTGGTCGAGACGACGCCCCAAGCCCAAATCGAAGGCGACCGATTGAGCTGGAACCTGGGCACCCTGGAACCGGGCGGCGAACGGACCGTTTCGATCCAATTGATCCCCGAAACCGAAGGGGAACTCGGCAGCGTCGCGCGGGTCACCTTCGAAGCGGCCGCCGCCGTGCGAACGATGAGCACCCGCCCGGCACTCCAAGTCGTCCAGCGGGCCCCCACCCAAGTGCTGATCGGACAACAGGTCGAAATCGAACTGGAGGTCTCCAACCCCGGTACCGGCGCCGCCGACAGCGTGATCCTCCAAACCGATGTCCCCGACGGACTGGAACACCCCAAAGGCCGGCAACTCGATAACCTGATCGGAACCCTCGGGCCCGGGGAAGTTCGCCGCCAAGTGCTGCGGCTCCGCGCCGTCGCGCCCGGTACGATCGAGAACGAGATCCGTGTCAGCGGTGAGGATGGGTTGGTCGCCGTCGACCGGGCGGTGATCGAAGTGATCGCTCCCGAATTGGCGATCGACCTGCAAGGCCCGTCACGACGCTTCCTGGAGCGTCAGGCGACCTACCAAATCCAATTGGCAAACGTCGGTTCGGCCGAAGCGACCAACGTCGAAATCGTCGCTTACCTGGACCGCGGATTCTCCTTCGTCGGTACGGAATACCAAGGCCAATACGACCCGAATCGTCACGCCGTCTACTGGTCGCTGGCCGAACTTCCGGCCGACGCCCGCGGCGCGGTCCCGTTGACCCTGCTGCCGATCGAACAGGGCGAACGGGCGATTCGGCTCGAGGCTCGCGGCGACCTGAATCTGGTATCTCGACACGAAAAAAAGGTCCAAGTCGACGCCCCCGCCGAATTGACCTTCTCGATCACCGACGATGCTGACCCGATCGAAGTCGGCAGCATGGCGACTTACGAGATCCGGATCCTCAACCGTGGGGCCCTCGAAGACGGCGAAGTCAGCTTGCAGTTGCAACTGCCCGAAGGGCTGGAATTGGTCAGCAGCGAAGGCGACGCGTCAACCGACGGCCGCGGTTTGGTGGTGTTCGCCCCCCAACCGTCGCTGCCGGCCCGAGGCGAGATCATTCACCGCGTTCGCGTCAAAGGCGTCAAGCCGGGAACCCACATCGCACGGGCTACCGTCACCAGTCGACAAGCACCGATCGCGGTCACGAAAGAGGAAAGCACGACGGTCTACGC
>RECD01000061.1 GCA_007694185.1 Planctomycetaceae bacterium
TCTCGGTTTAGCGGCATTATCGAGGCAACGCCTCTTGGCGATCGCAGCAAATCAAGGCCTGCGCCATCGTCCATGGTTTCGACATTCCGCTCGGCGACCAAAGCTCATTCGACCAAACATTCCTGAGGTCTCAGCGGTCCTTGGATGAACTCGCTATTCCACTGATAGCCATTCGCACCAACTACCGCCAATTGTCCCGAGCAAACTGGCAACATTCGCACGCCTGCGCCCTGCTCGCGGCTTTCGGAAACCTCAAATCCGTAGCTTCCACTTGCTTGATCGGAAGCAGCGAGCCCTACGAGTCGCTCGTCATTCCTTGGGGATCATCCCCGATAACCGATCACCTGCTCGGATCTCGTGACTCGCAGGTCATCCATGATGGGGCGTCGCATACTCGGACGGAAAAAGTGCAGGAGATCTCGGGGCGGGCGACAGGGACAAGCAATTTACGGGTATGTTGGGAAGGGGATCTCCGCGACCGAAATTGTGGACACTGGGAAAAATGTGTTCGCACGATGCTGAACTTCCTTGCCTGTCGCCAGGAAATTCCGAGTTGCTTCCCGGCCGACATCGATCTGATCGCGTTATTGAGACGGATCCGTCTCAAAAATGCATTGGCACGTGCAGAGTGGAGGCAGTTGTTACGCCACGCCGATGTCGCCGGTATCGACGCCTATTGGGTGCGAGAGGCAAAGAAGACATTAGCGAGACGAAGGCGATTGATCCGTTGGAGTTCGTCAAGGCCGCTGCGGACGCGGCTGTCCGAGTTCGCGGGCCGATTGAAACGCACGGAACCGGAACATTCTCGTCGGCCGTGACGTGCGAAGCCGGGGCAGAAGGTGGGCGTCGAGCAATCAGAGCGTTAGGCCGCGCTACGAACCGTGTCTTGCGATCCCGCCTCACAGAATTTCAGCGTTTCGAATCGTTGGCTCAGCGATGACTCGTAGACCGCCAGGTTCTTGCCGTACGAATTGTCAAACAGATTGACTCGCACACCCAACAACGCAGCCGTGATCGCGACGTGCAAGCGGTTTGTGCTGACCTCGGTAAAGCGGCTCAAAAATCGGACCATATTGTTCGAAACCAGTCGTGACTCTGCCTCGGTAAAATTTTGGCTTCTCCCCAAAACTCCCGATACATCGAGATTGGTTTTCGGGATCGCCTGCTCGGTCTTCTCTGGATCGAGCCGGAAGGCAGAGAGAGAGTTTGGGGTTCGCCGATTGCGGTAGCGAAAAGAAACAGAGGCTAAAAACGGGCGAATCATCAAGCGATTCAATTGCCTCGGTGAAAAGCCGTCAGATCGCCAGCGTCGGGAGTTGCCGGCGAGTTCGTCAAGATCGAGCATCAACGCCATGTCGTGGGCAAATCTTGCGTCGGTCGTCGGCGATAGGGAGCGAACGTACTCGATAGATTCTTGGTCGCGAAAGTAAAAAGTCACATTTCGAGCGTTCGCTATCAGATCCTCGTTTCCGCGAATCGTCGACGGAAGAACGATGATTCGTGCCGCTGCGCGATGATGCGAGAGGATGAAATTGCTTGTTCGGTCGTAGAGTGGAACGAGACTTCCACCACCGCCGACGACGACGATACGTTCAGCGGTCACCGAAGGAGGGACCGCAGCTTCGATCACACGATATCGACACCCCAAGCGCGCGAATGCCTGATAGGTGGAGCAGGCGATCACGCCATCGCCAGAATTTCCGATCGGAGGAAGGTATAAAAACTCTTCCTTCGCTATAACGCGAAGCATTTCGTGATTCGCGGACAGGTCAAACGGCATTAAACTTCGTTTTTGCTCCTTCATGATTGCGCCGTCATGCGAAGGCTGGCGGACCCGCGGGTAGCGACCGGCGGAAATTGCGATCCGAACAACCGTTCGACGGCCTCCCGTGTGTGTTTGTTACTGAATTCGAATTGGCCAGTCGTTTCGTTGCTGTTCAGTTGCCTGATTTCCTCAACAATAATCCACCATCGCCCAACGACTTTTTTGCAGCAGTGAACGGACATGTTGGCGGGCTTCGCGTATCACATTTTCGATAGGCGCACCGACCGCCTTCAGACTTCGGCGCCAACCCGCCTTACCACCGTTTAAGCGATCGGAACGTGACGCCTCAACCGAGGAAGCTTCGATTCTTTTGGACGCGACTTGAGGTTTGGCTCGCATCTCTTGGATGCAAATGGCTGGCGAAAGTTGCAAGATATCGAGTTTTGCGATCTCTCGCGACTTTGGAGTGAACATCGCCACGTCAACTGGTACGGAAAAGGTGGTCGTTGCGATCAACAAGCGTGCGGCGGCGTCTCGTGAAATGATGTATCCGGCCGTACCGTAGTGCTGGTAAGCCAATTTGGCTAACTGCCGTCCCCCCGGGGCTGGGACGAACGGTGGCCGAAGCAAGACTTTGCTGTTGAACGTCTCGGTTTTGACGATGTCGGTTCCGGCCGGGATCCAGTCGTCGCTGGTAAGAATTTCCGCTGAGTTTGGAGAGATAAAGACATCATCTTCGAACACGGCGGCGTAGTCGCACTCACCGTCAGCGATGGTTTCCCAAGTTCGCCGATGACTGAGAAAAACGGCGATTTCGTTGGCTACTAGGTATTTCCCCGTGTCCGGATTTGGGTTCCAAGCTCTCGCTTGATCGGGTGTCAATGTGGCACCGATCACAGCGGGAATTCGGGTCAATGAAATCCCGAGTTGCACCGCCTGATGCTCCATGTGACGACATCGTGATACGGCTTGATCGAGATTGATAAAATAGCAGGGGATATTCACTTGGAAGTCCTGGTTTTCGATCGGAGGCGGGAACATGGGAGTCGTCTTTCGCGGGACAGACGTCTGGCTCCGGCTTTGGCAAGACTTCGAAACTTGGTTCGTCACGCGGCGATTGGGGAGTCTTGGAAGATTGCGGCTTTGCGATAGAGTCAATTTGCTCGACTGATGTTGTGAAACATTTCTTTCACTTCGATTGGCGGGTTCACGCCCGAACGGGACACCGTTCGGGCGTCTCACGGGATGCGACGTGATCGATCGAATTTAATCTTGCCAGGATTCTTGAAACTCGGGGTGGTTCCAGCGGGTGCGGAGCCACTTGTAGCGGATTTCGTCGCCGGGTTTCAATTTCATCAGGCGGTCGGGTTTCAGGTCCGCGCCGGCGAAGGTGATCGCGACTTGGTTGCTTCGCCTCGATCGGACCCACGGCAGTTGGCTTCTTACCGCCTCGCAGGTGTGGGTCGGCGACATGTATTCGCCGGAGAA
This sequence comes from Planctomycetaceae bacterium, assembly GCA_007694185.1. Classification (GTDB taxonomy): domain Bacteria; phylum Planctomycetota; class Planctomycetia; order Pirellulales; family Pirellulaceae; genus UBA6163. The sequence goes on from RECD01000061.1 coordinate 3,254, forward strand.
TTTCGCGAGCAGCGATGTCGGGAAGACTCGGAGCGAATCGCGGGTCGCGAAACTGATGAAGCGATCGTCGACCCGCAAGGTTTTCGAACGGGCTTCCTCCGGGGCTCCCACGACCATTTGATTGAAGCGGTCAAAGACCCAGTGATATTTCTCGGGGTAAAAGCCGACGGCCGAGGAGTTGCCATGGTAATACTTGTTTCCGATCACCGGTTTGACCCATCGCTGAACCGGCCACCACTGGATGTAATGACTTTTCATGAGGTGAATCTGCGGATGAGCAACCAGGTGGTCCCTCACCTTGGCCACATCGCCTCGGACGACCGTGTCGAGATCGAGGAAGAGCGTCGGGACGCCGTCGTCGAGGATTCCCGGTGCGAACATCGACATCTTGAGCCGGCAACCGGTTTTCAGGCTGTCAAACGGCGCGGCGAACGCCGGAAATGGCTTGAGCATCACTTCGGGAGCGTAGTCGCTCGTGAAGTCGTCGGTGATGCAGGTGAACCGGAGGTCGCAGGACGTATTTTGAAGGATCGAGCGGACCAGGCGATTGATCGCGTCAACCCCATACAGTTGTCCCCATTTGACAAACACCACTTGCAGCATCCGACATCTCCCGCTTTATGGGTTCGCACGCATCAGCCTGTGAATCGCGAGCCGAAGGGTCCAGGCCGGCGACGTAATTCGCACAGATTGCGGTATATCACAAACACCGCGACGTGATGCTAGGGCAGTTTTTTGCTGTGGAGAGGTGGTGATGCGAGGCGATTTCGGGGAGTTGCGAGATTTCTCTGGGAGAATTCGTTGAGCCTTTTCTCTCGTGTACGGCTTTGGCGACGAGGTTTTTGTGTCGGCGGTTATTGAGTTCCGGTTGCTTCAGCCGGATGGCTGTTTCGTTCGCCTTGTCGCACGCCTGGTGTTTCTTCGGCTTGGGCGGGCGTTGGGACGCAGCTTGGTTGCCGATCGGTGTCGGTTTGAGACACGGTCAATGGCTGGTCACTTTCAGGCCGGTGATGGCGATTAGGAGCAGCAGCAGGAAGAAGACGCGTGCCGGACCGAGCGATTCACCGAACAGGAGATTGCCCAAGATGACCGCACCGGCGGAACCGATGCCGACCCAAATGGCGTAGGCCGTGCCGATCGGCAACGTCCGGGCCGCGATGGACAGCAGCAACATGCTGGCCACGATCCCCAGGATCGTGAAGAGGCTCGGCCAAAACTTGGTGAAACCGTCGGTCTGTTTCAGCCCGACCGCCCAACCGGTTTCCAGCAACCCCGCGATGATGACTAAGACCCATGCCATGACGATACCCATTTGTTGGGCGTCGTCTTCGCATGACCGGGTACGGCGCGTCTCGTCCGGGGCCGACTGTGGCCAAGAAAAATGATGGTCCGGAAACTATAGCCGGGAATCGGGCGGAGGAAAATGATGAGTCATCCTCCGGCTCCCGGTTTGACCGGTTAGCCTGTTGCCGATCCGTTGGGGGATCGGCTGCTAAGCATCGTGCGGAGAATAACGGTCTGATTTTTTCCAATCCGTTGGGTACGGCCACCGTCTGGCGACGGTAGCTACGCTCGCCAGAGCGTGGATGTCGCGACAGATATTTCCCGCGCGATGCTATTCAGGGAGCTACGCGGCGGATCGGATCAGCCGAAGGGGTCGTCGCCCGCGGCAGCGGGTGTCCCAAACGGATCGTCACCGGCTGCCGGTGCTCCAAACGGATCGTCCATCGGGGTGTCGCCGCCGAACGGGTCGTCTGCGGCAGGGGGAGCGGCGGGCGTCGGTGCCGCTGGGGTAGCGTCATCGGTGAACGGATCGGCGGGCTGGGCAGACTCCAGGGCGTCGCGGGCTTGTACTGTGGGCTGCGCCGGTTCGGTCGGTTCGTCGAACGGGGTCGGTTCGTCCGTGGACGGGGTCAGTGGTTGGTAACCGGGGATCGTGGGGGGCTGACGCGGCGTGGGCGGTTCACGCAGCATCTCGTCTTCGCGAGCACCGGGCTCGGAATAACGAGCCCGGTCTTGGGAAGCCTTTTCGACGTGATAATCCAGCCGTGCTTGATTGCGGGCCGTCTCGATTTGCATGCGGGAAACGCCTTGAACGCGAGTCAAGGCCCGACCGATCGAGGTGCCGTAATCGCCTCGGGCTTCCAGTCGTGCGCCTTCTTGAAAATCGCCCTTCGCTTCGTCTGACCTTCCCAGTCCAGCAGCTGACAAGCCGCGAAAGTAGTGCGCCCGTGGGTCTTGGCTGCCGGCTTCGATCGTTTGATCGAGCAAGTCGATCGCTCGCGTCAGATCGTGGCCAAAATAAGCATGGACACCTTGGCCGTAGAGTTGAGCCAAGACGCCGTCTTGGTCAGCCGCAGCCACCGGGGTCGTCGGGGCGACGGTGACGGCACCGAAGCTGCCGACAGCCAATAACATGGGAAGAATGAGCGATCGGGACATATCCGAAAATTCCTCGACGGAGAGATCTCGCGGGGGGAGGTTCTGGCACCCGATGGAGGGGTGGGTGGAGCCAGACGTACCTACACCATAATACGCGGATTCGCCGGAGGCAACGAATTCTGTCGAGGATTCAGCCCTTCCCAAGGCGGGTGAATCGTCAAAGCCGGAAATTTGTGTTTTTTGGGGACCGGAGCGATCCATGCGCTCCTGCGTAAAATAGGTCGGTCGCGCTTCGGTTTAGCGTGCGACCGCCGGTTTCCGCCACAGCAGCGATTGATCGGCGGTGGGGGAATTCGTCACGGGTAGTTGGGCCGGTTGGCGAGCGCCGGAGGGAGGCACCGACTGGAATTGGGCGGACTGGAATTGACCCGGCTGTTGCTGATTGGGATCGTTCTGGAACGCCCCGGACGGCGGAGCCGGCGCGTGGTTCGGAACCGGTTGATATTGCTGGCGGTTGCCAGCCGTTGAAGCGGCTGCGGTCATCGGTTGGACGGGCGCCGTGGTCGGAACGGTCCCCCAACCGGACTGCGCGGGTTGATCGCCGTAGCCGGCCGAGCTGGTAGACACTGCGGGGCCGGTGGGAGCGGGAGAGCCAACCGGCGCGGGGATATTCGCGGACGTCGGTTGAAGCTGGAATGCCGCCTCATCGATCGGACGGAACCCACCAGCCGGTTGGACCGTTTGCCAAGCGGCTGCGGGAAGGCTGACCCCGGGAGGCGGGATCGCTGCCCAATCCTGCGAATGGGCGGTTGGGTTGGTCGCACCGGAGCCGACGTAATCGTTCGGCAGCATCCGTGAATCTCGCATGGCCACGGTCAAATCGTTGACCGGCATGCCGCCGAGCAGCACTCGGGGCGGTTCGTTCGGGACGTTTGTTGCGACCGAGTTCATCGGCGGTTGCACCGGATTGCCGCCGGAATCGCTCGCAAACCAAGTTCCCGCAGGGGGGTTAACCGCATCGCCACCGGCGGCGTAGGCGACCGGGCTGTTGGGGGCCAATGCGGAATAGCCGTTGGAGACTTGTGAACTGCCGGTGGAAGGCGGTGGCACCCGTGTCGCTTCGTTGAAGTTCCCGAAGGGGATCAAGGTCGGCGAAGAGACGGGATTGACATTGCCGGTCGGCGAGAACGGCCCGATCGCCGGGTTGGTTGCCCGTTGGCACCCGGCGAAGGCGAGCAGAACGAGGACGCTGACACGGGTCTTCACGTCGGCGGGGTGGTTAAGCATCACAGGCCCCAAGAACGTCGGCGAAAAATAATCGACTTTTCGAGAAAAACGACTCAAGTCCCAGCACTAGCAACTCTGGCCGTTTCGCCGAAAGGTCAATCCACGAGGCTTTACGACATTCGGAGGATCATCGGCTCGTCCTCGTGAGCGTCGGCAAATTCCCGGCGGGCGTCTTCGACCCGTTGTTCCAGCTCTTGGGCACAACGGCGGCGTTCGGCTGGGGTGCGGCAGTGATCGCCCGCAAAAACCAGGATCGTGTCGTTCGGTCCTGCCTGCTCGACGACCCAGCGGATCGCCCGAGTCGAGTCGGCGACCAGTCGGGCGGACGCGACCTCCTTGAACCCGTCCAGCACGGCATGGGCCGAAGCGAGAAAGGTCGACTTGTGGTTGTCTTGGGACGTCAGCACGAATCGATCGGCGAAGCGTTCCACGGACCGGCCGATGCGAGCGAGGCGTTCGCCGGTACACGAAGCGCCCGAATTGGCTTCGGCACCCGGATTGGCTTCGGGGCCGATCGTCAGCAGGCACCAAAGTTTTCCGCCGGGGACGCGTTGGCGGCGAAGCGTCCGCAGGGTACCCGCGACCCGTTCGGGGGTTCCGGCGGCATCGATCACGACAGCCGCTTCACCCCAGCGAGCCAGTCGTTGCATCCTACCGGGGATCGTTGGTGTCGCCGCGACGCAATCGACGGCCTCGGTCAGCGGGGTTTCCAGCAAGCGGCCGACGGCGATGGCGGCGAGTGAATTCAGGGCGAAGGCTTCGCCGCAGTGGCCGGTCTTCATCAACGCCGTTTCGTCGCCGCAGCTGACCATCAAAGTCGTTTCGCCGGCTTGTTCGTCGAACACCTTGGCGGACAGGTCGGCGGGACGTCGCAGGCCGTAAGTCAGCGACCGGAGCCCTGATCGTCTGACGCGGCGGAGCAATTTGGGGTGATCGGCGGGCACGATCACGACGGCGTCCGACTTGGCCTGTTCCAGAACCTCCGTGATCGGATCGGGGCCGAAAGTTGACCGCGTCATCGAGGTCGACGGGCCGGCATCGGCTCCGGTGATCACGATCAGGTCCCAGCCGATTTCGGTATCGGCAAGCGATTGGGGGTTGGACAGATCGACGACCATCGCGCCGCAACCGGAGTCTCTGGCCGCGGCCATGCGGGCGATCCACTGCACGCCGTTGGTGGGGGCCTGTTCAGCGACCGTTTGGACGATCCCGTCGCTGCCGCCCAGGTCGGTTTCGTAGCCGGTACGGATGCCGCTCCGCCGCAGCAGGTGGGTGATCATCAACGCGGCGGAAGTTTTGCCGGAATCGCCGATCACGCCGATGGTCAGCAACCGGGTGGAGGGCTGGGCCTCGATCCGATCGGCGATCGCACAGGCGGCTTCGGAAGTGTCGGCGACAACGGCTTGTGGCAAAGGGCAAGGGAGGATTTGTTCGGTCAAAATCGCCGCGACGCCACGGGCCAAGGCTTGAGCCGCGAAGTTGACCGGGTCGTCGATACCCGCTGGGCAGACCACCAAATCGCCTTCGGTCGCCTGGGCCACGTCGAGTGCCAGGCGGGTGACGAGGATGTCGTCGGCCTGAAAAAACTTCGCGTTCGGCAGGAGCGTCCGCAGAGAAATCGACTGGTCGGCAGGGCCAAAAGCCACCGCCATCTCATCGGAAACGTGACCGATCGAGTCAGAATATGCCCGCATCTTAGCCTCCATGCTTTCGTGGGAATGGTTGGGGCGGATCGCCGCTCGCCACTGGGGCGAGACCGGGAATCCGTCAACCCGCGATCCTCGCGGGTGCGTCAAAACCGATCGTCAGGAGACTGAAAACACCGGAAACTCGAACGAGCGGGGTGCTTTCGCTGCTGGTGACCGACACTGACTTCGAGCCATTGTCACGATCGCCGGACAGACGTCAAGTCGAACTTTTTTGCAGGTCGGGGTCGCGATACTTTTGGGGATCGAAGTGCTTCCCGTAAGTGCCGAAGTCGTTGAAGGCATATTTTTTGGCCCAGCGGTATACCAAACTTCGTTCCGGGATCTCGTCGCCGGGCTGATATTGGCTGCGCCGCGGTTCGACCCGCTTCAGTTCTTCGATCACTTCGCCGCGGGCGGTCGTGTCGCGGGCGCCGTGTCGTTCGGCCAGTTGAACCAGCAGATCGGGGCGTTCCATGATCACGCAGCCCCGCGTTTGGCCAGCCGTCAATTCGCGAAAATCCTTCAGGAACCCGGGGCCGTTGAACTTTTCGGCCAGCGGCCGGCCGTCGTGAATCGTTTCGGTCGCCAACTGGATCACCGGACAGGGCTCGATATCGCCCCAGGGGCCGATGTGGTGGGTGAAACCGGTCACGGCGGGGCAGAGGGCGTTGCCGGCGTCGTCGTGGTAGGCGTCGATGACGACAATCGGCTTGTTGACGCGGGTGTCGACGACGAATTGACGGACCCGGCGCTGTTGTTCGCTGGTCAGTGCCAAATCCGGATTGGGCTCGGGCCCGACCGGGCGATAGATGTGGAACCAACAGTACATCACGCCCATCTTGATCAACGCGTCGACCCAAGCGTCCCTGACCAGGTCATCGATATTCGACTTGCAGACACTGGTGCAGACCCCGACCATCAAGCGGTGTTTCAACGCGGTTTCCAACCCCTGCATGGTTTGGCTGAGGACGCCCAACCGGCCGCGGCGTGTATCGCTGACGATTTCCGTCCCTTCGACCGAAATCAGCGGTGTCACGTTGCCCAACCGACGGAGTTCCGCCGCGACCTCATCGGTGATGAAGTGGCCGTTGGTGAAGACTTGAAAGTAGGCGTCGGGGTGGGCGGCGAAGATCTTCAGCAGGTCCTTGTGCATGAACGGCTCGCCCCCGAGGATCCCGAAAAATCGGTTCCCCATCGCCTTGGCCTCTTCGATCGTGCGATTGGCCGCTTCGAGTTCGATCCGATGCTGCTTGGCGGCGACGTCGACCCAGCAACCTTGGCAACGCAGGTTGCAGCTGTTGATCACCGACAGGTAGAGGAACGGCGGGAAGAACTCGCCCCGTTTCAAGCGTCGCTTGTGCTTGGCGACGCTGAGCAGGCCGCCGACCCCGAGGGTCCAGGCCGCTTTCCAGAGCAGCCGTTTGTCGGGTTCGGTCAAAAGCCGCCGGGCCAAACGCAAGTACATCATCAAACCTAGGAAGGTGGGGTCGATCCGGATCAGCGATCCAGCGGTCGGGCGAAAGTGATTTCGACGACCGCCTGCGAACCGCTAGTTAGGATTTTACCCAATGCGAGCAGCTGGCCGGAGGTCCCTGCGACGGTTTCGTCGATCCCCTGCAATTCGACGGAAGAGTCTTCGTCCCACCGGATGAACGATTTTCCATCGCTCTGTTCGATCGTCCCGACCAGCAAAACGCCTTCGCTGGGACGTCTCCCGATCCGCAACCAATTCGGCGACATCCGTGATAACGCGTCGATCAGTTCGTCGTCGGACAATTGTTTCGAAAGGTTTTCCAGCGGAATCCGATCGGCCGGGGTCGCGACCACCGCCAGCTTCGCCAGGCCGACGTAGAGTTCCGCCCAGCGCCGTCGCAACGTCACGGCGTCGTCCGAATCCTCCATCGCGAACAGGCGTTCGCGGGCCGTATTGATCTCGTCGATGAACGGCTTCAAGCGTGCGGGGATCGGAGTCTTGGTAGGTGTGCCCCCTTCACTCGTCTCGGCGATCGCCGACGCGGTTCGCGGTTTGCTGGAATCCGTCGCGTCTGCCGACTCGGCCGAGATCCGGGCGACCGGCATGTCCGCATCGCGATCGGGTTCGGCGGGGCTGTCTGTGGGATCAGGTTGGGCCGGCGGAGTCGGCTCGTCCGGTCGAGTCAGTTCGATCGACGGTAATTCAGGAGCGGTGGCGAGAGCGTCGATCGCCGGCGGGGTCAACGCGACCGGTGGTTCGGGACGCGGCGGTTCGGGACGCGG
>RECD01000264.1 GCA_007694185.1 Planctomycetaceae bacterium
CGACGACCCCGAAATCACCGACCGCTTCCGCATCGCCAACCTCCACTGACATTCGAACCTGAACGAACCTAACCGGCTCGTCCGCCTGCGTCCTTCGCCCACCCGGGCCAGGTGGCGGTCACTTCGGCTCGAACGCGACCGTGGGGATGGTCATTTTCCAGATGCGATCGTCCTCGCCGATGGCGTTGGGAGCAACCTGTTCGAGATCGAGCTTGGGGAATTCCTGGTAGTTGCGTTTCCTGAGTGATAGGAGGGCCGTCCCTAAATCGGATGTGATCGGTTGCAAGTTTCCCTCGAGCCGGTGCTGTACCCCGACGCGATAGAACCGTTCGGTCCCGCTTTGGTGCGTCGCGTCGAATCCCCAATTCTCATCGGTGCTGACGATTTGGAATTGGCTGCCTGGCGGGATCGGGGCGATCGCTTGGCCGAACGGGCCACGGGGGAGCAACCACGCGCTGTCCGAAAAGACAAAGTGGGGCTCCATGGCGAACCAAGGCTCTCGCGGATTGTTGTAGAGCGGGTTGCCGATCATCAGCACCTCCGGGGCGGCATCGGTTAGCCGTATCGCCGCGATCTTACTGAACGCCCCTGGCAAATCGATCGAAACCGTCGATGCCTCCGGGCCGTCCGCTTTGCTGGTTTGCTGGATGAACTTGCCGATCTGGGCCCAGCCGATGCGAAATTCTGCTCGGCGCATCGCTTCTGGCGTCAGTCGCGGCGGAACGGACAGACTGCCGATCACCCTGTTGCTAGGGGTCTCGACCAGGTGCAGGGTCAGCTTTCCAGACTTCTGGATGAGGTTCGGCAAATGCAGCGAGATCTGCTGGGCCATCTGCTCGGGCAGCCTAGCCGGCATGAACAGGAAGATCTCGCGCCCCCCATCGTCTGCCCGAGCCGCCGAGGCGGGGGCAAGCGTAAGGAGCATGGGCAGGACGACCACCAGGGCTTTGGTCGCCCATGTGGTCGCGGCGGTGGCCAGTTCCGTGGCAACGGACGAAACACGGCGGGTACGCGACAGGATGGATCGGTGCATGGGTTCGGCTCGGTGGTTGTGGGAGGTGTTCATGGCGGTAGCTGAGATTCCTGAGTTTGCTGAAGGTGTTGAGGTACGCATGGCTTTTTTCTCGAAAGCAGGACGGTGGATAGGGATCGTGCGGTAAAAAGATTTCCGGACTCTTTTTGCCGCTCATTGCCAGGTAGGCGCGGAGACGCTGGAGTGGACTCGCGGAGACGACAGGCGTCTCGCCAGGATGCGTGCGCGATGCGATGACCGTTCGCACACTATCAAGACGCGTTGTCCGGATCGTTGTGACACGATGCTGATCGTGGCATAGCCGTGGCCGGATGCCACACAATCAAAACGCGTCGATAGACTCGTTGTGACATTCCCCTTGTCCGCTATCAGACAACCGCCGCCGCAGGGCATCGCCTTGGCGAAATCGATAGCCTCACGCAGTGGCGTCATTGCTGATGGCGCGGCACGCATGTCGGCGCTGTACCGATCGGTTAGGATGTCGACGCCGGATCGTGAGTGCCGTACCGACGCGGCGTTCGGCGTTCGGCGTTCGGCGTTCGGCGTTCGTCTCGCCCGGGTTCCACGAGGTGCTGGTGATGGCTGACCATGACTTCTCTTCCGATCGCCAACTGTCGCCGGCAATACCCGGTCGGCCACAGCCCGATTTTCGCTCCGTCGTTCAGCTGCGATTGCAACTGCGGGCCTGCGGCCCAGGCCGACTGAACCCATGGATGGGACCGAGCCTACGTGGGTTGCTTGCCAAGCCGCTGAAAGAGCGTTGGTGCCACTGGGAACCGCAGGTTCGAGACCGGGATTACCGCCACTGCGCCGGATGCCCTCACCAGCGGCGATGCGATTACGCACAACTCTTGGAACCCGGTCCGGTAGACCCGGTTGTCGTCGGACGCTGGAACGCCCCCCACGGCTTGGCGATCATTCCCGATTTTCCCGTGCCGCCTGAAGCGATGCCGGACGGCCGTTCGGTCGCCTTGGGGGTGATGCTGCAGTTCCTCGATCCGTCGGCAGGAATCATCGACGAAGTGGTCCACCACTTGGACCGTTGCGGTCGCCAATTCGGCTTGGGCGGCGATCGCGTTCGGTTCCGCGTGTCCCGTGACGATCAACCTCCGCAGCGATGGGATTGGCTCTCCAGCTTGCTGGGCAGCGGCCGCGAATTGCCAGTTGAAAGTGTGCGGACTTGCTCCTTGCGGATCACGACCGCAACCCCCATCACGTTGAAACGAGATGGCGCGGTGGTCCAGCAACCCGACTTGGTCGATTGGGTGGCCGGTTCGCTGAGGCTGGTCCGCAGCTTGCTCAGCCGCGAGACGTCTGAAACGATCGGCTTGGGCGCGGAACGGGTCGACCAGTACAAACGACTGGCCGCGCCCGCCACAAACGGACCAGCCGATTGGAAGCCTCTGAATTACGAGCGGGCGAGCAACCGCAGCGGCGATCGCTACCGCGTTCCCGCCATCACCGGGCGGGGTGAATACCACGACGTCCCGATGCCGCTCGCACGGCTGATCGCCGTCGCGGGTAACTTGGGAATCGGCCAAAATCGCGTCTGCGGAAACGGCCAAGTCCGCTGCGACGTGATCGGCTGAGCCGCAAAACAGGTTCGCCGGTTGCCATCACCACTCGGACCCGAACGCTCGGCGGCCGCGGATCATTCCGCAGACCCGTCGCCGGTCACGCCATCCAGCGGACAAAACGGCCGCGTCCAATCGTCGCCGGCACGCCACAGCATCAGGCGTTCGGCACCATGCACAATCTTCCTGTTTTCCATAGGGTGAACCAACGTGGTCATCCAGTGGTCGGGGCGGATCAGCTTGCAGAGTGCCAGCTTGTGCAAGGTCGTTCCGCGGTCGATATCGAACGCGACCTCCGTGTCCCTGGTGCCGGCTAGAAAACCGTCGATCTGGCTACGAAGCGATGCAACAAAATCTCCCGGAAACTCATTCGATTCGGTATCGAAATGGAAGCCTACCGGTTCGTCGCACTGACAATCCGGCCAATTGAGCTTAATTTGCCGATACAAGTCCGTCGCCTTCGATTGCATCTGCGGTTCACTCGCGGTGTAGAGCAGCAACACCTTCCGAATGCCGAGCACGCCGATGATAGCCGTGACCGGCTCGATCTGATGCGTCACGATCGTCACCATCACCGACGGCAGGTCTTCGCTTCCGCCCGCACCGACGAAAACACGTTCGCGACACTTCCGGGCAATGTGCCTAAACAAGACCTTCAGGTAATACTTAGCGGCCTCGAGTGGGTCCACCTCTCGGATCGCCGCGTGATAGGCCAAACATGCCTCCGCGTCGCTCGCGTCCGGTTCGACCAAGCCGGCTACGAAATAATCGCCCAGCCCGACCGATGGCGAGCCCGGCTTGTTGGGCAACCGTCTCACGATCGCCATTTGTTCGTCATTCAGATCATCGAGCGATTGTTTCGCAGCCACGTAAAAAGACTTGGCCTGCCACCGCAGCGCCGCATCGACCTTTTTCCCAAGATCCTCAACGGGCAACAGCAGGTCGTCCCACTGCACCGATGCCCAAGTCGACTCAAAGGGGGTGACTCGGTTGAGCAAACTGAAGAAGCCCAATGCCAACGAAGCGAAAGCGCTACCAGCCGGAAAAACTAACGATTGGAGATCCGGCCAGCCTTCCATCGGCTCACGGAACCAGATGCGATACCGCGCCGCTTCTTTTGCATCCTTGTCATTCAGGGAAGCACCCAAAGTCGTTCGCACCCGATCCGCACATTCGCGGATCGATTCCGGCAAACGCGGATCATTGTCTTGTTGCCCGTCCGCCCAACGCAAAGGCAGCGGGAACGCCGGTTCCAGAAAGTTGAGCCACTTCTGATTCGTCACCGCGATCACCGGCCAACATGCCCCAGGCCCAGCCGGCAGCGACGGTAGATTCCCCGTCGCGCGGTTGGTAACGCGAAGGCACTTGCCATGGAGCAGATATCCTGCCAGCGGTCCCAGCGACCTCGCAACCCGTTCGGCGGATATTGGCGAAAACGGCAGTTCGAGAGTCTCGTCAAGTCGCATTATGGAAAATCCAAGGCGTGCCTGCGACGCTCAGTCCGAGCTCCCCGTTCAACCCTTTCGTGACCTCGCCATAAGTGACGACGGCCGAAGCTTTCCATATGTCTCCTTCGCCCGAGATCTCGATGAACCCGACCGCGTTGCCCAGACGGACCTCCTGACCAGCCAACGCTTCCGCCGCCATGGTGTATTTTTCTCCGGTGCCGAACATCAACTCCAACGTTTTGTCCCCTTCGGCCTCCAGCTTGATCGGCCAAGTCACTTCCGCCTCAAAGCTGCCCGTCGGGTCTCGCCATCGAAACCCCGACTCCAACGCCCGCAACTCCGGTATCGCCGCACCCAGACTCGGCGCCAATTCGTGAACCCTCCAAACCGCTTCCTGCGGACCCATTTTCTGCGGACCATCAGGCAGTCGGACGACAGGGTTCGGGCTATCCGCGGCCAGCCCCAATACCAAGCGGCGGGTCTCTTCCGATATCGATTCGATGTCGACATCGAGTTCGTTCAACAGATGCAAATACTTCCAGTTCGACGACGTCAACCAACCGCCGTCGTCCGAATCGAATTCCTCTGCCAATGTCTTGCCGACCGCGCGAACGAAAGCCTCCGCGGCACAGAACATGACCAGGTGCTGATGAAACAGGTCATGACATGACCCGAGTTCCTCGAGATACCGATGGAACGGATCGGATGAGACCGACGATTTCGCGTGTTGCGTCGCGAACCACGGAACCCAGTCCGCCGCGTCCAGGTCACTGATCAGCGTCTCGGCCAACTCCGGATCGTCGTCGGCTGCCGTCCACGCCTCTTCCACCTGCGCACGCCAACCGACCAAGTCAGGATAACGCACCGCACGCCGCACGACGTCGGACGCCAACGGCTGGAGCGCCGCGGTCAACTTTTCGATGGTCGTCCGCACTCCCTCGCGCCCACGCAACTCGGGCCGCATGCGCGATAACCGCGCCAAACACTCGATCCCCTCAAAGGCCTCGCGGTCGGTCAACGCGTCCGGCCCGTCGTAAGCGACGAGCCAATCCTCGGCTTGCATCAGCCAAGCCTCGATCAAGCCGTCGACATCGACTTCGACAAAATCGGGGATCGGCCGGTCATACAGCGGTGATGCCGGTCGATCGTCATCGGTCAACTTCTCGTTCACTGGACCTTCTCCTGCACTCGCGACGGCGAGTTGCTTGTGGATTCACATTCCGCGTCGGCGAGATACTTTCGCCAGCCGTCATAGTCGAGTTGGCTCATCCGCGGCAGCGCCGCCTTGACATCCGCCATCTCAACCCGCTTTCTCCTACCCCACGAATTCCCCGCACCGATGGGAACACCGGAATCTTCCGACACGCCAGGAACCGGGCTACCCGGCTGGCGTCCTCGGATGAACTGGACCGCGGGGCGAAAAACCAAAAAGTAGATTTTCTGATCCTCGTTCCAAGTGGTAACGCGCCTCGCCTCCATCCGGTCGCGTACATCTCCCTGATCCGGCCCCGTGTGGCGCCGCATTCGCGACCGACCGCCGGCGCGCGTGTGGGCGTCGTCGGGTGCCTCGTGCGAACGCAAAACACCGCCGATGGATGTGGCACCGGCGACGTAGGCGGTCAGGGCAATTGGTTTGCCGTCCCGCTCGAAGCAAATCAACACGATGCCATACGGGTCAAAATGAACAGACCCGCCGTCTCGCGACGTCCGCCATCCCAATCGTTCGGATCGGACTTGGACCCGTTCGGTCTCCGTGTGGTAGGCGTGCAGCAATTCCTTCCACAACGATTCCGAATCGAGTTTCTCGCCGTCTGCCGTTGGGGTATCCGCGGTGACATCCGAACGACCTTCGTCTGCATTACCGATCGCCCGGTCGGACACGTTGCGCAAGCGAAAACAGGTTTTCTCGGCGGTGGGGTCCGCCGCCAAGCAGGAGAATCGGCCACGCCAAATCAACCCCCACGCGTGAGACTCAGGAGGACTGAGCACATGAAAATTGAGGTGCCGGATCAGCTGTTGCGGTGTCGCGAATTCTGGCATCGAAAAGTGTCCATCGAAAATCGGTAGGATGAGTCATTCCGGGTCAAAAGCCGGACCGGAAGAGCCCAAAGTTGGCAATCGGTTGTACCAGCCAGATTATGGGAAGTATTTCAGGTCATGAGGATCGAGTTGCCTCTTCAGTTCTTTCATGTACCGCCGCCTCCACTGGCGCCAAAGAACGTGGGAAACCGTCCCTCCGCAATCGTCGATCGCGTCGACGACCATCCGCTGCCCGATATCTCGCTGGGAATTTCGAATTCGTTCACTCAGTGCCTTCCAGACCTCCGCCAACGTGGGACACTCCTCGACAGGCTGTTTTTGAGTTCCTCCCTCGATGCGACGCTGACCATCTTTGCCTGACCACCGTTCTCGCCACTCGGTTTGTTTTGGGATCGCGTCACGGGTGTAGCCGGATTGTGCCAGCAACTTGGCGGTCCGCTGCCGCTGGTCAGCCAACAGATTTGCGAGCTGAGCCACAGACGAGAACTTCAAACCATAAATCAAGATGCGTTTGCGGAGGGCGTACTTGGCAACCAGGAGAGCCACCTGCTGCCTGCGATAAGCTTCCGGGTCATCCACCTTGAGCTGCTTTTCACCCGTAGGCGGGGCATCCGCTTCGGTCACGGGTTCGTTGGACTGTGGTCTTCCCTTTGGTGGCGATTCCGCCTCGTCGTCGGCGTCACCCGACGTCGTTCCGGCCGGCAGAGGAATGCAAGCGTTCCTGCGGCGAAATTCGTCGACGATTTCATTGGCGCAAGCTTTCAAAATGTATGCCGACAAGCTCTCGCTATCCGGATTGACCCTCAACAGACACTTGCTCAAGACGTCGTCAAAAAGGTTGCGATTTTCGCCTACGAATCCGCTTTGCCGGGCTTTGGCTTCCATTTGCGGCCGCAGCGATTGCAGGATGGCTTGATAGTTGTCGTGTAGCCGTGCATTCGTGTCGCGGATGTTCTGTTCGATCTCTTGAACCTGATCGTTCCGCTGTTCCGCTTTCGCCACCTCGAGCTTCTGCTTCCATCCAATCAACTCTACGGTGTCCGTCTGAAAACCACGCACCCAGTCACGCAGCACCCCATTCATTGACATGTCTCCTGTTTCATGTTGGCTGCAATCGTGTCTCGTGAAGGAGAATGCGGTGTGGCGTGTTGGTTTAACTTGGCGGGGTACCAGAAGCCCGCAGATTCGGAATCGCACCTGCGTCCATCGGCCCTGCATCCCCGCATCGGCCCGGCATCCCCGCATCGGCCCGCTAACGCCCACGAGGATTTCATCATGTCTGCCGGACGAATGCCGAATGTAACCTGTTGGCATGAGCCCGTGTTGTCGCGTGTGGCGTCAATTTACGATCGTGCCGCAAATAACTGTTTGTTTTTTACCAATCCGGTGGGTACGGCCACCGTCTGGCGACGGTAGCTACGCTCGCCAGAGCGTGGATGTGGCGACAGATATTTCCCTCGCGATGTTTACTAGCATCCTGAGAGGGGCGTTCTGAGGAAACCGAATGCCGACATCCGGCCAGAACCAGCCGGACGCGGTCAATTTGCCGATTGACCGCCATGCGACGACAACCTGCCCTTCCTGTTCACTCACATCCCCATGAAGCCGCCTCCGGTGCTGCCGGCCAGACGTTGCAGGAACAGGCCGAGGCCATCGGTCAGGTAGTCGTTCAGCGCGATCACGTTGACGGGGATCTGCCAATCCTTCGCACCCACCCGCTGCAGGATACGCCGCTGCTGGTCGGGATCGAGTTTCCCCTGGTCGTTCGTCGGCGCCCCATCCGTGAACAGGATGATCGTGGTCGGACGCCAAGCTGCCGCCCGCTCCAAGGCTTGTTCGGTGTAGGTGTAACCGTTCGGTTCCAGCCCCGCGAGGTAATCGGAGGCCTCCTGGCGAGCTTGGTCGCCTGACAACCACATCCGCTCGACCGTCGGGAATTCGTTCAGTTCGTGGTTGAAACAGATCAACCGAAACGAACCGACCGGTAAGTATCGCAACCAAGCGTCGATCTGGCGGCGGACGTGAACCCACGACGATTCCTCCGGCCCCCAATTGGGGCGTTGAGACGGATCGGGCAATTGCTTCGGCGTCTCTGCCATGCTGCCGCTGATGTCGATCGCGATCAAGGTTCGCTCGAAATCGCCTCTCAGTCCGATCAGTTCTCGCCGGATCTGCAATTCTTCTGCCCGTTCCGAGGCGTAACGGTGAGCCTTTTTTCGTTCCTGATCGAGTTCCCCCTCTAACCGGTCGGCCTCACCCTTCATCAGGCGACCGAACTCCACCGCCTTATCGTGCTGATTGCTGATCAACGCGTACGCATCCCGTATGGTCCCCAGTTCGTCATGGGCTCGCGTCAAGTCGCCGTCCAGCTTCTGCGCTTTCAACATCGTGTCGATATGCGGCAGCAGCAGCGTGACCGAGGCGAGCGAGACGATGACACCGCCGCCGAGCAGCCCGCCCAAGATGTCGTTCAGCATCCAGACGGGCATCGATTGTTTGTTCAACACGGTTGGGGAACTCCAAGAAGGGCGATCGTTGGGCGTGGCGGTTCGTGCGACTCGGGTTTCAGTCTCGCTGCCGGCGCTGACGCAGCGCTTCCTCGGCCCAGTCCAGCGCGTCGTCACCGGCCCCTCGAAGCTCTTCCTCGATCACTTGCCAACGGGAGCTTTGCCGGGTCCGATCCCAGGCTTCACGGAACTGAGCCGTTTGCCGAAACAGCCAGGTGATGACGAAAAACAGGATCAACAGTCGGATCAGACGAAACATGTTCGCTCTCGTGTTTGGTGGGAAAGGTGTTGGAATTGGGGGATGGTGGACACCGGTTTCGGGTCGGTGCGTGGTAGGACCGACACCTCCGACGCGTGTGTCGCGTTATCCCTCTACGCGGCGACGGCCTCGGGCGTGACAACGAGCGCCTCGGCGAGTGCGATGTGGGCGAGATGGCAACGGAGGTAAGCCGCATGCAGTTCCTGCAGGCTCCCCTCATGGGCGTACTCGTATTGCTCGCGCACCGCCGCCACCCACACCTCATCGCCGGCCGACGCGTTCGGGTCGGCCGCGCCGGCGGGCGTCGGAGAGACCGCCTCCAACGGATCGAGGGCGGAACTGGCGAGCGGCGTCGCCATGACGACCGGGTCTTGGTCGATGCCGACACTTTCCAACCAGCGGACGATCGCCAACGTCAGGCCGCCGCGGATCGGGCCGCCCCAATCCGGGACGCTGACCGGTTCCCCCGCCAACTCGCTGAGGCAACGCGTCAGCGCGGCGTGGTACACCCGTCGGCTGGCCGGTTCCGTCAACGGGTAGTTCGCCGAAGGGAGGTCACGCAGCTTTCGCAAACAGGCTTTCCAGCGCACGGTCCGCTGACGGTGCTCGCGGTCGATCTTGGGGTCCGACGCCACGCGAACCAATCGCCACGCCGATCCCGCCAAGTGGGCATGTGTCAGCTTGGGCAGATGCTTCTGCACCCACTCCCGGCCGAACCTCCCGATCAAGGGCACGCGAACCGATTCCAGTTCTCGGTGCAGCCGCAGCGCGTATCGAACGGCGACCCAGTGCCGGTGGAACCCGTGTTTGGCCCGCAGCAGGCGCAGGCCGATTTTTCGTTGGTAACTCACGCCCCCGTCCCCCTCGCACCCGATCCCATGTTCAGGATCTCATGGCTAGCCAGCTCCGCCAGTTCGTCCACGACCTGGCGGATTTGGCCGACCGCGTCCGTCAGGCGTTCGCTCTCGTCATTGGCCGCGCCCAACTCCTGGCGAAAATCGGTCAACCCCTCAGACGCCTGCTGCATGTCCGAGGCGAATGACGATCCGCTGGCCGCGATCTGTTTGAAGGCCGCGTGCAATTCGCCGGTCGCGGTGGCGGTCGTTCGGACCTCTTCGCTGGCGTCTCGCGCCGATTCGGCCATTTGCCGGTAGGCGCCGGAGAGTTCGGTCACCCGTTCCCCCAGTTCCTCCAGGAACAGCCGCACGGCGTGGGGCGCGTCGGACGCCTCCAGCCATTCGGCCAGACGTCCGAAGTCGATCTTGGCCGCCGAGGAGCTGTTGCCCGGCGCGATGGCGACGGCGGACGTTTCGTCGGCTTCGAAGACGGAGCAGACGGCGTAGATCGCGATGCCGGTGATGATCGGATAGAGAAAGTGAGTCGCGGTATCGGAAAGCAACCCCAGCACCAAGTTCGCCCCGGCCGTCAGGTCGCCGCCTGCGGCCTGCCCCGCGTCGCCGCCGCTTGAGCCTGTCGGGGTCGCGGGCAGGCTCATCCCCAATTCGCCCACCGCGGCCATGGCGACGTAGCCGACACCGCACAGGCCACCCAAGCAGGAGAGGACGTATCCGCGCCTCCCGGCGGCGGCGAGACCGGCTCGGGCCCAGAGGGTGGCCAGCAACACATAGAGGGCCGGGACCGCGAGCGCGAACGGGAGCGGATCGCTGGACGGCTCGTGCGAGCCCGGTCGTGGGCTCGCCACGACGAAATGCCCCCAGATCAACAGGACGACGCCAGCCAACACCAGCGACAGGTCAAGTTTTCGGCGATAGTTCGGTTGGACCGGTGCGTTGCTCACGAGACGACTCCGACAGGAGGGATGGGTAACAGGATTTCGGCGTTCGGACGAAACATGGCGGCGCCCGCCACGCGTCAC
>RECD01000103.1 GCA_007694185.1 Planctomycetaceae bacterium
CACGAACCGCAGGGTCCAACGCACTCCGCGAGCAAACGATCCCGGCGCATGGTGCAAAGCAAGAATCCGCGCAACACTCACCGCCAAAAATCGTCGTTCCCGGTCCTGGGAAAAGCTGGAAACGCAGCGAGCGTGGCGGTACAATCAACAAGGCGGTGCAAAATCCAAACAGACTCCAACACGGCTCCTCGACTCCGTTCATCTGTGATTGATCGCTCATCGGTCCGCGACGAGACGATAATTCGCTATCCGTTATCCGTCCTAGCATGCTGAGAACCAAGGTCACCAAGCGTAAGCTCCTTCAATCCGCCGCGTTTGCCCTGACTGCGGCCGTTGCGATAGTTGCTTTGCCCATTATTCGCACTATCCGCGAAATCCCCGAAGCCTACGCAGCTTGGGATACGGGCACGCTGCTCACTACTTACCTAGCGCAAAACGATGGGAAATGGCCGTCAGGATGGGACGACCTCGCAACCGAGATCGAGGACGGCAAGCCTATGTTGTTTTCCCCATCCGACGACGATGGAAACCGTCTCTCAGATACTGCATTTATTGACAAGCTGCGTTCGATGGTAATCGTTGATTGGTCGTATCAACCCATTCCGGGGAACGCCTCATCGCCCGTGACACGGGTTGACGGCGCCGCATTTCGTACTGTGTGGGTTGACGCTGAACCCAACGAAATGGTGCGTTCATTTGTCGCTCATCAAGCACGAGAAAAGCAACGGGCGAAAAGCTTTTCGATGCAGCTCAGCGATGACTTTTGGTTTATAGAAGCAGATGACCTTTCGTCGCGGCGACTCGATCGGGGCCGTTCGTCCGCTGAAGCCACTGTGCTCGATCCGCCGCCTATATGATCTTCGACATGCGATCGCTCGCACGCAACAAACTCTTGGGAGGATAAACTTGTGACCATTGAAGCATTCATTGACAACCTGAACCCAGAGCAGCAGCAAGCTGCCTTCGATCTGCTTTGGCAACGTCTCGCTGCCGATTCGCGAACACTGGTTTCACCAGCTTGGCACGGCGAGGTGCTCGCGTACCGAACAGAGAATCCTAGCAGTGAACCAAAGATGTCTGTATCCGATGCCAAGATTGCTGTAAAACGGATGGTCGATGAACGTCGAAATACTCGATGAGGCACGCTTTGACATTTCCGATGGTGTGGCATTCTATGACCGGCAAAGTGACGGAGCCGGAGACTACTTCTTTCAGCATATTTTCGACGACATTGAGTCGCTAAGCGAGACTGCTGGCATACATGAAACTCACTTCGGATACTACCGCAAAATCGCGACTCGTCATCCCTTTTTGATTTACTACCGTGTTTACGCGACAGGTGTCGAGGTTGTTGCGGTCCTTGATGGTCGATCACGTCCATCCGATATTGATGCCGTGCTACGGCGGAGGTAATGCGGGCGAGGAAGGAGTTGAACGTTCGGAATGAAAATGCCTTGACGTCCAGCGGGTATGGACGCGGCTTGAGTGAACATTAACCACTCGCCTGGTGTCAAATGTTGCAGTCGGCGTATAAGGCGATGCGCCGACGTTGCCGGCTGAAGAGTATACAGAAGGGCAGCGAGAGTGAACCGACCGGGTGTGGCCATCCGGCGATGAGCAATCAGAAAGGCCTGACCCATTTTCGTCGCTCCACCTTTGCTGCAACGGTCTTTGCCTCCGACTCTAACATTGCATTTCAAATCCAAGCAAACGAAATCAAGCGTGTAAGGACGGAGCGGATGCTCGCGTCGGAATTTCGCACCAAGGATCCGACGTCCGCGTACCATTTGCCAGACATCATTGGAAAAATCATTCGCCCGCTGTCTTTGCTCGCGTGCAAAGCCGATGGGATCCGGATCGCGTTTGATCGCGCGATTCGGAGTGGTCATCGAGTTGTCTCCAGGCTTGCCCTCGCCCTCAATCCCTTCTCCCTCGGCCCCTCACCCCCAACCCCTCTCCCCGCAGCGGGGAGAGGGGAGTAAGAAGGCTGAGAGATCGCTCCCGGACCTTTGTAGCAAGCATTTCCAAGCCCTCCCAACGCTCAGGCTCCAGAAAAAGGCGGGTGTCACCTTCTGCAACCATCAAAGGTTCGCGGAAGATGGCTGGCACCAACCGAAGGGCCGCTGCATGTCTTGGGCGTATGCTGTACTGGTGCTTGTAAATAATGCAATTATGTATGCGAATTTCATAGATTTTACTTCCACTTGACACGTCTGGTCATTGCCGCGAGTCGGTTCTTGATGCACTGGCATTTCGCGATTTCGCGATGCTGTTAAGTTTGATCTTTTAGCAAACCCCAATGGCACGATTTTTCGGGGGGAATTGGTGGTTGGTTAGCGGTTTGTTTGGAGTTGGGTTGCTTTTGATGGGTCGTGATTGGGGTTGGGGGTCGGCATTCGGGCGTTGATTCGTTTTCTCCAGGCGGCTAAGTCGTTGCGCAGTGATGCTGCTAAGTCGCGTTGCTCGGTTGCTAAGTTTTGGGATTCGCCTTGGTCGTTGGCTAGGTCGTAGAGTTCTAGCGAATCGTCTTCGAAGAATTCGATCAACTTCCAATCGCCTCGGCGGATCGCGCTGGCGGGGGTGCTGTGGTGGTAGTGCGGTAGGTGCCAGTAGAGCGTGTCGCGGGGGAGCTTTGCGGCGGGGTCGCGGAGCAGCGGCAGGAGGCTGGTTCCGTCGGTTTTGAAGCCTGCGGCTGCGGGGTTGTCGGTGGTGGCGTTTGCCATGTCGATGAAGGTGATGGCCAGATCGATGGT
This sequence comes from Planctomycetaceae bacterium, assembly GCA_007694185.1. Lineage (GTDB taxonomy): Bacteria > Planctomycetota > Planctomycetia > Pirellulales > Pirellulaceae > UBA6163. The sequence goes on from RECD01000103.1 coordinate 2,754, forward strand.
GGTGGTTGGTGTGTCGCAGACGGTGCCGGGCGGGATGGTGCTGGGCCAGCGGGCGATCGCGGGGACGCGGATGCCTCCTTCGTAAAGTTGGCCCTTTTCGCCTCGGAGCGGATGGTTGGACGTGACGACCTCGCCGTTCTGCTGGTGTTCCAAACCTCCGTTGTCGGAGACGAACAGGATCAGCGTCTTGTCGGTTAAGCCCAATCGGTCGACGGCGTCGACAACCGCGCCGACGCTCTCGTCGAGTTCTTCCGTCAAGCCTGCGTATTCCGGGAGGCTCGGGTAGCCTTCCATCGGTGGCTTGTCGCGGTACTTCGCCATCCGGTCGTCGGTCGTCGACAGCGGGATGTGGACGGCGTAGTGGGACAATTGCAACAGGAACGGGCGGTCGTGATTCGATTCCAGGAAGTCGACAGCCAGTTCGCTCAAGAATTCCGTTGTCCGTCGCGGGCCGTTGGCGCCGGTGATCCGTGGCGGAACCGTGTTCCCTTGGAACTCGCGAACCGTTTGCCAACCACGCTCCGCAGGTCCGAAGCCTGGGCCGCCTAAGTGCCATTTGCCGAAGTAGCCGGTGGCGTATCCGCGGGCGGCTAACTGGCGGGCGAAGGTGTCGGCCTGGAGCGGCAATTGACGCGGGACTTCGGGGTCGATCAGTTTCGCGAACGGGCGGCGGTGGCCGGGGATGTGCTGTGTGATCCCGAAACGGGCTTGGTCGAGCCCCGTCTGCAAGTTGGCTCGCGTCGGCGAACAGACCGGCCCGGCATAGAATTGGGTGAACCGCATCCCTTCGCTTGCCAACCGGTCGATCCGCGGCGTTTCGTTGAACGTGTTGCCGTAGCAGCCTGCGTCAGCCCAACCGAGGTCGTCGGCGAGGATCAGGATCACGTTGGGCGGCCGCTGGGTCGCTCGATCCGGCGTTTGGCTGTGGGTTTGCTCGGGTGCCTGCGCCGCCGCGACCGCACCCCACGCGGCGGTCAGGCAGGCGAGCAGCAACATTCGCCAACGATTCGGGGAAGGATTCGGGCGGGGAGTCGCCCGTGTTCGTTCGGGGCGGAGGTCCACCACGATGGGGCCAGGCGGATCGGCATAGACGCTGGGCGGTGCGGGGCCGCTTGGCGGTGTGGGATTGACGTCCAAACGTTCCCGAAAATTGCCGGCGGGAATGTTTTGGCGACGGGCATCGCAATGGGTCACATAAAGTTGGTCGCCTTCCACCCAGTAGATCGCGTCCTGTTTGAAGGCTTGTCCCAAGTCGCAAGCCATTTCCCACTTCCAGTCCTCATCCTCTTCCCGGTCAGTCTTCTCGTTCCGATCAACTGCCCACCCCGCTTCGGCATGTCCGGACGTCGGGGAGTAGCCGGTGATCCGCCATCTCCAACCGCCGGATCCCTCCAGAGCATGGAATAGGCAGCGGTCAGCGCTCTCGTTTTCGGCGTCGGTCCAGGTTTGGCCTGTCGGCGCGTGAGCGGAGATGATCGCGAACTGGGGCGGCCACTCCGGGGGGACGTGATCAATGCGGAAACGGGTTTCGAAGTAGACCGGGTTCATCGCGATCCGAGCGGTTGGAGGAACGGTCAACCGATGCGGCTGGCGAGCTGTTGCCGCAGGTCGGCGTCGGGTGCCCAATCGGGGACGACCGGGTGGCCTAGCGCCGCGACCGCTGCCAAGTCCTCGATCATCTGTTGCGGGGTGGTCCGGCGGATCGTCGCCACGTCGTGCCAGGTGTAGCCGTCGCGGAGCATCCGCCAAGTCCAATAGGCGTCGCCGGATTCTTCCGCAGGCCGCGTCGACGAAGCCAGCTCTTCGGCTGCTCGAGGATTGAGCTGTGGTGGTGGCAGTGGGACAGAATCGGCTCGCTTGGCGGCGCCTGGTTTCTGCGCAGCCGGTTTCGGTGAAGCCGAACTGCTGGGGATTCCTCGGCCGGAGTCGGACGATCGTGAAGCGGCAGCGGCAGCCGCTTCGGCGTGCGTTTTCTGATGCGGTGAATCGGGCGTAGCGGTCGATTCTGGCGGCCCGGCGTCGTCCGATGGCTCGCAGGCTTGGCGGATCATCTCGACCAGGTCGTAACCGAACTGTTCGACTGTGACTGGGCCGACTCCCGAGATCGCTTCGAGCGCTTCGGTATCGGTCGGCCGCTCGGTCGCCAACCGGGTGATCGTGGCGTTCGACAAGACGCGGAACGCCGGCAACCCCAGCGCGGCACTCGTCTTGCCACGCCAACGTTTCAAGCGGTTGATCAGTTCCTCGTCCGCCGCGTCGGATTCGGTTGCCGCGTCGGCGGCCGATTCGGGGGAGCTTATTGAAGCTGTAGAAGCACCGGATGGCTGCGCCGTGTCCGGCGTCGCGAGCGGCCGCTTCGGACTGGCGGTAGCCTCCGGCAAAGGCTCGCCGGCTTCATGATTCGCCGTGACGCTTGAGCCACTGAGTGATACATCGTCTTGTTTGCTGATCGCGTGTTCTTGGGGACTTTCCGAACGCTGGCCCGTTTCGCCGGCGACGTCGCCCCCTTCGATTTCCGCGGCGGCTCGGGCGAGTCGTTTGGCGAGCGGGAAGGTCAAGCCGAGCGACGTTGGGAGCGGCTGGCGGGCGTGCATGACCTCCTCACCGAACTCGGTCAACTGAACCGTCGGGCGGCGATCTTCGACTTCCACTTGCGCCGCCATCCCGGCCGCGATCAGCGTATCGATCAGCGTGACCAACTCCGGTTGTCGCAATCCCGACAGCATCCCGTAGGTGCTCAGCCGGTTCAGTTTCCACTGTTGGATTTTTTTGTTTTGAGAGCCGCCGAGCATTTGCGCGATCATCGCCTTGCCGAACCGGCCGTGCATCCGTTTGATGCCGCTGAGCACGATGCGGATGCCGCGAAGCAGCGTGACCTGATCGACACCTTTCAGTCGCTCGGCCGGGTCTTGGTTGACCGTGGCGAGCTGTTTCGCGGTCATCATTTCGGTCGGCATCGACTTGCCGGCCGGGTCGCAGCGGTCGCACATGCCACAATCTCGCACGTGGGGGTCGCCAAAGTATTCCAACACGCTTCGTTGGCGGCACTGTGGCGTGCGGGCGAAATCGATCACCGCTTCCAGTTTGTCGTATTCGGCCTGTTTGCGGCGCCCGAGTTCCTCGAAATCGATCTTCAGTTGATCGAACGGCACGTCGCGTTGGGTGAAGTGGACGGCGCGGCCTCGGAACGGCGGGACGTAATCGAACGCCTTCAGTTTCGCCAATTCACGCAGCGTCCGCGCCAACGATTCGCGTTCGACGCCGGCCGCATCGACCAGCCGCTGCGGGTTGACGTAGATGTCTTCGCCACGGCGGCTGCCGACATATTTTTCGACCGCCTGCATCACCTTGCGGCGGAGTTTCGCTTCACGGGGCAACAGGTCGACTAGGGTCGGCAGGTCGCTGTCGATCCTCACGATCAAGGCGTTCGAGTTGCTATCGAGCCGTTTCAGCACACCGGCTCGGGCCAGCAACGTCTCCGCGGTGCCGACCGATTCGGCCGTTTCCTTGATCCCGATCGCGTCGCGAACCTGTTGCAGCGTCAATTCGATCGGGTCGTCGGGCCAGGCCAACAGGTAGTTGTAGACCTTGCGGACGACATCGGGCGACGGGTAACGGTTCTCGATGAAGAACTCTTGGACGTACCGATCGGAGTAGGAAAAGAACAAGCGGCATTCGCTCGGCCGCCCGTCGCGTCCCGCCCGGCCGGCCTCTTGGTAGTAAGCTTCGAGGCTGCCGGGGATGTTGTAGTGGGCGACGTAGCGGATATCGGCCTTGTCGATCCCCATCCCGAAGGCGTTCGTCGCCACGATCGCGGCGAGGTTGCCCGACATGAACTCTTCTTGGACCCAGCGGCGTTGGGCCGATTCCATCCCGGCGTGGTAGACGCCGATCGGCCGCCGCAGTTTTTCAGGCAACCATTCGGCGACCTCTTCGCACTTTTTACGGGTCGCGGCGTAGACGATTCCGCTGCCCGATTGGCCGCGGATGAATTGCAGCAGCCGTTCGTTCTTTTCGCGGTCGTTTCCGCAATGTTCGACCGAAAACCGCAAGTTGGTGCGAGCGAACCCGGTCACGAATTCGCGCGGTTCCGACATCTCCAGGATCGCCTTGATGTCCTCGCGGACGTGCGGCGTGGCGGTGGCGGTCAACGCGATCGTCTGGATGCCGTGCAGGTAGCGGCGGCGGAATTGGCCCAGCCGCGCGTAATCGGGTCGAAAGTCGTGCCCCCATTCGCTGACGCAGTGGGCTTCGTCGATCGCCAGCAGCGACACGCCTGCCTTGCCGACCGCTTCGAGAAACCGGCCGTTGCGGAGTCGTTCCGGGGCGACGTAAACCAGGTCCAACTCGCCGTTGGCCATTTGACGCATCACGTCGTCCTGTTCCGACAGGCTCAACGTGCTGTTGATCAACTTGGCCGAAATCCCCAACCGGTGCAGCGCGTCGACTTGGTCCTTCATCAACGCGATCAAGGGCGACACGACGATCGTCGTTCCTTTTCGGGCGAGCGACGGCAATTGGTAGCAAAGGCTTTTGCCGCCGCCGGTCGGCATCACGCAGAGCACGTCGTGGCCGGCTGCGATCGCGTCGATCACGTCGCGTTGGCCGGGCCGAAAACCGGTCAACCCGAACCGCCGCAGCAGCGTTTCGGGATCGTCCGTCAGACGCTCGACACGCGGGCCCGGAGACGCGCCGGGCCCGGGCGAGCGTCCTGGCGTGTGTCCTGGCGACGGGGCGGGTGGCGACGCGGTCATAGAAAAAGCCATCCGTTGGGTACCAGCGACGGGAACGGCAATCGACCGTTCGCAGCGCTGAGATTATAGCGCTCGCCGATGAACCGAGGAACACCCGCCCGCCGCTTGGGGCACAGGACGTTCCACGTCCACGCCGCGCCATCCCGAACGACCGTCAGAACCGTTCGGGTTTCGGTAGTCGTGTTCTCTTTTGGCATCGTTTGGGGTTGCAAAAAGGCATCACGGGCCGTTTGCGCGTGCTAGGTTTCCCGCGGCAGGCTTGCGCCTCGGCGTTTGCTCGTCATCGCCCGTTGAACAACACGACCGCTGAACTTTCCCCCGCAGGCTTGCTGACCACCGAGAGACCTTTGATCGGCGACTCCTGAACCCGAACGCCTCTTCGCCCGGACCGATCCGTGAACCGACCGCTGACCCTCGCCGATGCCGCGAACCGCCGCCGCCCGCGGTCGGTGTGGTCGGCGTCTGCGGTGGTGCTGGTCAAGTTCGCGATCGTGTTGCTGTCGTTATTGCCGGCCGGGTGCCAGCAGATCCGGTTGCCGGCGATCGACCCGACCGGCAGTCGCCTGTTCGCGCCGCATCCCACCAGCACCACGCTCGCCTTGCCCTGCATGGGCGGCGAAGGATGCGTTTGCTTGACGTGCCTGGGGACCATCCGTCGGCACCTGGCGGACCATCACGCCAAAACGCACAACAAGCTGGACTCGTTCACCAACGGGTTGGTCAACCCGGCCTTCCCGCAACCTGCCGACCCGCCGGTCTGCATCGAAGCCAGCGGCCCGACGCATCTGCCTCACGGCGGCAAGGTGTTGGGCGATTCCAGCTTCGACAACGATTGCTTGTATGGCCCGCCCGCGGTGCTGTATGGCGATGAAGTGCTTGGGGGTCCACGACGCTCGCACCACCGTCTCCCGGCGACGGGAAATCGTGGCAGCATCCTGTTGTCGCCCCAGCGGATCGTCGCGCCGGTCGGTGGCGAAGTGATCTTGCTGTCGGGGATCTGTGGCCAAGACGGTCACTTGCAAGTCGGCCAGCCGTTGGAGTGGATGTTGACGAATGACAGCGTCGGGACGTTCATCGAAGTCGGCAACGACGCCCCGGGGATGCTGCATCGGCTCGCGAAAATCCAGGAACCGGACAAGCGAAGCGGCACCTACGCGATCGGCGTGACCAGCACCAAGCGGTCGCTGATCACCCGGGGCAATCGCGATCGCAACGACGACGTGCCGCTGGACAAGGGCCAGACCTGGTTGTCGATCAGCAGCCCCAGCGAGGGAGTCAGCCGCGTCACGGTGCTGGCACCGCAGAGCGATTGTTGGGACCAACGCAAGGCGACCGCGACGATCTACTGGATCGACGCCCGCTGGCAATTCCCGGCATCGCAGCGGGAACTCGCGGGCACCCCCGTGACGCTGTCGACCCGGGTCACGAAGGCCGAAGGGAACCAGCCGGCTCGCGGTTGGACCGTGCGTTACGAAGTCCTGAATCCCGAGCTGGCGCTGTTCGTCGCCCCGGGCGCGGCTTCCGGCAGCGGCGGTTCGACCGTCCTGGATGTCGCGGTCGATTCGTCCGGCAACGCCACCGCGGAATTGGTTCCGCTACGCAAGGCTGACGGCAACTTCACGTCGGGGACGGCGACGATCCGCATGCAAGTGATTCGGCCCGGCGGCGAACGGGACAATTTCCCTGACCTGCCGCTGGGGACCGGCCAGACGTTCGTGACCTGGAGCGCCCCGCAATTGGAACTCCGCACGGCCGCGCCGGACGTGGCCGGTTACGACCAGCCGGTCGAAGTCGTCGCCAACATCCGCAACCCCGGTGATCAGCCGGCCACGAACGTCCGCGTCAGCGTCGCGTTGCCGCCGGGGTCACGCGCCACGCAAGCCGACTCGTTCGCACGCATCACCCCGTCCAACGTGACTTGGGAAATCGGCACGATCCCGCCTCGCACCCAGCTCGATCTGTTCATGTCGATCGCGTCGCAAGCTACCGTGCGGCTGCCATTCGAGGCCCGTGGTGATGACGGCTTGTACGCTCAGGATACGGTCGCCATCAACGTCTTCCGCCCGAGTCTCGCGATCCGCGTTGAGCCCTCCGCGACCGATGCGGTCGAAGTCGGCACGCCGATCACCTTCAATATCGACGTCACGAACACGGGCGAGCGACCGCTGACCGGGGTCAACCTGCGCGCCGTCGGCGACAACGCGATGACGCACGAGGAGACCGGCAGCCGGGTGATCAGCCAAAACAAGCCGGACGGGACGCTGCAGCCCGGCGCGACCTGGTCATCCGCCGTGACTTTCGTGCCGCTCGAATCGGGCCGGAGGTGCGTGATCGTCGAGGCCTACGCCGACGGCGGCCAGCAAAGCCAATCAGAAGCCTGTGCGACGGTGATCAACCGCGTCGTTCCCGTCCCGGCGATCACCGCGACGATCACGGGACCGGCGGAGATCCAAGCCGGCACCGATCGGTTGTTCAGCTACCGCGTTGTCAACACCGGGCAGGTGCCGCTCAGCAACGTGCGGATCTCGGTCACCTTCGACGCGACGCTACGACTGGTCGAGGCGACGGAAGGGAGCGACGTGTCGAGGTTGGGCCAATTCCAGATCGGTTGGACGATCCCGTCGATGCCGGTCAGCCCCGATCCGCGCTCGACGATCCTGTTGGAAGGGAGGTTCAACGCCGGTGGTCCGATCCCGCAATCGTTGATGATCCTGACGGTCGAGTCAGCCGAAGGGGCTCGCGCGTCGGATTCGTTCCGCTTCGAAATCACCCCGGCGGCGTTTGCGCCACCGGCCCAAGCCGCGCCGCAGACGCTGCCGCCGATCGTCCCGTCACCGATGATCCCGGAGGCCCCGGCACCGATCCCGGCAGACCCGTCGATCCCCGCACCCGATCTGCCGCCGGTCGCCCCCCGAGCCGCCGACCCGGCGCCGGCGGGCGACACGTTGGTCCTGTCGTTGCTCGACCGTGACGACCCGGTGCGGGTCGGCCAACCGATCAGGTATTCGTTATCTGTCCGCAACATCGCGAACGAGGTCGATAGCGCCGTTGCCATCCGTTTCGCCTTACCCAATGGCGTCGAATTGACGCGGATCGTCCAGCGGTTGGCGCCGGCGGAAAACCAGTTCGGGCGGGAAGGCGATACGATCTATCTGGACGACATCCGCGACCTGCGACCCGGCGAAGCGATCGATTTCGACATCGAATTGGTCAGTAATCAACCGCAGCAGCTCGAATTGGTCGTGCAAGCGATCAGCCGCCTGGTGCCTGGAGGGACGCAAACCTCCCAAACCACACGAGTCCTGCCGTAACGAATCGCGACCGAGCGGACAGCACCGCAATGCCAGAAACGGTCCTGATCGTCCGAGCCGCATCTTTGTTTTTTCTACCCCCGGGTGCGCTACGCGAGCCGGGGCTTGTGGCTGCAATGCCTTGGGCATAGGGAGCCGGGAGGAGCGGGTTCCGCGAGAACGGTGAGTGACACTTCTTCGGGGCGGGTCATTCCTCTTCTTCGTCTCGGTACCGGGCGGCTTCCTTGGCCCCCATGCGGCGAGGGGTGGGCGTGCGATCGGCGGGGGAGTCGCCGACGACTTCGGCTACGCGCATTTTGGCGCTGCGGCTACGCGGGTTGTCGTCGACTTCCGTGTCGGTGGGGCGGAGCGGTTTGCGGGTCAGAGCCTGCAGTCGCGGGTCTGATCGGAACGCCTGTTTGACGAGGCGATCTTCCAGCGAATGGAAGCTGATGATCGCGATCCGTCCACCCGGGCGGACGTGATCGGGCAACACCTTGAGGGCCGATTCGAGGATCGCCAATTCTTGGTTGACCGTGATCCGCAGCGCTTGGAAGGTGCGGGTCGCGGGGTGGATGTCGTGATTTTTGCTGCGGGGGACACAACGGCGGCAGATCTCGACCAGCTCCGCCACGGTACGGACCGGTTGGCGGGCTTGCCGACGCTGCACGACGGCTCGGGCGATCCGGCGGCTGTAGCGTTCCTCGCCGTACCGGTAGATCGCGTCGGCGATGTCGAATTCGCTAGCGGCCGCCAGAAAATCGGCAGCGGTCTGGCCTGACGTCGGGTCGAAGCGGAGATCGAGCGGCCCGTCGCCTGTGAAGCTGAACCCGCGGTCGCGATCGGCCAACTGGTCGCTGGACAGTCCCAGGTCGAGCACCACGCCGTCGACTGCGGTTTCGTCGGCGGCCGTCAGCAGGCGTTCGAGACGATGGTAGCTGCCGCAGAAGGCCTCGATCGGCAAACCGGCCGATTCCGGATCTTCTTCGATCCGCCGTGTGGTCGCTGCGACCGCGGCGGGGTCGCGATCGACGGCCAGCAACCGGCCGCCTGGTGGGAGTCGTTGTGCCAGTGCGATGCTGTGACCACCTGCGCCGAAGGTGCCGTCGAGTAGCACCCGGCAGGACTCCGGACGAAGCCATTGGACGACTTCGTCCGGCATGACACTGACATGACAGCTCACGTCAATCCTACGGTCTCGTCGATCTGGCGGCTGACCTCTTTCAGCTTCTCGACATCGCCACCTTGGACTTCGGCCGCGATCCAGCCGCGGAAATCGATGTCGATGAGCGCTTGGCGGACGCTGGCCCAATCGATGTCACCTTCGCCGATCGGGGTGAACTTGTCTTCGGCTCGCGAGAAGCCTTTGATGTCGAGCTTAATCACACGCTTGCCGAGGGTGCGAATCCACTCGGCGGGGTCGCCGTATTTCCAGTGGTTGCCGATGTCGAATTGGACACCGACCCAGGGGGAATCGAACGCGTCGACGAAGCGAGCCAACTCGTCGGCGGTTTGGTCGCTGCCCCCTTCATGGTCGTATAGGAAGTGGTTCCAAACGTTTTCGATGGCGATCTTCACGCCGACCTCTTCGGCCACCGGCAGGGCTTGTTTGATGTTTGCCAAGGTCCGTTCGAAGACTTCGGCCTCGGATCCGTCTTTGCCATGGCCGGGGACCAGCAGCATCGTGTCGCCACCGACCGCGGCGGTTGCCCGCAGGCCGTCGATGCAGCTCTTCAGCGCCGCGGCGCGAACTTCCGGATCGGGATCGCTGTGCCGCACGTTCCAATGGTTCGCGTTGACCGTGCCGTCGATGATCAGGCCGGTGATCTTCATCGCCGCCTTGGCTTCGGCGATGTCAAAGCCGGGGGCATCCAATTCGACGCCATCGAATCCGGCTTGGCGGGCGGCCGCGAACTTGTCCGTCAGCGTCCCGGGAACGCGGATCATGCCGATCTTCAGCGTCTTGCGAAGCCGCGGGCCTTTCGTTTCTTCGGCTGCCGAAAGTCGTCCCAGCGGACCGGCGATACTCAGTAAGCTGGCGACGGTCGCCGTTCGGCGGATAAACTGGCGTCGGGTGGGAGCCCCGGAGTCGTGAGTCAAGGCGGTCTTCGGGTCGCAATCCGCGCGGCCGTCATTCGGGGTGGGTCGATTGTTCATCGGGATCTCGGCTTTATCAGGAGAGAGAAAGATCGGTAGGTCGCGGCGCGGGAACTCGGAGGGGGACCGAAGCGGATGGATGATCGGCTGAACCAGCAGATGCTCCGAGTAGGTCCGATCCTCGCTGTCGGCGTTGCCATTGTAACCCATGCGCTGGGATTACCAGGCCCGGCGGCGATTTGTGCTGGCACCGCGGCGCTGTGCGCCTTGTGGTGGATCACCGAATGCGTGCCGATGGGGGTTGTCGGTCTGGTGCCCCTCGTCGTCTTTCCCGTTACCGGGATTCTCGGCGAAAAGCAGGTCGCCGGCTACTACTGGAACGACATGATCATGCTGCTGATGGGCGGCTCGTTCTTGTCCGCCGCGATGGAGCACGCCGGGGCTCACCGCCGGCTCGCGTTGACGATGGTCCGCGCGGTCGGCCGCGGCGGGGCGAAGACGTTCATCGCCGGCATGATGTTGACCACCGCCCTGTTGTCGATGTGGATCAGCAACACGGCGACGACGTTGATGATGGTACCGATCGCGCTGGCGGTGCTCGGGCAAGCGAACGCGGAGACGTTGCGCGTACCGCTGTTGTTGGGCATCGCCTATTCGTCGAGTTTGGGCGGGATGGCGACACCGATCGGGACCCCGCCCAACGTGATCTTCAAAGCCCAGATGGAGCAGCTCTACGGGGTGTCCTATTCGTTCCCCGATTGGATGCGGATCGGGGTTCCGATCGTCATCGTGTTGTTGCCGCTGGTGTGGTGGCTGCTGACCCGTCGCTTGGGCAGCGACTTGCGGCTGGAGATACCTCATCCGGGGCCGTGGCGCAAGCCGGAAGTCCGCGTGTTGGCGATTTTGGTCCTCACGGCGCTGGCCTGGACCTTTCGCGAAAACCCGGCGGGCGGTTGGACAGGGCTGCTGCCGACGTTGGCTGCGGAGGGTCAATCGATGATCCGCGACACGACGATCGCGATCGCGGCGGCGTTGGCTGTCTTTCTCTGTCCGGCCGGCGATCCGGCGGACCCTGGCAAGCGTCTGTTGTCGTGGTCGGAAGCGTCGGCCAAGGTCCCCTGGGGAATCCTGATCATGTTCGGTGGCGGGTTGGCCTTGGCCGGTGGGTTTGAGGAGTCGGGGTTGAGCGCCGCGATCGCCGAGAAATTGGTCGTCCTGAAAGGGGTCCCGCCGCTGTTGACGCTGGTGCTGATCTGCGCGGTGATCACGATGTTGACGGAAGTGACCAGCGGCACGGCGACGGCGTCCTTGATGTTGCCGATCTTGGCCAGTTTGGCGGAGGCGACGGGAATGTCGCCCGCGACGGTGATGATCGCCGGCACGATCAGTTGTTCGTGCGCGTTCATGCTGCCGGTCGCCACGGCCCCCAACGCGATCGTTTATTCCGCTGGCATCAAGACGTCACAGATGGCACGGGCGGGCGTCTGGATCAACTTCGCCGCGGTGTTGGTGATCGCGGTGATCAGCCATTGGCTCGTCCGCTAGCCGCGGCCCATTCGCTAGCCACAGGTCATTCGCTAGCCACAGGTCATTCGCTAGCCGCGTCGTTGACCAGGCGATGGGTCGGGACGGGCCGGCCGGGTCGGAAGCTTTGCAGCGTCTTGACGCGGCAATCGACGGCGAACTCTTCCCCCACCAGCATGAACGCGTCGCGAACGATCGCTTCGAGCCGTTCGGGGGCGATGCCGACGCGGGCGTTGACCACGACATCAAACCGTTTGGCCTGGCCGCCGGCAGGGAGCGACAGGACCGGTTTCGATTGGCTGCTGATCAGGTTCGCGACCCCCTGAATGCCATCCGCCATCACGATCGCCTTCAAATGCGCGACTTCGGCTTGGTGAGCCAGCAATTGGCCTTGGAGCAGCGCGATCAACCCGACCAGGAACTGGTCCAGCGAGACTTTTTGATTGGCGTCGCATTCGGCTTGGGCGTTTAGCCAACCCAATTCCGCTTCGCCCTCGGCGTAGGTGTCGTAGTCGACATCCATCTGACGGCGGGCTGGGGAAACGGAATTCTCCAGCTGGCGGGCCAATTCGTCGAAGCCGTCGCCGGTCAGGGCTGATGTCCGCAGCACCGGGATGCCTGGGAATTCTCGCTCCAGCATCCCTTCGATCTCCGCGACCCGTTCGGGGGAGAGTTCGTCGATCCGATTCAAGACGACAAAGTCGGCTTCTTCCAGTTGTTTGCGGAAGATGTACTCGGCTTTGGGCGAAAAACCGCCGCCCCCTTCGCCGAGGATTTTGAACCCGTGGCTCGGTTTGATGATCACGCCGTAGGGCGCGATCTGGAGCGGTTGTTGATAGATCTGTTCCAGCGGCCGGATCACGGTGGCGACCAAATCGGTGCAACTGCCGACCGGTTCGGCGAGGATCACGTCGGGGCGGCCCGCTTCGCCGAGGCTTTCGACGGCTTGGGTCAGCCCGTTGAAGTCGCAGCAGAAGCACGAGCCGGCGACCTCACCGACGTCGAAGCCGTGGGATCGGAGCAGCAGCGTGTCGACCAGGTCGGCGGCTTGATCGTTCGTGACGATCACGACCCGTTTGCCCAGCGACCTGTAATGGTTGGCCAGCCGAGCGATCGCGGTCGTTTTGCCAGCCCCCAGGAAGCCGCCGATCATGATGAAACGGGGAGCCAAGGGCATCGATTCAGCTTTCTTCGTCATGGCTGGGTGGCGGCGGGGTGAACTTCGGGACGGCGGGTTCGCGTTCTTTGGGCGTGTTGGGATCGAGGTCCGCAAGCGACTTGTTGAGCGTCTTGGCCGGGGCGTCGAACGCCTTGGTGACCTCCTGCTGGGCCTGCCGGAATTGGTCCTGAATCTCGTTCAAGCCCCGGCGGAAATCGCGGTACTGACGCCCCAACGAACCCGCTACCTCCGGCAACTTCGCGCCGAACAAGAGGACTGCGACGACGAGGACGGCCATCAGTTCGAAGGGGCTTAAGCCAAACACCTGGTCAGACTCTCACTGCAATGGGAAACGAGCGGGCTCAGCTACGGTGATCGTCGAGCTTGGACGGATCTTCGTCTTCGCCGTCAGAAAGTCCCCGTTTGAACTCGTTCGCGCCCCGCCCCAAGTTGCGCATCAGGCTGGGCACCTTCGCCCCGCCGAACAGCAACAGGATGATGAGCAGGACCAGCAGCATTTGCATGGGGCCTGGAAACATGTCGTGGACTCCTGGAAGGTACTGGGATCTGGCAGTTTCGTTTTCGATTCGCCGCTAATCGATACCCAAAACCGTACCCCAGCGGAAGAACTGCGGAGCGTTTTTGACAACCGGTTTGAGGCGAAACGCCGTGGTCGGTTGGCAGACCCGCGTCGCGAAGTCTAGGTAGGATCGATCGTGAGCGGTCGCTCACGCCTCTGCGGAAGCGTCCGTCAAGCGGATTCGCGGAAGGGCGTCTTCGGAAACACCCGCCCTGAATCTGCGGAGACGTCCGCCCTGGGGATGTCATCATCATATTGTCAAACCCCGTGGAGTCAAAGCCAGTCACGGTCAGGAGTGGCCAAAAGGTCAGGACTGGCCAAACGGGGCGGCGGCGAGGATGATAGCGACTCGCGGTCCAGGCACTTGCCGATTGAAGGCGGTCTGCCGTGCCGGCCGCGACACCGCCAGCTAGCCTTGTCCGACTCACTTTTCCCGTCCCACGACGGCACTATCCCCGCCACGCCCCTGCTCAACGGCGTCCGATGGCTCGACCTTCCCGCCACGAATCGTTCCTGCCGATCGGTGCCCTCACCGGCGACTGGCCGGGGCTAGCCCGTCGCCAGATGCTGGGAAGGCTCGCCGCTTGCTTCATCGGCGGGACGATCGCGTCGACGTTGTCCGGTTGTGGGCAGGGACGGAGGGGCGAACTCCAGCGGCTTCGGTTGGGGCACGTCTACGAGGTCAACAGTCCCACCCAGCGGCTCGGGATGGACCGTTTGAACGACGTTTTAGCCGAATCGGGTGTGGGTTTGCGGGTCAGCGTCTATCCGGCGGCTCAGCTCGGCAATGAAGCCGAATTGTTGGAACAGTTGGTGGCGGGTGAAATCGACATGGCGATTTCGGGGCCGTCTTTTTTGGGGATGTGGCATCCGCCCGTGGGCGTCTTTGACGCCGCCTACGCCTTCCCCGATCTCGACCGGATGCTCGCCTTCGCCGACGGCCCGTTGATGGCGCCGCATTGGCAACGCCTCCGTGAATTGTACGGCGTGAGGGTGCTAGCTACCTGGGCCTATGGCGTTCGTCACCTGACCGCCAATCGGCCGATCCGGACCCCGGCTCAGTTGAAAGGGTTTCGGCTGCGGATGCCGGGTGCCCGGATATTTCAAGAATCGGGGGCGGCACTCGGAGCCAGCCCGATGCCGATGGCCTTTTCGGAGGTCTACATGGCGCTCCAACAGGGCATCGCGGACGGCCAGGAAAACCCGATCCCGGTGATCGAGTCGATGGGGTTCTTGGAGGTGCAGAAGTTCCTGATCCTGACAGGACACATCCAGTCGTCGATTCAGATCCTGATCAACGAGCGGTCTTGGCAACGCCTCGCCGAAGCGAGCCGCACGGCGTTGGCGGCGGCGATCGAGCGGCTGGGTCAGGAAGTGCTGCGGGGGATCCGCCGCGAAGAGGCCGAATTGCTGGCGGCTTGGCAATCGGAAGGGAAAGTCACCATCATCGCCGATGTCGACGAGGCCGCTTTTCGTCAGCACGCCGCCGAGCATTTCGGCCAAGGGTTCGATTTCAGCCCGCTGTATCGCGAGCTTGTCGCCGCCGATGAACCGGGCGTCGCGGCACCATCCGGCCCGCCCGCAAAACCTGAACTGCCGGCAACACCAGCCACGGGGGGGAGCCGATGAGTTTCCGTCTGCGAGCAATCGCCGAAAAGTGGCTCGGCCGGTTGATCCGAGTCGAGCAGGGGATCGCGATCGGGTTGCTGGGCGTGATCCTCGTATCGATGGGGAGTCAGGTCGTCGCCCGTTACGTTTTTGGCAAGCCGCTTTCCTGGAGCGAAGAGGTCGCGAGGTTGGCGATGATTTGGTTGACGTTCACCGCCGCCGGTTTTGTTGCGGCCCGTAATCAACACATCGCGGTCGACCTGTTCGCGGGTAGGGAAGACGAACCCGAGGCGGCTGGTTCGGACGCGTCGGCCAAGGTCGCCGGGTCGGCCAAGGTCGCCGGGTCGGCCTCCGGTGTGGCGAGCAAAAGTGGTTGGCGTCGATGGTTGAGCTGGTTGCTCGATCCGCGGCTGACCTCAGCCTTGGTGTTGCTCACCACGCTGACGTTGCTGATCGGCGGGGCGATGTTCGTCTGGCGAGTCCATCCGGTCGGCTCGCCCGGGACCGGCATTTCCAAAAGCGTTTGGTATGGCGCCGCCAGCTTCGGGTTAACGTTGATCTCGATCCACATGATCGCCGACCTGTTCGGGTGCAAGGTCGCGCGTGGCGTCGACCCCGATTTGCCAGCACCCACGGGACCGCCGGCGAGCCTCGGGGCGGACACCAGCGAGGTTCCCTTCTCGAGCGAGGTTCCGTCCGCCGGGAAGGCGGCGGGGGATGTCACGTCATGAGGCTTACGCGATGACGCTCCTGCTGCTGATGCTGGCGATGCTCGTGTTGCTCGCGATCCGGGTCCCGGTCGCGTTTGCGATGCTGCTGCCCTGTTTGGTTTATGTCCAATTCAGCGACGAGATCACGCTCGGCGTGGCGCTTCAGCGGGCGGTGGCCGGCGTCGACAGTTTCCCGTTGTTAGCCGTGCCTTTGTTCATCATGACCGGTTTTCTGGCTAACGCCGCGGGGCTGGCTGACCGGTTGTTCCGGTTGCTGTTTTGGATGTTGGGGCGGGTTCCAGGCAGTTTGGCTTACGTCAACGTCACCAGCAGCGTGCTGTTTTCTTGGATGAGCGGCGCGGCGATCGCGGACGCCGCGGGGTTGGGTTCGGTGCTGGTCCCGGCGATGCGTAAATCGGGATACGACGCCGGCTTTTCGCTCGGTTTGACCGGGGCGTCCTCGATGATCGGGCCGATCATGCCGCCCAGCATCCCGGCGATCATCTACGCCGTGACCGCCGGGGTTTCGGTAGGTGCGCTGTTTTTCGCCGGTGTCATCCCGGCGATCGTGCTGGCCCTTACCCTCTGCGTCCATGTCTTCCTGCACGTCCGTCGCCACCCGCCGCGCAAGACGGCTGAAGGGATTGGCGGGGCGGCGGACAGCGGTTGGGCGGCGGTGACCGGGGCGTTGCCGGTGTTGTTCACCCCCGTGATCATTCTCGGCGGCATCCTGGGGGGCGTCTTCACGCCGACCGAAGCCGCGGCGGCGGCCGTGATGTACATGCTGTTTCTGGGCGTTTGCTACGGCACGCTGTCGCTGGCCGGCTTGAGTGACGTGTTGTTGCGAACCGCCACGACGACCGGCGTGATCATGCTGATCGTGGCCGCAGCCAGCCTGTTCGGGTGGGTGATCGCCCGCGAGCGAGGCCCGCAGATGGTCGCCGATGGGCTGCTGCGGCTGACCGACAACCCCTACCTGTTCCTGCTGCTGGTCAACCTCTTTCTGCTGGTCGTCGGCATGTTGTTGGAACCGACCGCGGCGCTGTTGATCTGCGTCCCGGTGCTACTGCCGGTAGCGTTGCAATTCCAGGTCGACCCGTTGCACCTCGGTGTGGTGATGATCCTGAACCTGGTGATCGGCCTGATCACCCCGCCGATCGGGCTCGTCTTGTACGTCCTCGGGTCGGTCACGGGGACGCCGATCGCGACGGTGATTCGGGGGATGGTCCCGTTCCTGTGGCCGCTGGGGTTCACGCTGTTGGTGGTCACGTTCGTGCCGGCGATCAGCCTTTGGTTGCCCCGTTGGTTGGGGATTTGATCGCTTCCGTCGGTTGGCGATGACCGCGAGGCAGCGACACGATCGCCTCCGTCCCGCTCTGGGGGAGTCGGCGAAAATCGAGCGTTCCGCCGAGTCGCGACACGACGTTGCGGGTCAGGAACAATCCCAAGCCCATCCCGCGTCCCGGTTCCTTGGTCGTGAAAAAGGGCTCGCCGGCCCGCCCCATCTCCTCATCGCTCATCCCTCGGCCGGTGTCGCGAATCCGGAATTCGACTCGTTCCGTGTCGACCGCCGTCTCGACCCGCACCCGGCCTCCTGGGCTACCGGCGTCCAGGCCGTTGTGGATCAGGTTCCGGATCGCTTGTGCGACCGCTTCTTGGGGGATCCATAGCGGTTGGTTCTCGACCGCATCGGGGGCGTCCTCCACGTCGACATGATCCGGGTCACGAACCCCTTCCAGGGCGCAATCCAGCAATTCGCCGACCGTCGTCTGGTCCCAGCGGTCGGCCATCGAATCGCCCACAGCGCCACGCATCCGGCGGAGGATTTGGCGGCAGATGTCGAGTTGTTGGTCGATCAGCCGCACGTCTTGCCGGACCGACTCGGGGGTTTCGCAGTCCTGCAGGTGGCGTCCCAATTCGCGGGCGATGATGTCGATCGTCGACAGCGGGGTCGCCAACTCATGAGCCGCCCCGGCGGCGAGCGTCGTCAAACCCTCGAGTCGCAAAACCCGCTCGTTCTCCCCCCGAATCTGGCTCAGCAGCCGTTCGCTGCGAGTCAATTCGGCGGCGGTGCGGGTGACGAAGTGGGTGACCACCAGGGCGCAGGTGGCGTAGGCGACCAGTAGCGCGATCGTGTGGGGGGAAAAATCGGGTCGCCGTTGGGATTCGACCAGCCCTGCGATCGGAACGGACCAAAAAATCAGGGTCACGCAGCCGGCGATCGCCATGCCGGCGAGCAACCAAGCCCAACGCGGCTTCAGGATCACCCCGCCCACCGCCAAATTGACGAGATAAAAGAGGCTGAACGGGTTGTCGATGCCGCCGCTGAAGTAGAGCATCGCCGTCAGGGTCACCAGGTCCATGACCATCAACGCCGTGGCGATCCGGTCGGTAGCGGGCTCGCGGGTCGCGTCACCGGCCGTCAAAGCGGGGCTGACCGCCGACGCGGCGGGGGAGGATGCCCGGTCGGCCTCCGAGCCGGCTCGTCCCGACCGTTTGGCCCGCATCAGCCAGACGGAATAGAGGCTATTGCTGGCGGCGGTTAACGCGACCAAAGACAGCAGCGGCAGCCAGGGCAGCCGGTCACCGATGAACCAGAACGCGGCAAAAACCGTCACCAATTGGCCGACGACGGCGAACCAGCGAAGCCTCAGCAGCCAGGCACTCGTCCCCAGATGGACTGGGGCGATGAAAGAAGTTAGGACGGATGGCATCGAGTCAGATTAGCGAAAAAACCGGCGGCTAGCGTCGCAGGCTCTTCAGCAACGTGCGATTCGTCACAAACCGCTCCTGCTGTCGCTCCATCACCGCCAACTGCGCATCCATCCACTCACCCAGCAACTCGGTCGCTTCGTGAGGGATCGAATCGGCCAATTCTCGCCATGCGACATCGGCCGCAGGCGTAGGCAGATCGAGATTCGGCGGCTTTTCTTCGTTGCCGTTGGGATTGCTCGAAGTCGTCATCGTTGGCTACTCCGGAGGGGTTGGCCGGTCTGGTTCGGACAAAGAATCAACAGGGGTCGATGGTCAAAGTTGTCTGCTCGTCCGCCGGTTCGACCGATCGGCAAAAAGCTCGCGATTCCACGGTGTCTCCGGGTTAGCCGTTCTGGCGCCCGAACTTTGCGTCAGTGACATTTCATAGTGCAATTCCGGTGCCGTGAGCCGGATAAACCGGTCGTTTTTGGCTTAAGTCGTTATTCATACAGCCTTTGAACTGAAAACAGCGGTCGGATCAAAATCGGGTTTCCGAGTCAGGGTGCCAAAATGCGTGCGGATTTGACGGATTCGCTGCCAGAAATCGATGCAGGCCTCGTGGGCAAGCGTCACACCGACCGGGCACTCAATCCTCTTACGATGCACGATACACCGTTAATGGCACTTTAGCGAGACTTGAGTCCCCTTTGGTTATCAATGATACGTTTTTCGGTTCCCGTTTTATCGGTTCTGGGTGAGTTTTCCGGACGATTCCGGCGATTTTTCTGTTTTTATTTTCAAGATCGCTGATGGCCCAGCGAATAACAGCGTGAACGCCGAGCGGTTTTCGGGCAGTCCGTCAGCCGTCTCGGGATCCAGGCGAATCCCGGTTGGGGGCCTGATTGGCTGAGTTGCACAACGACGGATCCGACAAGGGGAAGGCGATGTTAAGAAACATGTTTATGTTGGGGGGTGCCGCTGTGGTGCTCTCGGGAATGTCTTTGCTGACGCCGTTGGGGAGCTACGCTCGCTGCGGTGTCAATTGGTTGCGGTCCACCGCCAGCGAATCGGTGCCGCTGGAGTGGGAAATCAAGCGGGCCCGCCAGATGGTCAGCGACCTGCATCCGGAAATCTCGCGGCACGCCAAGCTGATCGCACGCGAAAAGATCGAATTGGCGAAGTTGCAACGGCAGGCGGATCAGGCCGGCCAGTGGCTGGAGAAGTCGCAGGGCGAAGTGGAGCGTTTGACGGCCGATCTGAAGCGAGGCGACTCGAAGTACAGCTATGGCGGTCACACTTACACCGCCACGCAGGTTCGAGACGACTTGTCGGGACGATTTGAGCGTCACAAAACGCGACGCGAAACTTACGATCGGCTACAACAGATGGTAGCCGCCCGAGAAGCCTCGGTCCGTTCGGCGGGTGAACGTCTCGAAGCGATGCTGACGGCGAAAAACCAGCTGGAAGTGGAGATCGAGAACCTGCAGGCCCGCGTCGGATCGTTGCGAGTCGCCCAGACGGCGAGCGAGCTGAATCTGGACGACAGCCACCTGTCGCGGACCCGTGAGATGCTCGATGACATCGCTTCGCGGCTGGACGTGGAGGAAGAGGTCGCCCTGTCGGTGGTCCCGGCCCCCGGGGCGATCAATTTGGATACGCCGGACGGCGAAGAATTGCTGGATGTGATCTCGAGTTACTTCCAGGGTGAATCGCAAGACGTTCAGCTTTCGATGAAAGCGATCTCGTTGGACTGATCTGACTGATTCTCCACTCCGATGACCGCGCCGGCGGGATTTTTCCCGCCGGCTGGAAGAAAACCGCTTGCGAAGTGTCATGTTTACCGAACCCCTTACCGAACCGCTGGCGGAGACGATGGACGAGGAAGCTCGGACGCCATCCGCAGGCCGCTGGCGGTTGTGGATCGATCGCTGCGGTGGTTTTGACATTTGGCTTGGGGATCAATTGAGCATCGGCGGGTCGGGTGGCAGCACTCCGGCTGACTTCGCGATCCGTTGCGGCTGGCCAAATCCCGTCGCGGTGTTGATCCGATCGGCGAGTGGCGACTGGTTGTTGCCTGCGGAAGAGGTTGCCGAGACGAACGATTCTCATGGTGCCGAGACTGATCGTGGCCCCCAGCCGCTGTTGGCTGACCAAATCCTTGAGTTTCCTTGGTTGCCACCCGCACTGCGGACAGCCGCGTTTCCCAAGATTCGATATCGCCGACCGAGCCCGTTGAGTCGTTCGGCGGTGCTGATGGTGTTGCCGCCTCATCGGACGCTGGCGCCGACCGACGGGATGGTCCTGATGGACCAAACCCTGTTGCTCGGACCCGAACCGTTCAATCACGTCTGCACACCGGGACTTTCCTCCCAGCAGTGGGTCTTGTTCCGCCGCGCCGACCAATGGTGGATTCGCGGCCAATCGCTCGCCCCTCGTCCCTTGCTGATCGGCCAACGATGGCAGGCAGACGATTGGGCGTTGTCGATTCGGCCGGCATGACCAAGGATGGTCGGTTCCGATAATTTTAATTTCCGTTTTTTCGCGCCCGTTCGCCCGACCTTGGCGGCCTACCTATCGGATCGATCGTCCGTCCACTCGAGGCCCGGAAGCTTGTCGATGCTCAGCCCTTCCATCCCCAACCCGAAACACTTCACGCTCTCCAGCGGGGTGCGAGTCCTGGATCGCTTCACGATCCAGCGGGGTGTGGGGATCGGCGGGTTCGGTGAGGTCTACTTCGCGATCAGCGATGCCGGCAAAGAGGTGGCGCTGAAGCGGATCCAGCGAAATCTGGAAGTTGAACTGCGAGGGGTGACGCATTGCCTGAATTTGAAACACCCTAACCTGCTGTCTCTGCACGACATTTGTCGTGACAGCGACGAGATCTGGTGGGTGGTGATGGAGTACGTCGCCGGGCCGAGTTTGCGCGACACGCTCGACGATCACCCGCAGGGGCTGTCGGAATCCGAAACGCTCGATTGGTTCCTGCAAGCCGCCGCCGGCGTCGAACACCTTCATCAGCAGGGGCTGGTACACCGCGACCTGAAGCCGGCCAACCTGTTCGACGATCTGGGGGTGATCAAGGTCGGCGATTACGGCCTGAGCAAATTCATTTCGGACGCCCGTCGCGGCGGCCAAACGGAGGGCGTGGGAACTTTTCACTACATGGCTCCCGAAGTCGGTGACGGCAAGTATGGCCACGAGATCGACATTTACGCGCTCGGCGTGATCCTCTGCGAGTCGTTGACCGGGCGGCTGCCGTTCCAAGGGGATACGTCTCGGGAAATCCTTCACAAGCACCAATTCGCGCAGCCCGAACTCGACGGGATCGCGGCCCCGATGCGAGCGGTGATCGAGCGGGCTTTGCGGAAAGATCCGCGGCAGCGGTGGGGATCGGTCGCCGAGATGGCCGACGCGTTGCGGGCGACACGGTCGTCGTCACCGGCGGACGCCGCAGCTGCCTCGAACGGAACTCATTCTCCTTCGCTCGTCACCGAGATGCCGGCCGGCCACCGCAACGGTTCTGACCCAAATAGACACTTCGACCGACCCCAGCCTTCGCCCGCACCGAATCATCTGCAAGCGGCGGCGCCCGTTCAAGCGGACGCCTGGAGTTTCCTGGCTGACCTGTGGCAAGACCCGCCGTTGCCGATTCCACACACGGCGACCCGACGGCTGGTGGGGCGAGTCGTCTTGGTCTGGCTGGCGTGGCTCTGTGTTTCGACCGCTTGGGTTCTCCTGGTCCGCACCGGCGGGCGGTCGATGCTGATCGCCCTTGGGGCGTCGGAACTGATCGTCCTCGGGTTGGCGGTGGCTGCAGTACTGCTGATCCGTTCCTCGCGGTCGGGCCAACGTTCACCCGCCACAGGTGACCGGTCTGGCGGGCCGGACCTGCTTCCATCGACACCGCCGGAATTGGCCCGCCACGAAGCGCACCGGGCTGACGGGTCGCCACCTGTTGCCCATTACGGTGGCAGCAAACGGTATCAAGTCAGCCGCCGGCAGGTCCGTCTTTGGCAGCTCGCGGAATTGGCCGCTCGGCCGACATCATCGAAGTTGGCGGAGTTAGCCGGGTCTTGGGTTGCGGCCGCGATCGCGATCCTCGTTTGCTGTGCCGTCGCGGGTTGGTTCGTCGTGTCGGATGGAGCGACCGCCTCCGCCGCACTCGCCCCACTCGCCTGGGTCGGTACCGTCTCGTTGCTCCTGGCCGCCAGCCTGCTGGCACTGGGTAAACTTTGGGAGGCGAGCGAGTGGGGTGGGATTCGGTGGCGAATGGCGTTCGCGCTCTTGGGCGGTGCCGTCGGCGCCGTCGCCTACGCCCTGCAGGAACACTTGATGCTGCCGATCACCCACGGCCGGCATTTCAACCCGAATCAACTGCCCGGCTCACTCCGCCCGCTGGGCCAATATCCGGAACTGTTCGCGTTCACGCTCCACTTCGCGATCCTATTGGCCTGTTTTCGGTGGACCCGCTGGACCGATCCGTTCCGCCGTCGCCGCTTGGCACTCTTCTGGATTCCGGTCGTCCCAGTGACCGCTTGGTTCATCGACCAAGCGTTCCCGATCAACCAGCCCTGGGGCCTGATGGTTGCCACGGTGACCGTGATCGCCGTGCAGGTCGCCGCCGTCTGGGAGCGTCCTCAACCCGGAACCCGTCTGTCGATGGAAGCGAGGAGAGCGAACGGATGAAGACAGGGCTGATCATAATCATCGCCTGCCTGCTGACGGCGAGCCTGGCGACCATCGCGGTACCGTCCGCGAGCGTCGTCGCGGAGCCGATCGCACAAGCGTCGGCCACCAGTGATTCGGCCAGCGAGGATGTTGCCGAACCGGCCAGCGAAGCTGCCGGCAAACAGCCGGATGACGCTGCCGACGAAGACAACCGTGAGGATGTCGGCGAACAAGTCAGTGACGAGCCCGGTGACGAGCCCAGCGACGAGCCCGGTGACGAGCCCGGCGACGAGCCCGGTGACGAGCCCGGTGAGGACGCCGATGACGAGCGAGCGATCGCGGAGCTTTCCGTTCCGCCGTCCGATCTCGTGCGTCGTGAATCGCCGCTTCCCGACTGGGCTCTCGCAGAACCGTCGGTCGTCGATGGCGTCTTGTTGTTACCCGTGCGACCGTCCGTGATGACCGATTCCGAAGGGTCGAGCTGGGAATTGCTGAGGGTCGAGGCTTCCGGGGCGTTGGAGGCTCACTTGGAAACGTTCTTAGGCTCAGCCGAGGCGGCTCGGGCCGTGATGCCCGACGAGGCTTGGATCGACGAGCGGATCGACCCGCACCTGCGGTTCACCAGCAAAGTCTGGGTTGGCAGCGACGAAAAGTACGAGTCCGCGGCCTTGCTGCGGCTGACATCACAAGACCAAGCTTGGCTGGCCGATCGCTGGAAAGCGGAGTTGGCGACCGCCCGAGTTCGTCAATTGCTCGTGTTCCTGTTCGTGATCGTCGTCGTCGTTTTCGTCGTCCTGGCCGGCGCCGCCCGATGGGTCCACAGGCTCGAACGGCGTCACGTGATCGCCTGATCCACGCCGCCGCGACGAACCCGTCCGCGGTACTGTTGAACGAACGGTTCGAGGATCATCGCGGCGAGCAGCGCGATCAACAGCCACTGCCAAATCCCGCGACCGAACCGTTGTTCCGTGTCAGCCGCAAGGTACGCATCGAGCGATTCGTGATAGGAGGCTCCCAACCTACCCGCGGCGTCGCGGCGGGTTTCCTGATCGATCACGGCCGGCTTCCGGTCGGCTTCGGCGACTTGAACCGCCGCCCAGACCACTTCACCCGATTCCGATTCGAAACGATACCCGCCGGCATCGGGTGTGTCGGTCCAAACGGCCGCCATGCCCTTGGCCGCCGCGTCGGGTTCGTCACCCTCACCGCCGGAGTTCGGCGTCGGCTGATCCGTCGCCGCGTCAGCGTCGAACTCCCAACGACGCGATCGGCCGTCCGGCGTCGTGACGTTCCAGATCGACTCACCTGGGGCGACCGCGAACACGATCGGTTGCCCCGCCGTCGGGACCACGCCGGAATCGGGCGCGATCGAAACGTGCAGCAGCAACCGTTGCATCAGCGGGACAAAGGACGGCCGCAGCGGCAGCGTCGTCCAACGGTCGTTGCAAGTCGACGCGAATTGGATCACTCGGCCCCAACCGCCGTCTTCTCCGCCGCCGACGGCGATCAAGGGTTGGCCGTCCTCCAGCCGCAAAATGACATTCGCCTCCCGCTCGCTCCGCGGGATCATTTCCAACAGCCCTCGGAACGCCGTGCCCGACAGGGTTCCCTTCTCGCGGTCGCCGAAGATGGCGAGCGGCGGGTAGGTCAGTCGGCTTTCGTCGATCGTGACGCCGTGCTCCAACAGCCGTTCCTCGCCGAACCGCATCGGCAACAGTGCGTTCCCTGACTCGTCGACCAAGTGCCGTTCGTACCATTCCGAATCGACGGACGGCCCGCCGAAGACGACCAAGGTCCCCCCTTGGTTGCGGACGAAATCGACCAGCCACTTCGCGTCTGCGGCGGACGGCCGGGCGACGTCGGCCAGCACGACAACCGCCGGCCAATCGCCCGTTCGCTGCGTTTCGGTCAAGCGGCCGAAGGGGACTTTTCGCGGGCGGAACCGATCGGCACTGGCGCTGGCATCTTCCGCCCGCAGCCCGATCGCGAAGGGACTGAGTGCCAATGCCAAGTAATCGGTATCCGAACCGAGCGGCTTGGTCGAAGGATTGCCGTCGACCAACCAAACGTCGATCGGATCAAAAACCCGAACCGGGAATGCCATCTGATTGTCGGGCGGAAAATCGTCCGTCCAACCGCCCGCGCCGACGTCTCTGGAGGCCGACACGGAGAACTCGACGACGTGTCGACCGACCGTATCGATCCGGATCGGGATCACGGCTCGCGCCACACCGTCCCGCATCGGTTCGCTGTGGCGACTGCGGACCTCCCCGTTGACCCGCGCCACCACATCGACCGTTTCCGGAGCGGGGCCGTCGATACGGGCTTCGACCAACCAAGGGACCGATTGCCCCGGCACCGCCAGGTTCGAATCGGTTTCCACCCGGTGAATACGAAGGTTGCGGAACGGCGTCGGCCCGGGACCGATCAGGTCGAGCCAGGCGACGTCGGGAGTCGGCATGACCGATTCGATCCGCTGACGCAGCCCCGGCAACCCGTCCAACAGCGTTTGCGTGTAGCCGGTCGCGGCATGATCACTGAGGATCAGGATCTGGCGATCGGGCAAAGGACTCTGCGAGGCCACGCCGATCGCTTTGCCGACGAGCGATTCCAGATCGAACGACGCGCCGCCCGGCCTGATTTCGGCAAGTTGCCCGGCGATCGCGACGGGCGCTGCGGCGCGGACCGCACCGTCGCTGGTCAGCAGCGTGATTTCCGAGCCACGGGCGAGCGAGCCGACGATCCGATCGACCGCCCGCAAGGCGACATCCAGGCGATTGGTGTCGTCGGCCTCGCGAGCGGCCATCGTGTAACTGTTGTCGAGCACGACGGCGAGCGCCACCGGACGATCGCCACGGGGAGGTCGCCAACCGGTCAGCACCGGACGGGCCAAGCAGAAAGCCAGCAAGATCGGGATCGCGCAGCGGATCAGCAACAGCAACCAATTCCGCAACTTCATACGGCGGCGGTTCCGCTCCAGGATGCTTTGCAGGAAACGCATCGCCCCCCAATCGAGCGTCTCGAACCGGTTGCGAAACAGCAGATGGATGACCAGCGGAACGGTGAACGCCAAGGCGCCCGCCGCGAGCAGACCGTTGAGAAACGTCATGCCATCCTACGCCGTGTCGCGAGGTAGTTCGCCAGACCTTCGGCCAATGGCATGTCGGTGGTCATCACCACGTGGTCGATGCGGCAGCGTCCGCAACCGTCCCGCAAAGCGGCCTGATGCTCTTGAAACGCCGCCCGGTAGGCCGCCGCCAACCCGCCCGCGTCGACTTCGGCGTGGTCGTCGGCGACCTCCAGATTTCGAAAGCGGATTCGACCGGTGAAAGGGAAATCGACTTCGTCGGGATCGAGCACTTGGAAGACGAGCACCTCGTGTTTGGCGTGACGAAAATGGGTCAACGCCCGGATCAGCTTCGGAACGTCCGCCAGGCAATCGGAGATCAGGATCAACAGCCCCCGCCGATGGAGTTTCTTAGCCAACGCCCCCAACACCTGGCTGATCTCCGTTTCGCCCGCCGCCGCTCGGCTCTGCAACACCGTGCAAATCGCTCGCAGGTGAGAATTGCGGCTGCGAGGGGGCAAAAAGTCACGGATCTCGTTGTCGAACGTCGCCACGCCGACGCCATCCTGCTGGCCGATCATCAGGTAAGCCAGCGCCGCAGCCAACTGGATCGCGTAGAGGTGCTTGGTGACCTCGGATCGCTTCCCCGAGTAGCCCATCGAGCCGCTGGAATCGACGATCAACGTCGCCTTGAGGTTGGTTTCCTCTTCGAACTCGCGGATGTAAATGCGGTCGGTTTTGCCGAAGACCTTCCAGTCGATCGAGCGGATCTCGTCACCGCGGACGTAGGGGCGATGTTCTTTGAACTCGACGCTGTATCCCTTGTGCGGCGACCGGTGTTGTCCCGAGCAAAACCCCTCGACCACCTGGCGGGCCAGCAATTCCAAACCTTGAATGCGGTCGCGCTGGGCGCCGGTTATCAGCTCGTTGATGGGCATCGTCGGCCGCCTCCTAGAGAAGCTTGCCTCGCGGCCGGGGGGCCTGAGCGAGTGCCCGCCGGATCAGGTCGTCGTTGCTGAGCCCCTCGGCTTCCGCGGTGAACGTCGGGACCAAGCGGTGACGCAGCGTCGGCAGGGCCAACGCCTCGATGTCCTCGATCGCAACGTGATGTCGGCGGTGCAATAACGCCCGCGCCTTGCCGCCGATGACGAGCTGCTGGCTGGCCCGCGGCCCCGGCCCGTATTCGATCGATTGCTTGACCCAGTCGGGGGACCCCTCGTCGCGTGGCCGCAACATCCGCACCAACCCCAACACGAATTGCTTGACGTTCTCCGGCAACGGCACGTCGCGAACGATCCGCTGGTACCGCAGGATCTGTTCCCCATCGACCACATGACCGCATTTCGCCGAGCCCTTGCCGGTCGTCCGGTCGATGATCTCGCCTTCTTCCGCCCGGTCGGGATAGCCGACGACGACATGGAAGATGAACCGATCCCGCTGGGCTTCGGGCAACGGGTAGGTCCCTTCCTGCTCGATCGGGTTCTGCGTGGCTAGGACAAAGAAAGGCTCCTGCAACCGGTACGTGTGGCCCGCAGCCGTCACCTCGTGCTCCTGCATCGCTTCCAGTAGCGCCGCCTGGGTCTTGGGTGGCGTCCGGTTGATCTCGTCCGCCAACAACACTTGGGTGAACACCGGCCCCGGTTGAAAAACCATCTCCCGCCGCCCGGTTTGGGCATTTTCCTGAATGATTTCCGTCCCCGTGATGTCGCCGGGCATCAGGTCGGGGGTGAACTGGATCCGCCGGAATTGCAGGTCCATCGTTTCCGCTAACGACCGGATCATCAGCGTCTTAGCGAGCCCCGGAACCCCTTCCAACAGACAATGCCCACGGGCCAAAATCGCGATCAACAGTTGCTCGATCACTTCCGCTTGGCCGACGACGACCTTGCCGATCTGCTCACGCAGCGCGGTGAACGAACGGACCAGTTCCTCCGCCGCGTCCAAGTCGTAACCGGGGTCTTGCTGCGAAGCCCGCTGGGGATTCGAAGCGGACGGGGGAAGTGGCGGAGGCGTGGGAGCCATGAGGTGGGATTCTTCGCACGAGGAGGGGAAAGCGAACGCAGGGCTGACCAAACGGGTGACGGATGACGTCGCCCATTAAAGCCGAGCGCACCACTCCACGCAAACTGCCGACGTAAACTCCGGGCCAATGGCGTGCGAACCGCCACCCATGAGCAGCCCGGCTGCCACCCGGCGACCAGGCCCTCGGCGTCACGGCGTCTCCACGATGACGGTCAGTTCGGTGCGAGCGATCACGGGGAAATCTGCCCCCTGCCAAGCGGTCGCGCGGAGCGTCAAATCGTACTCGCCAGCCGCGATCGGATCGGCCCGAATCCGCATTGTCACATCGGTCTGCCCCGGTTCCAGCATCCGCGGTTCCGCTTCGAACCCCGCAGCCGGTTCCAATTCCAATCGCAGCAATCCTGGCAAGGCGACCGCCCGATCGATGATGACCGACGCAGAAAACTCTTGACCCGGCTCGATCGTGATGATCGGATCGTCAGCCGCCAGCGCCAAAAGCGCCCCGGTCGGCAAAAATCCCATCCGCGTCTTTTGACGGACGACGACGGTTCGTAGGTTTCCCTGTGGATCAGGAATCTCAACCACCCCGTTCACGACCATCCGGGAGGTTCGCGTCGTTTCCAACCACTCCGGCAGGTGTACCGGGTAGAGATACCGATCGACCCCCGGCGGGACGACAACTTCCGGCCCCTCGATGCCCATCCGGTGACGTCCTTGGCGGGACGTCATTTCCAGCTTCACCGGCCCGTCGAAATCTTCATTCCGACGGATCAAAACCGGCCCGGGAAAGGTCGAGCCACGCGGCCATTTGGTGACGTCGTCTTGGCCTTCCGCGTCGACTTCCAGCGGCGGACTGAGCGTCGTGGCGAGCAACATGCGGGCGTTCGGATGGCTCGATTCTTGAACGTCCCCTTCGGTCTCTTCCACCATTTCGGCCTTGCCGCGGAGCGTCACCACCGCCGCGGCGGCAGCGGTGGTTGCGTCCGCCGTCATTTCGATCGTCCCCTTCACCTGCTTTTCTGGGATGCGGGCGTCCGCCGGCGCGGCAACCCCGTCCGGAAGTCCCTCAAACTCGAGCTCAATCGCCCCTTGAAACCCGCCGAACCGTTCGACTTGAACCGTCAAACCGGCTTTGCCGCCGATCGGGACAGCGAACGATTCCGGCAGACTCAAACGATACCCCAGCCCGATCGGCTCGACCTCAAGCCGGTAAACCGCGTCCAGCCGCCCGCCTCCCGATGAGCTGTCGCTCACCACGATTTCATAAACCCCGTCGGCGGGTACCGCGAATAACAACTCGGCGTCCAGCCCTCCCGCGACGTCGTCCGCCTGAGCCAGTTCCTTGCCGGTATCGTCCTGGACAGCGATGGACAAGTCGAGCGACGAGCCGATCGCGGTCGCCTCGGCCCGCAACCGCCAATGCTCGCCGCCGAGCCCGGTGATGCGATACCGATGCTCCCCATACCGCTCGTCAATCACTCCGGTGATCCCCAGCGGCAACTCCTTCACCGCCGCCGCATCCGGTTCGATCTCGGGCGCGGTCGCGGTTGCGGCCGTTGAAGGCTGGGCCGCCGGCCGGACCAGTTCCCGATTCGCCGAGAGCCCGAGTCGGAATGAAGCGTGTTCGCCCGACGGCGTCTCAAATCGGTAATCGAACGCTGCTGACGTTTCGTCCGCGGGAAAGGTGACCTCACGCCGTACCGATTCCAGATCAGCGCCGCCGGAAGCCAAGCCGTAGCCGATGAAGTCAACTGGGACCGTTTCGCCACGTTGACCGCGGGCCGGTACCGCAGCGACGACCCGCGGCCCGGGGCGCAGGCCGAGCCGATAGACGAACGATCGGTCGCCGCGGTAATCGAGGTCGTGGATCGCAACGACGTAAGAACGCCCCGCTTCCACGGGAAAGCTCAGCCACAGATCTCGGCCAGCCGAATCGACCGCTTCGGCAATGACACGTCCCGGTTCGTCGCTCACATCGCTCACGACGATCACCGCGTTCAGTTGTGCGCCAAGTCCGCGGCTGAGGCATTCGCAGGTGACCAGCCCGCTTCGCTCGGCGACGAACCGATACCGATCGATCTCTTCAATCCGCTCGATCCGGCCGGCGACGACCAGCGGCAGGGACGGCAAATCCTGAGGGTCATCGCTCCCCGGCGTTTCGAGTACTTGCGGCAGGTCGCTGATCACCAAGCGACCGGTCGCCGTCGCGCCGTTGGCATTGGCGGCTTGCCAACGGACGATCCCGGGTGGGGTCCCCGGCGGGATGCTGAGCCTTGCCGGGAACTCCCGCGGTAACGGGAACGGCGATCTTCTCGCTTTCTTGCCGAACCAATAGGGCGGGTCGGGGATCAACACCGGTCCGGGCGGTCCGAGCAATTCCAGCCGCACGCCCGGTTCGTGTACGAACAGTTCCATGTCGGGCGTCCAGTCGTACCCGCCGATCGCAAGTTCGATCGTCGTCCCGGGAATGCCGCCACCGGGGTGCAGATATCCGATCGCAGGTGGCAATTGAGCTCGAACGCCGGTCGCCCACCCGCTCACAATCAACGCGATGCCGGCCACCAAACAGAGCCGCACCACGGCGGCTAAACCGCGTGAGCGTTGGGCCGAAGCGCTCAGCCGGTGATCGATTTTCAACGACTGGTTATCGGTTCTCTCAGACAAGTGTCACCCCGCGTCCCTTGTGATTCGGACGTTAGCCGATCGATCAGACCAATTCTTGGATCACTTTGCCGCCATCGACGATCGGGACGGGACGCCCGAGTGGGCTGTAGTGGATCCGCGTCGGGTCGATCCCCATCAGCGTCGACAGCGTCGCCAACAGGTCGCTGACGCCGATCGGTTCGGTGATCGGTGCGGCCGCCTGTTCGTCCGTCGCCCCGATGACGATCCCGGGCCGTGTCCCGCCGCCGGCGAACAAGATCGTCTGGGCCATTGACCAGTGATCCCGCCCGGCTTGCGCGTTGACGCGCGGCGTCCGACCCATCTCGCCCATCATGACGACGAGCGTTTCGTCGAGCAGCCCCCGTTGTTCCAGGTCGGTGACCAACGTGCTGAAAGCCCGATCGGCGTAAGGGATCAGGTCGGTCTTCAGGCTGGGGAAGCAGTTGAAGTGGACATCCCAGCCCGGTGCATCGACCCCGACGAACCGACAACCCGCTTCGACCAACCGCCGCGCCAGTAGTGCGCACTGGCCGATTTGGGTTCGCCCATAGGCGTCGCGGACCGAATCGGGCTCGCTGCGGATGTCGAACGCCCGTTTCGCTTCAGGGGAAGTGATCAGCCGAAACGCCTTTTCGTAATAGGTCGACATCGCGCCGGCCGGTCCCGTTTCGATACCTTGCTGATAGCGATCGACGTTCGCCAACAGTCGTCGTCGCAACCCCAAACGCTCGGGCGTCAACCGCCCCGGCGGGACCAAGTCCTTGACTTCGAAATCGGGTTGAGACGGATCGGCCTCGATGACGAACGGCGCGTGCTCGGCGCCGTAGAACCCGGGACCGCCGCCCCCCATCGGGTGTGGCAGGTTGATGTAAGGCGGTATCTCGCCGCGCGGCCCCAATTCCTTCGAGACGATCGAACCGATCGAAGGAAAGAAGTCGTTGTTGGGGATCGGGTTGTCGCCGTCGGCGAAGTTCGGCTTGTAACCGGTCATCACGTAGTGGTAGCCGGTCGAATGGCCGTTGTCCCGATGGCTATGACTCCGCAGGATCGCGTACTTGTCAGCGATCTGCGCACACAGCGGCAACTGATCGGTGACGATCGTCCCCGGCACGTTGGTGCGGATCGGACGGAACGGACCGCGGATCTCTTCGGGCGCGTTCGGCTTGGGGTCCCACATGTCTTGGTGAGGCGGCCCGCCTTCCAAGAACAGGAAGATGCACGATTTGGCTTTGGCCGGCCGCGGCGTGGCCGCCTTCGCTTGCAGTTCCAACAACCGAGGGAGCGTCAGCCCCCCGATCAGTCCGCCGGCACCCAACCGAATGGCATGCCGCCGCACCATCCGGTCACAGCCCCGTTGGCTTTTTTCTCCGACAGCGATCTTGAGCATCGGGTCTCCTCGCGATGTGTCTCGATACCGGCCCGCCAACGCGAACCGTCAATGGTTGAACAGGAACTCTTTCGAATTGAGCAAAGTCCACAAAACGTCCTCGGTCGCCGCCCGTCGCCGCGAAGCGACATCGGAAGTCCCGCTAGCGTCATCGGGTATCGCGCCGGCGGCGCCAGACGCCCCGTGAGTTTCAAACGCTTCGAGCATGCCCTCCAGTTCGTCCGGCGTGGGAGGCCGTGAAACGGTCGCCAAATACAACTCCGTGATGATCTCCGGCGGCGACAACGAGGATTCAGCCAATTGTCGCGCCCGCCCCCGCCGGTGGCTCAGTTTCCCTTCGATCTCCGGCGAATGCAGCAGGTGCAAGGCTTGCGAAATGCTCGGTTGGTCGCTCCGCTCACATTCGCAAACCGTCGCCCGCACCGGGCGCCCGAAGATCGTGAAGAAGTAGGACGGCATCCGGCTGTCCCAAACCTCGATCGCGCGATGCCCCAGCGGCCAGCCGTTGAACTTTTCCGGAACCCCGGTCGCTTGGCAGATCGCGTCGAGCAACACCTCGGCCGGCAGCGTCTTCGTCAGCGCATGCGAAAAATTCTGCCGGTCCGTGGCGTTGGTCTCGTTCGTGTCGTCACTCGATTGATACGCCCGCGATCGGAGCAACGTTGCGGTGAAGGCTCGTAGGTCATACCCGACGTCGCGCAAGTGCGCCTCCAAGGCTCGCATCAGCGGTTCGTTCGACGCCGGGTTGGTCTCACGCAGGTCATCGATCGGTTCGATCAACCCCTGGCCGAAGTAATGCGCCACCAACCGATTGACGATCGCCCGGGCGAAATAGGGGTTGTCTGGGGCAATCATCCACCGCGCCAGCACCCTGCGGCGGTCGGTGTCGTGAGTGAAGTCGGCATCGGGTTCGCCGAGCGCTCGCGCCGGGACCGGATCACCCAGGCGAGGATGTGGCAAATCCCGGCCGCCTCGCGCCAGAATCGCCTGCTCGCCGTTGGGGAGATTCTTCAGCCGCAGGCCGGTGAAGAACCCGGCCAATCCGACAAAGTCATCCTGCCCCCAGCGTTCCGAAGGGTGATGGTGACACTCGGCGCACTCGATCCGGACCCCCAAAAACAATTGGCTGACCGATCTCGCCAATTCCTCCGGCTTGTTGGCAGATTTATAGAACGCGCCCGGCCCGATGTCCGACGTGTTGCCTTGAACCGTCAACAGCTCCCAAACCATCTCGTCGAACGGCTTGTTTTCGCTCAGGCCGCCTCGCAGCCAACGCTGCATCGCGACGACGCCTTGGGGCGAAACCGCCAACGGGTCGGCCTTCAACAGGTTCAACCAGTTCATCGTCCAGTGATCGACGTATTCGGGACGTTCCAGCAACCGCCCGATCAGCCGTTCGCGTTTGTCCGGCGAATCGTCGGCGAGGAATTCGCGGACTTCGTCGGGTGTCGGCAGCGTGCCGATCGTGTCCAACTGCACCCTGCGCAGGAACGAAGCGTCGTCGCTCAAGCCGCTCGGGCGGATCCCGAGCCGTTGCAGCTTGTCCCATACCAAGGTGTCGACGAAGTTGTTTTCAGCCGGCCGACCGACGTCCACGCCTTGCCGCGGCAACGTCACGCGGCAGACCGCCAACTGACCCGCATAACGGACCAAAATCGCCGCTTCGCCCGGCGAATCGCTGGCGTGGATCAGCCCGCCGGGATCGACGGTGGCGATCGTCGCCGCGTTCGATTCGAATTCACTTTCCGCTGTCACGCAGCGACGGCGTCCCGAGGCGTCGATCGCCGTCACCCGCAATTGCCGCTCAGATCCCAAGCTCATCACCTGCGATTCCGGTTCGACCTCGATCGCGACCGTCCGCAACGATTCGTCGTGGGGAGTCGTGAAAGTTGCCCCCTCGGCGATCCATCGCAGCAACCGTCGATCGCGGTGGGAACCGGGGTCGATCTTTTGGCCGCCACCATGCGGGACCGCCGCGATCGCCTTCAGGTACAGCAGGCTGTTGGCAGGGTTGCCGGGCGAAACGCGACGTCCCCGTCCCTCCATCACCAACGCCTGATGGTCGGCGATCGGATCGAACCCGAAGACACTCAGTTTCAAGCCGTTCTGCCCCTCCGCCTTGCCGTGACAGCCGCCGGAATTGCAAGTCGACTTGGTCAACAGCGGCAGGACCTCGTGGCGGAAGGAAACCGGCGGCGACGCCCCGAAGGCCCGAACTTCGATCGGCACCCGCGATTCCTGATCGTTGCTACGGACGATCACCTCCCCGACGCCGTCGCGCAAAGGGCGCAATCGCCCGAGCCCATCGACCGTCGCCAAGTTCTTGGGGACGACCAAGAATTCCGACTCACGGGTCAAGTCGTCTTGGCGATCCGCCGCGATCGGGCGAAGCACGACCAATTGCGGCGTGTCCTCCGGGCGATCGATCTCGATTCGCTCGGGCAGCACGGTGATCGGTTGAACGGCGTCTGCGGCGCGAACGTGGGCTGCCGGAAAGGGGGCGTTCGTGACCGCGAAAAGCACCAGAGCGACCGCGGTGATGAGCCACCGCATGCTTTCAACCGCTAGCGTCTGCCGATTGCGAGAGCGCAGTAGTCGGAGCATCGACGGGTGTCCTGAGGGGGCAGGCGAGGTGGGCCGAAAGACTCCGATCACCCTACCACATCACCCTCGGCATGCAAGTCTTTACCGCAAAGCGGCTTGCCGTGATTTCTCGGCGGCCGACGCGCGGCAAACGCCGCAGGAGGGAACCCTCGTCAATCGCAAGTCCGTAAACGGAACCGGCGACGGGTGGGGAACCCGTCGCCGGCGATGGGATCTGCGGGGCCATCCCCGCGGAACTAGTAGCGGAAAATCATGTCAAAGGTCCAGCGGTTCGAAAGGATTCCCTCGCGCTCGGTGACCGGAATTTCGAACGCCCCGCCGATCTCCATGTTCCGCCGCGGGATCACCTTCAAGCCGACCGCTCGGGTGATGATGTTGTTGCCGGTAACGCCCGCAGCGCCGACATTGATCAGGTCGAGGCCCTCAACCGGCGGCCCGTTGCCGCTGCTGAGGTAGTGGTACCAAGTCCCCTCGGTGAAGACATACAGCGGCAGGCTGCGGATCCGGTAGTCGAGGTGATTGCTCCAGTAGAACAACCGGTTCTCGGCGTCCGAATCGACCGGGATCCGGAATCCGCCGCCGCTGATGTAGTGCATCCGGCGACCCAATCGCGTCCCGGCGGTCAGGAAAAAATTGAATTCGCCATCGCCGTTCCCCTGGAGCGACCGCGGGCTACCCAACGGGATCTCGAACGTAAACCCGGTGCTGACCAAACGCCCCGCGTAGGGATCGCGGTAGAGGTTGTACTTCAGACCCGCAGAGATGTCCGCGAAACCGGGCTCGATCACGTCGTCGAACTGGGAGTAGATGAAGCCGTCCTTGGTAGCGATCAAGCTCAGTCGTTCCGTCAACGCCATCCGGACCTGCGCCGCATAAACCTGGACCGAATTCCCACGGTATGGGGCCGTTCGCGGCAGGTTGTTGTTGATGAAGATGAATCGGACCTCGGTGAGCGTCCGCGGGTCTTCAAAAAAGATCGGGTTGGTCACCGGGCTGATGAAGTCATCGAAGCACTTGTCGCCCGGCTTGATGATCCCGTGCCCGAAGAGGCTGCGACCGTCAGCCGCCGCAGCGCAGCAGCCACACCCGCCACATCCGTCACACCCGTCACATCCGCCGTAACATCCCAGCCCGCCGCAGGCGGCACCGTCGCAGCCGATCGCGTCACAGCCGCCAAAGCCCAACCAGTCTTTCCAGTTCCCCAACGCCCCGCTCCACCAACTCGGCCCGTCGCAGTCGTCACAGCCGATCGGCGTGACGTACGAGTCCCATGGTTGCCCCGAACGACCTTTGGGAAGGTGTGTCGAGTCCAAGTTCGTGTAGCTCAACTGATAATCTTGGCCATTGCTGGACAGGGGCAGCAACAACACACCGACCAGCATGCAGAAACACCACCGCATCGAATTCATTCCGTTGTCCTCGTTCCCCTTTCCGCATCCAAACAGCTTCCGGCCGCCCTGTCGAATTTATCGAGCGGCCGTGGCCTCCGGTCGCATGTCCAAGGCGGGAAATCGACCATTGCGAGGCCAGGCGATGCGCTAGATGCCGGTCGTTTGGGAATTGCGAATTAACGGGAAAGTTCCGGTCGTAGCGGTCGTTGCGGTTGTTGCGGTTGTTGCGGTCGCTTTGCCCGAGCCGGATCAAGCAGAAAAAGGTGGGTGTCACCTTCCGCGGCCAGTTCCCTCCGTCTGGTGCTCCCCTCTCCCCGCCGCGGGGAGAGGGGAGTTGAGACGATGGAAGGTCGCTCCAGGGCCCTGAACCGAGCGTTCCGTCGCCCCCCATGTACCCAAACCCCAGAAAAAGGTGGGTGTCACCTTCCGCGGCCAGTTCCCTCCGTCTGGTGCTCCCCTCTCCCCGCCGCGGGGAGAGGGGTTGGGGGTGAGGGGCTCGCGTTTGCCACGGCTAGGGGTGAAACGCTTTTCAAAACCTGGCGCCGCTCGCGAATAGCCGC
>RECD01000187.1 GCA_007694185.1 Planctomycetaceae bacterium
TCAGCCGTTGAGCATCAGGCGGATCAGTTCTCGGCAGAAGTCGGGGAGGTCGTCAGGGCGGCGGCTGGTGACGTGATTGCGGTCGACGACGACGGAAGCGTCTTCGTACAAGCCGCCGGCGTTGACCAGATCGTCCTTGATGCCGGGTGAGCCGGTCACGCGAACGCCGCGGTAGACGCCGGCTGAGATCGG
Organism: Planctomycetaceae bacterium; assembly: GCA_007694185.1. Taxonomy (GTDB): domain Bacteria; phylum Planctomycetota; class Planctomycetia; order Pirellulales; family Pirellulaceae; genus UBA6163. The sequence goes on from RECD01000187.1 coordinate 193, forward strand.
GATCCAACCGCCGTGACAGATCGCGGCGATCGGCTTTTCAGCCGCTTGGAAATCCCGCACCAGTTGCAGCACCGCCGGGTCGCGGCGGAGTTTATCCGGCATGAAGCCGCCGGGAACGACCAAGGCGTCGAAGTCGGTGGCTTTCATGTCTTCGATCGCGGCGTCGGAAACGCACGGGTAGCCATTTTTTCCGACGTACTGGGTGGCCGCCGCGGGCCCTGCCAGGGTCGTCGAGGCCCCGGCTTCCTCCAGCCGCAGTTTCGGGTACCACAACTCGAGATCTTCGTAGATGTCACCCGTCAGGATCAGGACGCTTTGGCCGTGCAGCGGCAGATCGTTCGATTGGCTCATGGTCGGGTGCTCTCGGGCGGGTGTTTGGTCACGGGTCACGGGTCACGGGTCACGGCGGAACATCTGAGCTCCCGACGCTCGGCTCCGGCCGTTGTCATGCCATGCTAACAGAGCGGCGGGCCAGGGTCTTACGCAGCCGGGGGGGCGAGCAGGCAGGCGACCGCTTCACGGCCGGTCATGCCGACTCGGATTCCCAACTGATCCGCACGGCGGCTGACCCCGACGATTTTGGCATCGAGCAGATCTTCGCCCGTTCGGAGAGGATGCTCGGGAGTCCCACGGGCGATCGCCAGTGCGATGTCGAAGACATCCGCGCAGGCCACGTCGTAGATCCCGCAGCCGACGATCCCCCGCGGGGTATGCAGCGCGCAGTACTGGCCGCCTTCCCAGGCGTACTGGGCAGCGACGGCTTCGCCCTGCGAGATGCGGACGACATGCTGATCAGCGGAGAGGCCGGGGATCATGATCGGCTCGGCGGGTAAAGAAAGAGGGTACGAGGGGATGATTCAGAATCGCCAGATCATCGGCAGATCGACTTCGCCATCCCGCCAGGCTTCGATGAACCGTGGCAGGCTCGGCAGGACTTCGCTCGCCAGATAAATTTGGCGGTGGTCCATCCAGTAGTACTCGGAGACTTCGTGGACATCGGGTAGCGGCTCAACGGCTTCGTCCAGATCGGCCCACCAGAAGGCGAGTTTCGTGCCCCAGGGGGTGACGCTCCGCCAGCAGCAGCGGACAGGCACGACATCGATCGAAAGTTCTTCTTTCATCTCGCGGACGAGCGCCTGTTGTTCGGTCTCGCCCACTTCGATCGTCCCCCCGGGCAGGCAGAGTTTTCCGGGGGCGGTTACGAATTGGCTACGACGGATCGTCAGCAATTTGTCGCCGCGGAGCATCACCCCGACAACGCCGCGTTTTCCTTTCACGAACGGTTTGGGGCGATTCATTTCGGAGCTGACCTGGTATCGTCTGGGGGAGATGCTACCGAGAATGTACCCGTTGGGCATCATTTTTTGCAGACACCTTCCCCGACTTCCGGATTGTGGGTTTGTTCGATTTTGATAGCGTTCCGGCCGCCGACGCGTTGCGAATCATCCGTCGACTCCAGTCGGACGGGTTCGTCGCCTACCTGGCTGGAGGGTGTGTCCGCGACGGGCTGTTGGGGTTGGTTCCCAAGGATTTTGACGTGGCCACCGACGCCACCCCGACGACCGTCCGCGACCTGTTCGGCCACCGGCGGACCTTGGCTTTCGGCGCTTCCTTCGGCGTGATCGGCGTTCAGGGGCAGGGGCCCACGCCGACCGAGGTCGCGACGTTTCGTAGCGATGGCAAGTACAGCGACGGTCGGCGCCCGGATCACGTCCGCTACGGGACCGCGGAAGAAGACGCGTTGCGTCGCGACTACACGATCAACGGTCTGTTTTACGACCCGGTGGCAGACACGGTGGTCGATTTCGTCGGCGGGCGGGCCGACTTGGCCAAGCGGGTCGTGCGGGCGATCGGTGACCCAGGCCTGCGGATCGGCGAAGACAAGTTACGAATGTTGCGGGCGATCCGTTTTGCCGCGGTCTTGGGATTCACGATCGATTACGGGACCGCGGTGGCGATCCGCCAATTCGCCGCCCAGGTGAAGGTCACCAGCGGCGAGCGGATCGGGGCGGAGATGCGACGAATGCTGGGCGGTCAGGGCGCCGCGGTGGCGATCGAGCTGTTGGCCGACACCCACCTGTTGGGTGAGATTTGGCCCGGTTTGGAATCGGATCGCGAATCGCTGGAATTGGCAGCCCGGATCGCCGGGGCGGTCCAGCCTCCCGATTTTGTCGCCTGTGTCGCCGCGATCGTGGGTGCCACGGCGGCTGACCCGACCGCGACGATCGACCAGTTGGCGTCGCATTGGCGATGGTCGACGGATGAACGCGAGGGGGTGATGCGATCGGTGCGGGACCGCGACCGGGTGATCGCGGCCGAGCGGTTGGCGTGGTCGGTCGTCCAGCCGGCGTTGGTGCGGCGGCACCGCGACAAAGTTTTGGCCGCGGCGGAAGCCTGGGCGATCGCCGTCGGCGGGGATTTAACAGGAATCAAGTTTTGTCGCCAGCGGATCGCGAACTGGTCCGCCGAACGGCTCGACCCGCCTCACTTGGTTACCGGCCAAACCTTGATCGGGCTCGGCTACCGTCCCGGGCCGGCATTCAAGCGAGCGCTCGGTAGTGTCCGTGACGCACAGTTGGATGGCCTCATCGGGTCGGAAGCGGAAGGCATCGCGATGGCGGTCGGTGTGCTCCGCGAGGCCGGGGCAACCCCATCGGTTTAGTCAAAGATGCCGGCGCCAAAGCCGCCCGCGTCGTCTTGGTCGGTTTCCGTGCGGATGGAAGGGGCATCCGCCTGTGGCGGACGGGCCGTTTCACGAACCGCGGGGCGGGGGGACGAATTCGGTTTCGCTGCGGCTTCCCAAGGCTCCGAAGCGGGGGTTGAGTGGCGTGGCAGATGGGGCGGGGCCGGGACCGAACCGGCCGGACGGGCGGCGTCCACGCGGTGGATCACCGGGGGATCGTCAGAGTCAGCGGTCGGTTGGGGGCGAGCCTTGGGGGTGAAGTCCTCATCCGAAGACTCCGAGATCGAATCGAAATCGTCGTCATAGCGTGAGCGGTATCCCGGTTCGGTGGCCCGCCCCAATTCGTTCTCGAACTCGGCCAGCACGACGGCGGAAATCCGTTCGCGGCAATCGCTGTTCACCGGGTGGGCGACATCGGCATAGAGTTTTTGAGGCACGTCCGAGGCCGCTGGCGCCCGCAGTTTGGCCCCGCACTGATTGCAATACGCCGCCCGCAGGTGGTTCTTGTAATGGCAGCGAAAGCAATGGGCCGACAGTTTCCGACTCGGCATCGCGACGAACGGGCCGCTCAAGCCATCGATGATTTTTAGGTCACGGATGACAAAACAGTGGTCCAGGGTGATGCTGCAGAACGCCCGTAGGCGGTCCTCGCTCCCTTCCATCAGCTTGATTCGGACTTCGGTCACTTCCACGGTTCGATTCTCCCTAACCGGAGTGGGTGGTGTTCGCGTGGGTGGTTTCGGATCCGTCCGAGCGGTTCGATCGATCGGGTCGCCGAGCCCCCGACCGAGAAAAGGAAGGGGGCGTGAAGGACCCGAAGTTTTCGAAGCCTGTTTCCTTTAGCGGCAAAATCTCCAACGGGGACGATTCGAGACGCTCGATAGGACCATCACCAAGCCGGCTGCCGCGGAACGCGACCAGCTATCGCGAAGTCGGCGTCCGAGGCGTTCGGCCTCGCCCCGATCTCGGCAGACATGGAAGCAGGCCGCCCCGCTCCCCGTCAGCATGGCGGGTTGGAGACCTTCGGACTCCATCCGATTGAGTAGTTCTGCGACGGCCGGGGAGAGGCTCTTGGCCGGCTGGGACAATCGATTCAACATCGGGAAGTCTAACGCGCCGGAAGCGGGCGTTGTCAACGCGGCTAGAAAATTAGCGGACGGCTCGGGTTCATCTGGGACCTTGGCGGCCGCATAGACCTGAGCCGTCGACAGCCCGCCACGGGGAAAAGCGACGACGAACCAGAGTCGTCGTGGGATCGAAACGATCCGCAGGAGTTCTCCCCGCCCGGTGGCGATCGTGACGGTGGGGCCGACTGCCGACTTCGCCAGCGGGTCAGGTGTCAAGAAGAACGGGACGTCGCTGCCGATGCCGGCGGCGATGTCTGCCAATTGCTGCTGCGGCGGTTGCAGGCGAGCCAAGGTCACGACGGCCCGAATGGCGGCGGCGGCGTCGCTGCTGGCCCCGCCCATGCCGGCGCCGGCCGGGATGCGTTTGCCCGCCACGATGTCGAAGCCGCCCTCGATCCGCAAAGCATGCTGGGTGGCGGCGACAGCCCGGTGGATCAGGTTGCTCGAATCGTCCGGGATGTCCAACAGCGACCGGGCCGCTTCCCCCAGCGTTCGGGTCCAGTGGTCGACGGACGGGCGCCACCGGGTTCGCAAGCGGACGCCGGGCAGGTCGGGGGTGTGACGGACCGCGAGCGAATCGAACCGGCTGACCGGGATCATCACGGTTTCGATTTCGTGATAGCCATCGGGTCGTTTGCCTCGCAATTCAAGAAACAGATTCAGCTTGGCAGGGGTTCGGATCAGCAGGGTGCGGGGGTGCGGGGGGGACAAGGGAGCGGCCTGGTACTTGGGCGCGGCGCTTTTAGGTTTAGCGGAAATAGGTTTCCGAAATGCGATCACCGATCCGGTTCATGTCACCCTGCAACGAATCGACGAACTGGTGGAGGCCGAAGGCCAGGATATCCTTCGCGGTGGTGGTGTGGAGTCGCTTCAGGACGGCGGTGACTTGGCTCGCCGGCTTCTTGTGGCGTCGGTCGGTCGATTTGCCTCGGATCGCGGCCAGGGAACTCTGGATATTCTCGATGCAAAACAACACCGAGCGAGGGAACTCGGGGTGCAACAAGAAAAAATCGACCACCGATTCGCTGCGAATCATGTGGTGGTGCCGACGGTAGGCTTCGAAGCCGCTGATCGAAAACAGCAGACTCGACCACTGCAGGTCATCCAACGCGGTGCCGACGGAATCGACCGACGGCAGCAGCGTGAAGTACTTCACGTCGAGGATCCGAGACGTCTTGTCGGCCCGTTCCAGCAATCGCCCCATGTTGGCGAATTGCCAGGCCTGGTCATGGGACATCGTCGCGTCGAGGATTCCCGTCAGCAAATGACAGTGATGCCGGATCACGTCGAAAAACTCGGTCGCCGAATCGGGTTGGGACCCCGCGCGGGCGGCGGCATCGACAAAATGGTAAAGCGTGTTGATCTGCTCGAAAGCTTCCGAGGAGAGCGATTCGCGGACCGACCGGGCGTTCTCGCGGGCGCTCCGCAGCGTCCGGATGACTGAATTCGGATAAGTCTTATCGAAGGCCAGGAATCGGGTGACCGATTCGGCGTCCGCGACCCGGTAGGACTTGTCGAACGCCGCGTCGTCGCCGGTCGCGTTGATCAATGGCCGCCAGGGCTGATCGACCCCCATCGGTTGATCCAGCACCAGGTTCAAAGTGACCTCGACGAACCGGGCCGTGTTCTCGGCACGCTCGATGTAGCGGGCCATCCAAAAGATCGATTCGGCGACTCGAGAAAGCATGTTTGTTGGAATCGGCAGGCGTGGTGTTCGCGAGGCGGTGATCGTGTGTTGGTTGTCTTTGGTTGGTCCGCTGCGGGGTGACACAACCGGGCCCCCGATCAACCGGGGAGCCGCGAATCAGGCATCGGCGTGGGTGTCGACTTCGCCGTGTCCCGGCTCGGCGGCGACCCAGGTATCCTTGCTGCCGCCCCCTTGCGAAGAATTGACGACCAACGAACCGGCTCGCAGCGCGACGCGAGTCAGCCCACCGGGGAGCACCCAAGTATCGCTGATCCCGTGCAGGATGTACGGGCGCAGGTCGACGTGTCGGCCGTGCAATTCCCCGTCGATGATCGTCGGCATGCGGGACAGCGACAGGGTCGGTTGGGCGATGAAGTTTCGCGGATCCTGACGGATCTTTTCGGCAAACTCGGCCCGCTGTTCGGCGGTGGAATGGGGGCCGATCAACATGCCGTAACCGCCCGATTCGCCTGCCGGCTTGACCACCAGTTCGTCGAGGTGAGCCAGCACGTACTTTTGATCTTCGGGGCGTTGGCAGATGTAGGTCGGGACGTTCGGCAAGATCGGCTCTTCGTTGAGATAAAAGCGGATCATGTCGGGGACGTAGACGTAGACGACTTTGTCGTCGGCGACCCCGGTGCCGGGGGCGTTTGCGAGCGCCACGTTGCCACGCCGGTAGGCGTCCATCAGCCCGGCGACACCCAAGACCGAATCGGATCGAAAAACTTTGGGATCGAGGAACGTGTCGTCCACGCGACGATAGATCACGTCGACCCGTTGCGGGCCTTCGGTGGTCCGCATGTAGACAAAGCCGTCTTTGACGACCAGGTCGCGTCCCTCGACCAATTCGACGCCCATCTGGTGAGCTAAGAAGGAGTGTTCGTAATAGGCCGAGTTGTACATGCCGGGCGTCAAGACCACGACGGTCGGATCGCTGACCCGATCGGCCGCCAGCTCACGCAGCATCTCATACAGCCGGGACGGATAATTGCTGACCGGGCGGACCTTGCAAGTCGCGAATACCTGCGGGAAATTCCGCTTCATCACCGCCCGGTTCTGCAAAACGTAAGACACGCCCGACGGGCAACGGAGGTTGTCCTCCAGCACGAACACGGCCCCGTCGGCGTCACGGATCAGGTCGGTGCCGGTGATGTGACACCAAATCCCGCCGGGTGGCTTCAGCCCGACGCAGGGCTGCAAGTAGGTCGAGGCCTGTTCGACCAGATCACGGGGAACGATCCCTTCCCGCAGGATTTCCTTCGCGTTGTAGACGTCGTCGATGAACAGGTTCAGCGCCTTGATCCGCTGCTTCAGCCCCGCCTCGATGTGCCGCCACATCATGCAGCCGACGACGCGGGGGACGATGTCAAAGGGGAAGATCTTTTCGGTGCCGCTGGTGTCGCCGTACACGGCGAAGGTGATCCCCATCCGGTGCAGCGAGCGTTCGATCGCGGCTTGGCGACGGATCAGATCACCATCGGGGAGCCGATTGATCGCGTCCACCAGCGGCGCCGCGTCGGGCCGCGGATGGCCGCTCGCTTCGATCAGCTCATCAAAAAAATTCCCCGGGGCGTAGCCCTCGAAGGAGATCGAAGTTTGGCTGACGGACACAGAAATCACTCGCTGCTGGTGACGATGGAGGCCCACGCCGGGTGTCGAGCGTGAGGCTTCTCGGCTCGGTACGGGAGTCGGCCCCGGCCGAGGATATTGGGACTCCGCCTGCCCAATCGGACTAAGCGTATTCGATCCGCCCCCTGGATGTCGAGTGGATGGGGGCAGCGAACGGAACGGGGGTGTCGAGCGGTTGAGGCGGTTTCCAGCGACCGGGCGAACGGCGTTACGGCCCGCGCCGGATCGGCGGGAATGCGGCCGACTCCCCAAGCGATCGGCGCCCATTTTTTTCCCAAAAAAATGGTGGATTGTCATGACGCCATTCGCAAATAATGGCCGCTCGCGATTAGCCCGATCGGGCGAGCACATGCGTCGTGCCCACAGGCATTTCCCTTCATTCGGAGACCGATCATGAGGTTTCGTCGTGTGGATGGATTCACGCTGATCGAATTGCTGGTGGTGATTTCGATCATCGCCGTGATGGTCAGCCTGTTGCTGCCGGCGGTCCAGTCGGCTCGGGAATCCGCGCGGCGGATGCGGTGTTCCAATCATGTCAAGCAGATGACGTTGGCGCTGCACAACTATGAAACGAGTCATCGCCGTTTCCCCGCCGGGCGGTTGACTCCCGATTGGCGGGATGCCTCGGGCGTGCGAACGAGCTACACGAATTACAACCAGGTCAATCAGAACCCGGGCAGCGGCCATTGGACCGGCTTTCGATCGGTTCACATCGCGATCCTGCCGTACATGGAACAGGGCAACCTGTATGACCTGATCGATTTTTCTCGGGCCACGGCCGTCCGGATGACGACCGACGGACGACCGACCAACGCCAATTACGCGGCGTACTCTCAAGCGGCCGGATTGTTCCTATGTCCCTCGGACCCGAACACCGGCCGCATCGTTTCCGAAAACAATTACCGCTGGAACTTCGGCGGTTCGAGCCCGCATGCGGGTGCCCAAGACAGCAATCACAACCACGTGCATTCCGCCAGCCACGGCGGCTATCGGGCGTCGGGCAACGGCGCCTTCACGATCGGCGAAGGGCTGAGTGTCGCGGCTTACCGGGTCGGCTTGTCGAACGTCGTCTTTCTGGCCGAACGGACCAAGGGAAGCGGCCTGAACTTGGCGACCACCCGACCGCCGCTGGAGGACATCGTGACCGTACCCGGCAGGGCCAATCGGTTGTGGTTGCCGGATGAGATCATGCAGCGGTGCTCGACGTTCGCCGGCGGGCCAGGCCTGTTCCATTTCAATTCGGCAGGACGTTGGCTGCACGGGAGCAACTTTTCCAACGGTTGGCCGTTCGCGTTCTACGCCAGCACCTTCTACAACCACGTCGCGTCGCCCAATTGGCGGCATCACGATTGCGGCGGTTGGAGTGCGATCCCCGACGCCCCCGGCGAGCACGCGATCGTCTCCGCCCGCAGCAAGCATCCCGGTGGCGTGAATGTCGGGCTGGGCGATGGAGCGGTCAAGTTCTTGACCGACTCGATCGATCTGAGCCTCTGGCGGGAACTCGGGACGCGGACTCACACCACCGCGGTGGCTTTCGATGGGCCGTGATCGCGATTCCTGCAGGCCGGAACCGAGGGGTGCGAGGGCGGGCGATGCGTGGATCAGGGCGAGCCCCGGATTTGTCTCTGGCGCGTTCGCCTTCCCGGGCGGCGGGGCTCGCTCGCCGGGGCGTGACCAAACCTCGCGAGGGACGAATACGGACTCATCGAACACCCTTTCGACCGTCGGAGCCGTCGTGATGTTGGCGATCGGATTCGTCGTGGGTTTGAGTGCCGGTTGCGGGCCTCGCCCGATTTCCGCAACGACCGTCGCGTCATCGCAAGCCGCCTGGGACCGGGCGGTGGCGGCTTTCGAGTCAGGTGACGTCGCAACCGCTTTGGAATCGCTCAATCTCGCGTTGGGTTCGACAGGTGGCCTCAGCGGCGACCTCTATGTCGACGCGTTGTTGATGCGGGCGGTCTGCCTGGCGGCGGAACGGAGGTCGGACGAAGCGGATGCCGATCTCGAACTGGCGGCGGAAGGGGTGACCGACCCGGACCAACTCTGCATCGCCCGCGCCGCCGTGTGCTTCAGCCGCGGGGAGCGAAAGGCGGCGGAACGGCAGATGACCGAGGCCCTGAACTGGAACCCGCGAGCGCCCGAAACGCCGCTGTGGAAGGCCGCGAAGACGATCGCTACGGACGGCAGTTAAGTCGATCCCTGCGGCCGAAGGTCCCCTCGAGGATCAGGTTGGGTTACGCTAACCGATCTACCCTCGGAACCGTCCTTCGATTGATCTCTGTTCATGGCTCAGGCAGTCTCTCCCAGCGAGTTCGAACCGCCGCTCCGTCGCATCTTTCGGGATTGCCGGGCGCTGTACCAAGCCTGCGGGCGGCTGATGGTGCGGCGTCATCCGACCGAATTGGGCGAGTTGCTCGAGCGGTTCGACGAACTGATGGAAGACCTGCACCGCGGACTGTTGATCAAGGTCTTCACGGAGATCAGCCGCGCGGACGGAAGATGGACTTCGGCGGAGAAACGGATCGGCGCCATGCTGATCGAGCACCTGTGGGACGAACCGCTGCGCGGGGCACGACTGCGAGACGCGATCGAAGGCTTGGCCGAACGCTCCGATCAACTCAGTTGGGGGTCGCTGCTGGCCCCGTTCGTGCGCTACCCTCCGCTGCGCGATGCGGTCGGTCAAATCGAGACACTCGTGTCGCGACTGGCCAACTTGATCGCCAAAAGTGATGGTCAGCCGACCGTGGCCGAGACGAGTCGGTTGCACCAGATCCAGGAAGAGGTCAGCCGCGTGCTGAGGTCCGGCGGTGCCGGACGGGTGACTTGCCAGGAACCGTCCGCGGGGGAAACCGAGTTTCTCCGCTCGCCCGAGCAAGCGGAGTCCGTTCACGTTGATGGGCCGGACGCCACAGAAGATCCGGCCAAGCGATTGGCGGACGCGTTAGCCGAACTGGAAAATCTGGTCGGGCTGGACACGGTCAAGCAGCGGGTCCGCTCGCTATCGAATTTCTTGCAATTGCAACGGCGGCGTCAGGCGGCCGGTTTGGCGACGATGCCGATCAGCCTCCACATGTCGTTCGTCGGCAACCCGGGTACAGGCAAGACGACCGTCGCCCGGATCGTCGGCCAGATCTTGGGGGCCATGGGCATCCTCCGCAGCGGCCATTTGGTCGAAACCGACCGCAGCGGCCTGGTCGCGCAGTACGCCGGCCAAACCGGGCCGAAAACGAACGCCCTCTGTCAATCGGCACTCGACGGGGTGCTGTTCATCGACGAAGCCTACAGCCTGGCGGGTGGTTCGACGGACGACTCGTACGGCCGGGAAGCGATCCAAACCCTGCTCAAGCGGATGGAGGATGACCGCGATCGGCTGGTCGTGATCTTGGCTGGTTATCCCGACGAAATGGACCGGATGATCCGTTCCAACCCCGGCCTCACTTCGCGGGTCAACACGCGGATCGAGTTTCCTGATTACGCACCCGTCGAATTGGGCAGGATTTTCGAGCAGCTCTGTAGGCGGAACGACTTCCGGTTGCCGGCCGACAGCCGGCATCGGCTGCTGCTGGCCTTGGCGGCCGCTCATCGGCAACGGACTCGCCATTTCGGCAACGGGCGGTTGGCCCGCAACGCGTTCGAGGATTCGGTCCGCAGGATGGCGGACCGAGTCGCCGATGTCCCGACATTGACGGAAGCTTTGATGACGACCTTGGCCGCACCGGACATCACGGTGCCCGGGGTGCCAGCCGACCAAATCGAGTCGATGCTCGCAGAACCACACACCCTGCGGGCGACTTGTCCCCACTGCCAACGGCAATCGCGGGTCCGCGAGGCGGCGCTTGGCAAACGAGTTCGTTGCCCGGGCTGCCAGGAGACGTTCGCTGTCGATTGGGCCGATGTCGAGTTGGGTTAGCTCGCGACGGTCGTCAGGGGACGTGGATCGGCGTTCAGCCCTGCAATTGGGCGAGCACCCGCCGGACGATCTGGTCGATCGCGTCGGGTGAGCAGCCTTCTTCACGTCGTGTCGTCGGGGCCGCGGGCGTGCTGAGCAAATCGCCTTGGACCCCGGCGACGAGATGATCGATGCGGTTCTGCATCGCGGCGATCTGTTGCCGTTGGTCTTCGGAAACCGGGACGCGTCCCAGTCCTAAATCCCAGCCGCGAGAGCGAGCCCCGGCGCGGAACCCTTCCGGGAATTCGCCGAGCGACAGCATCGCTTCGAACAGCGGCTGCAGTTGATACTGCAGCCGAATCGCGTCGTCGATCCTGCCGTCGACAACCGCCCGGTGCAGGCTGCGGGTCAATTCGGGAACGACACCGCTGGTCGCGTTCGTGCCGCCGTCAGCCCCCACGATCAGCATCGGTGCGAGCGCCGTGTCCCAGCCGGTCAAGAAGGTGAAGTCCTCACGCATCGGCCGGATGGCGGCGATCATCCGCATCATGGCAGGCAGATCACCGCTGCTGTCCTTGATCCCGATGATCCGAGGACACTCGCTCGCCAAGCGGACGGCCGTGTCGACGTCGATCGGCGAGGCAAACAGGGGGATGTTGTAAAGGGTCACGTCGACCCGTACCGCAGCGGCGATTTCACGAAAATAGGCGTACACCCCTTCGCTACTGAGCCGGTAGTAAAACGGCGCGACGATCGCGACCGCCCGGACGCCGACATCGGCATAATCGTTACAGGCGTCGATCGTTTCGCGGGCATTCGCCTCCGCCGCACCGGCGAGCACCGGCACGCGTCCTCGGGTCTGGTCGACTACGATCCGGACGATCCGCCGGCGTTCTTCGGCCGTGAACCGGACGAACTCACCGGTGCTGCCATTGGGATAAAGCCCGTCGACCCCCCGTTCGATCAGCCAGTCGACGTAGCCTCTCAACTTGTCCTCATCGACCCGACCGGCGGCATCGACGGGGGTGATGTTCGGCGTCAGGATCCCGGAAATGCGAGCGGCAGAGGGCATGTTTGATCTGTCAAAAAAACGCCGCCGGGTCAACGACGGGTGGTGAAAACTTTGGAGCCGAGCGAGCCGCCGCCGACCCGCGCGGAGCTGTCAAAGGGAGCTTAGGTCAAAACCAGCCGAGTGCAACCAAGCTGTAGCGAACGATCAGCCCGGCGACCACGACGCTCACCATGCTCATCAGTTTAATCAGGATATTGAGGCTGGGGCCGCTGGTATCCTTGAACGGGTCGCCGACGGTGTCGCCGACGACAGCGGCCTTGTGGGCGTCGCTGCCCTTGCCGTCATGATGCCCCGCTTCGATGTACTTTTTCGCGTTGTCCCAAGCCCCGCCGCTGTTGCTCATGAAGATCGCCAAACAGAAGCCACATGTCAGACTGCCGGCCAGCAAACCGATCACACCGCCGACGCCCAGCAACAGCCCCACCAGGATCGGCAACAGCAGCCCCAGCAAGCTGGGGAGGATCATCTCCCGCTGCGCGGCTTGAGTGCTCAATTCGATCGGACGGGCGTAATCCGGCTTGACGGTTCCGTCCAGAATGCCGGGGTTCTCGTGAAATTGCCGGCGAACCTCGACGACCATCCCTTGCGCGGCACGACCGACCGATTGCATCGTCATGGCGCAAAACACAAAGGCGCTCATCGCCCCCAAAAACGCGCCGACCAAGACCCGCGGGTTCATCAGCGATGCGTCGTAGAAATTCGAAAAATCTCGGATGGTCGCCGCTTCGATCGCAACCAGACGGGATTCCGTTTCCGGGTGGCGGCCACGCCCCGGGGTCGAACCCGGGAAGGCAAAGGCCTCCCAGTCTATGCCGGCCTTGTCGGCAGGGTCGCGATACACGAGGTACTTTTCTACCTGTTCGCCATCACGTCGGATCAGGAAGTCGGCGCTGGCGGCATGAAACCCATCCCCCTCGACAGTCGTTGCGAAATCGTCCCCCCAACGTTGAAAACCGTCTCGAACACCCTCGAAATAAGCCGCCAGCAGCGCAAGCGCCGTCAAAGCGGCCGAGCCGATTGCGAACCCTTTGCCGGTCGCCGCGGTGGTGTTGCCCAAACTGTCCAGGGCGTCGGTACGGTCTCGGACGATCGGATCGAGCCCCGCCATTTCGGCGTTGCCACCGGCATTGTCAGCGATCGGCCCGTAAGCGTCGGTCGCCAAGGTGATCCCCAACGTGCTGAGCATGCCGACGGCGGCGATGCCGACCCCGAAAAGGCCGAGCGAGAAGTATTGCAAGTCCTGAAACCGGCCACCGGTCGCGAACCCGAAGGCGGCCAGGGTCGCGGCACAAATGATCACCACGGGTACCCAGGTGCTGATCATCCCGCCCGCGATCCCGCTGATGATCAGCGTCGCCGGACCGGTTTTCGCTTGGGCCGCCAACTCGCGGGTCGGCCGGTACTCGTCACTGGTCGAATATTCCGTCCATTTTCCGATCGACCAACCGGCAGCCAAACCGACGATGATGCTCAGCGACACGCCTGGCAGGAACCCGAACAACTTGGTCCCCTCAACGTTCGGCATCAGCAACATCGACAACCCGACCGCGGCGACGATCACCAACGCGGAAGCGAGATTGATGCCGCGGCCGAGCGCCACCAGCAGGGCCTTTTGGGACAATTCCTCGCCCGTTCGCACGGCATAGATCCCGACGATCGATAGCAAAATCCCAGCAGCGGCGATCGCGATCGGCAACATCATCGCGCCCAATTGCGCCGACCGCGTCGTCATCCCCTCCGGGACCAAAACGCCGGAACCGAAGGCGGCAACGCCCAACGCGGCGGCCGCCAAAATCGAACCACAGTACGATTCGTAAAGGTCAGCCCCCATCCCCGCGACATCCCCCACGTTGTCTCCGACGTTGTCGGCGATCGTCGCCGGGTTGCGAGGCGAGTCTTCTTGAAGGCTGTGTTCGACCTTTCCGACCAAGTCGGCGCCGACGTCGGCCGCCTTGGTGAAAATCCCGCCGCCGACACGGGCGAACAACGCCTGGGCGCTCGCCCCCATCCCGAACGACAGCATCGCGACCGAAATCTGGGACAGGGTCATCGTCGAGCCTTCCCGGCCAACCGCCGGCACAATCCAGTACAAAATCGTGAACCAGCCACAGACGAACAACAGCCCCAAGCCGACGACGGTCAGCCCCATCACCGCCCCGCTGCGGAAGGCGATCGTCAAACCGTCGTTGAGCGAATGCTGAGCCCCCGCCGCCGTCCGACTGCTGGCCCAGGTCGCGGTCTTCATGCCGAACCAGCCCGCTAGCCCGGAAAACAGACCGCCGCTCAAAAAAGCGAACGGCAAAAATGCCGTTTGCAGGCCTAAACCGAACGACGCGTAAGCCAACAGCAGGGCGACGACCACGAAAACGATCGCAACCCACTTGAACTGCTGATTCAGGTAGGCCGCGGCACCGCTCCGTACACTAGCGGCGATCTCCCGCATCAATTCCGTCCCCTCGTCTCGGCTCATCATTTCGAGGAAAAACCGTCTGGCCCAAAAGAGTGCGATCAGCGCGGCCAAGGTCGAAAGGGAGATCACTACAGCAGGTGACACGCGTGGGTTCCTTGTCGGTGATGGGGGAGGTGGTTTGCGAGCCGTGACCCGCCGTGCGGCCACGGTTAAAATGATGACGCAAAGGCTGCCCACAAGGGAGCGTCGCAAGCTTGACACGCTCGGGAACGGGCGATCAATGGGAGGGGAGCCGATCGACGCGGCTTACAACTCCTCAATCGCCAGTAACGGAAGCTTAACTCCCTCTGTTGGGTTTACAATAGCACTATGAATGCCACAAAGTCGCACCCGGTTTCTCAATTCGCGCCCCGGTCGCGGGCCCGCCACGGTCGGGGCGTTTCGTTCGGTTGCCGACAACGGACGGCGACACGGGCCAGTATGATCGCTTCGGCTTTGGCGGTGGTGCTCGTGACCGATTTGGTAGCCCAGGAACCGATACCGCAGGACGGGCCACAGTCAACCTTGTCCGCCCCTGTGGGCGCGGCGGTGGCAGCGGACGCGGCGGCGGGACCTGGACCAGACGGCAAAGTCGATGACGGCAAGGTCGATGACGACAAGGTCGATTTCGCCAGTCAGATTCGGCCGCTGCTGTCGGACGCCTGTTTCGCCTGCCATGGTCCCGACGCCGCGCATCGCGAAGCGGACTTGAGGCTCGACCTTGCCGTCGGTGACGCGGCTTCACCGGTTGGCGGAGCGATCGTACCGGGCGATTTGGCGACGAGCGAATTGTGGCATCGGATCAACAGCGACGATCCGGACTTGGTCATGCCGCCACCACACACCGGCAAACGACTGGACGACCAGGCGATCGACTTGATCGGTCGCTGGATCGAGCAGGGTGCCGATTTTGCCGAACACTGGGCCTTCGTCCCGCCGCGAAAGGCCGAGTTGCCAGATCGGGCGGCCTGGGGCGAGTATCACGATTGGCCGTCGGGAACGATCGACGCCTGGGTGCTCGACGCGATGCTCCGTCAAGGCCTATCTCCGTCGCCCGCCGCCGACCGGCAAACCCTGATCCGGCGGGTTTATCTCGATCTGATCGGCCTGCCGCCCGAACCGGAGGAGGTCGAGCGGTTTGTCGCGGACCCTTCCCCCAACGCCTACGAACAGCTCGTCGACCGACTGCTCGAATCGGTCCATCACGGCGAGCGTTGGGGCCGCGTTTGGTTGGACGCCGCTCGTTACGCGGACAGCGACGGGTTCGAGAAGGACAAACCTCGGTCGGTTTGGTTTTACCGCGACTGGGTCGTTCGGGCACTCAACGAAGACCTTCCTTATGACCAATTCCTGATCAAGCAGATCGCGGGCGATCGCTTGCCGGGAGCAACTCAGGACGATTTCGTTGCGACCGGCTTCCTCCGCAATTCGATGATCAACGAAGAGGGTGGCGTCGACCCGGAGCAATTTCGGATGGAAGCGATGTTCGACCGCATGGACGCGATCGGCAAGTCGATGCTGGGGCTGACCGTGCAATGCGCCCAGTGCCACACGCACAAGTACGACCCGCTGTCACACGAAGATTACTACGCCCTGTTCGCGCTGCTCAACAATTGCCACGAAGCGAGCCGGACGGTCTACACACCCGAACAACAGACGAAGCGGGAAGCGGTGTTGGATCGAATCGACGGCTTGATTCGCGAGCGCCTGGACGCGGACGACGATTGGTTGTCGCGGTGGGAGAAGTGGGAGGTGGCCATTCGCCAGACGCGGGTCAGTCCCTGGCAGCCGATCGAGTTGGCGTTCATCCCGGAGACGATCGGGGGGCAGAAGTATCTGCCCCAGGACGACGGCAGTTACTTGGCAGCCGGCTACGCCCCGACGAAATTCAACCCGACCGCAGAGGTCACGCTGGCGACGGCCGAACCGATCACCGCGGTGCGATTGGAAATGCTGTCCGACCCCAATTTGCCACTCGGCGGGCCGGGACGATCGGTCGACGGGACATGGGCCTTGAGCGAATTCGAACTGCAAGTCCTACGCACGGCCGACGATGGGCAGCAGCACTGGGAGAAAGCGGCTTGGTCGGGTGCCGTCGCGACCATCGATTTACCCGTAACGCCATTGGGCCCACGGTACGCGGACAAATCGGATACGCCCAGGACACTCGGACCGATCGGCTTGGCGATCGACGGTGATCCCAACACGGCCTGGCACGGGGATGCGGGGCCGGGCCGGCGAAACGAACCGCAAACCGCGATGTTCGTTTTGGCCGAACCGATTCCTCCATCGGGAGATCAGCCGCTGCGACTGCGGGTGGCGCTCAGGCAGAACCATGGAGGCTGGAACAGCGATGACAACCAAACCCACAATCTTGGCCGATTCCGCGTGTCGGTCACCAACGACCCCCAACCTGCGATCGCGCCGCTGCCGCCACGAGACCTGGCGGAGTTGGAACTGCCGATGGAACGCCGCTCGCCGCAGCGGACCCGGGAACTGGTCCGGCGGTTTGCGGAGCAGGACGCGTTGCTGCACGATTTAATCGAACCTTTGGAAGCGGCCTGGCGAGACCATCCGGAGGGAACGTCCCAATTGGTGTTGCTCGAACGGGAACGGCCACGCGTCACGCACAGGTTGGAACGGGGCGATTTCTTGAGTCCCCGCGAAGCGATCACCCCCGGCGTGCCGGCCTGGTTGGGCGGCGAAGTCGCATCGGCCGACGCGTCGGATCGCCTACCCGAGCGGCTCGATCTGGCCCGCTGGGTCGCCAGCCCCACCAACCCGTTGACGGCACGATCGATCGTCAATCGGTTCTGGCAGGAATACTTCGGGACCGGAATCGTCGCGACAAGTGACGACCTAGGCTTGCAGGGTGATCCTCCCTCGCACCCCGAATTGCTCGATTCCCTCGCGGCCGATTTCATGGCCGACGGTTGGAGCATGAAGGCGCTGCATCGCCAGATCGTCTTGTCCGCTACCTATCGCCAGGACTCGGCCGTTACCCCCGAGCGGTTGGCTCGCGACCCAGAGAATCGCTGGCTATCGCGAGGCTCACGCGTTCGAGTTCCGGCCGAAACGCTGCGGGACCTCGTGTTGTCCGCTGCGGGGCTGCTCGACCGCACCGTCGGCGGCCCGCCGGTCTACCCGCTCGTCCCCGAGTTTTTGTTCGTGCCCCCGGCCAGTTACGGCCCGAAAAGTTGGGGGCCGATCGAGGCGTCCGGAGGATACCGACGGGCACTGTATGCGTTCCGATTCCGTTCTGTCCCCTTTCCCGTACTCGAAACCTTTGACGCACCCAACGGCGATGTCGCCTGCGTGCGGCGTTCGATTTCGAGCACGCCCTTGCAGGCCCTCGTGACGCTGAACGAACCGGTTTTCGTCGCCGCGGCCCGCGGGGTGGCCCGGCGAGTGATACCGCTCGCCGCGTCGAACGCCGGCGGGGATGACGCGGCGATCGATCAGGCGTTCATGCGATTGATCAGTCGCCTTCCTGAGGAAACCGAGCGCCAGGTGCTGCGGCAATTGCTCCATGACCAGCGAAAGCGATATGCCGAGGACCCGGCGGCGGCAGCCGAACTCGCAGGCCACTTTGCCGTAGCGGACGTTGAAAACGCGGACGGCAACGGTGCCGCGGGCGGCGCGGAGGCTGACCAGGGTGAAAACGTCACGGGAGAACGATCCGGCGAGGAGCCGACCTTCGATGCGGCCGAGCTCGCGGCGTGGACGCTCGTCTGTCGCGTCATCCTGAACCTCGACGAGACGGTCACCCGACCCTGAGACCCGGGGGCTGTTCGAGTCAGTCTGCTGCGGCGGCGGGGCCGTTCGGTCCGCTTCGCGGAAGCGATTCACAATAGGCTTCGACCGCGGCGATCGCGGCGATCACGTCTTCGCGGGTCGTGCGGTGATTGACCACCGCGGCTCGCAAGGCATGTCGACCATCGACCCGGGTGATCGACAGGATCGGCCCACCGCGTTGTTGAAAATGGATCGCGATCGCCTCGTTCACAGCCATCGGATCAAGGGAACTGAAGCGGGACGGGTCAGCCGTGAAGCAGCAGACGTTGGAGATCACGGGCGAAACCAAACGGAGCCATGCAGACCGCTCGATCTGGTCCCCCATCAACGCCGCCAGGTGGCAATTTCGCGAGACGGTTTCCCCCAAAACGGCCTCACCGTAGGCCTGGAGCGTCGCCCAAACCTTGAGCGCCCGAAAGCCGCGCGACAGATCGATGCCGTAGTCACAGAACCAGGGCCCGCCCGCACCCAATCCGGTGTCTCGCGGACGCAGGTAGGGCGATTCGGACGAAAACGTGGCGCGGTGGAGTTCCCCGTCGCGGAGAAGCGCGATGCCACAGTCGTATTGCACCGACATCCATTTGTGGAAATCGAACGCCAGTGAATCGGCCCGATCGATCCCCGCGACCAGGTCGCGGTAGGGGGGATCGGCGATCCGCAGCCAGGCGCCGAAGGCCCCGTCGACATGCAGCCAAAGCTGCTGCTCTGCGCAGATATCGGCGATCGCGTTCAACGGGTCGTGGCTGCCGGTGTCGACCGAACCGGACGTGCCAATGACGCAAAACGGCACGCCGCCGGATTGCCGGTCGCTGCGGATCCGCTCGACCAGTTGCCTCGGGCACATGCCGAACGTTCGTGGAGAACGAGGGACCAGCCGCAGGTTGTCCGAACCGAGTCCGAGCAACTCGATCGCCTTGATGGTCGCTTGGTGGACCCCTTCCACGGCGTAGGCGGTGAGTTGGGGTGCGTCCCGAACTCCGGTCCGGCGAACGGTCGCCCCGAGCGCCCGTTGCCGGGCGACAGCCAAGCCGATCAGCGTCGCCTGCGAAGTGCCGGTGACCAGCACGCCGCTAGCACCGGCTGGCAAACCGAATCGGTCTCGGCACCAGGCGATCACTTCCCGTTCGATGTAGACCGCGCCGTGGTTTCGCCCGCCGCAGTTGCTGTTCATCGTCGCCGCGACCATCTCCGCCAACAGCCCGGCCACCGTCCCCGTACCCTGAACCCAACCGAAAAAGGCGGGATGAGTGTTCCCCGAGCCGTAAGGGAGGATCTCACGCACCATCTTGTCGGCGGTCGCCTCGAGTCCGATCGCCTGGCCGGATTCCTCGAGGGCGGTAGCCCGCATCGCCCCTTCGGGAAACTCCCGCCAAGGCCGATCGCGGATGTTTTGCAAGTGCTCCAGACACGAATCGAGCAGCTTGTGAGCCACGTCGCGACAGGCTTGCCAATCCTCCGGATCGAGGGAGGGCTGAGTCTCGGCAGGGTCGTGGGTTCGGCTCACGATGGCTTTCGGCGGCACGGTAGAGGTGGATCGATGGAGCACTGACAACGGACATTGGGAAGGCATGGCCGGCCCTTTCCGACCGGACCGTAGCGGCGCAAAACATAGCGGACAGCACGCAAGTGCCACAGGCTTGTTGCCCACAGCGACAAACCGCAGCAGTCGGATTGTTCCAACGGACTCAACCGGAAACGATCGACCACCTGCGGCCGGTTCACACGGCGAACTGGAGGCGTGGAAAACGCCGGCTACGACGTCGATTCTCGAGATATTCGAGCGGCCGGGAAGAGCGGTTCATGGTCCCGACGAGGTTGTGAACTTTTAAAGTGGCAGGCACAGTCCCCGTGCCATCCGCCCGCCCGGCTCCCAAAAGCGTTGCTTTTGGAGGCTCACGGCACACGGTGTGTGCCTACTACTTTGACTTTCGAAACCATTCACGGCCTCGGCGGGGCCGATCGACGTGTGGTGACCAGGGTGATCTGATCGATCCCGGCGTCGCTGGTGTCTTTCAGCAACGGGGCGATGGTCCCGTAGGGAACCGCGGCGTCGACCCGCAACCGGACGGCGGAGATGTCGCCGAAACGGTCCCGATGCTCGCGGATCCGACGGCCGATCTGCTCGGGCGCGACCACCGCCCCCCCGATCTGATAGGTCCGTTTCGCATCGAGGTGGATCGTGAGCCAGCGGGCCGCGGGATCCAGTTTTTCGCCACGGGTCGATGCGGGCAAATCGAGTGGCGGTCGATTCTCGCGCCGAGCCAAATGGCCGGAGACGAGGAAAAAGATGATCAACAAAAAAACGACGTCGACCAGCGGCGTCATCGATAGGTTCACACGGTCGTTCATTTCTTGCCCAGCGCCCGCTTCGCGGCAAAGAATTCGGTCAACAAGCTGCCGCATTCGTCCGCCATGATCCCACTGACGATTTCGCAGCGATGATTCAGGCGCGGGTCGTCGAGCAGTCGGTACAAGCTCTCGACCGCTCCCGCCTTGGGGTCGGTGGCCCCGAAAACGACCCGGGGGATTCTCGCCAACAGGATCGCGCCGGCGCACATCGGACAGGGCTCGAGCGTCACGAACAGCGTGCAGCCTTCCAGCCGCCAGTCCGAAAGTGATGAGGCGGCCTGCGTGATCGCCAGCATCTCGGCGTGCGCCGTCGGGTCACGCAATTGCTCTCGACCGTTGTGGGCTTGAGCCAAAACGCGGCCGTCACGCAGGATCACGGCTCCGACCGGAACCTCGTCCGCCTGGAACGCCAGCTTCGCTTGGCGGATCGCCTGCATCATCCCGTCGTGATCCGGGTCGAGCTTGGGCAGGTCGTCGTCGAACCGATATTCGATCACGGTTTGGCCAATTCGCGGACGCGGACGTTGCGGATTTCGGACTCGCACTGAAACGCGGCAAAACCGACCGGGGTCGATTCTTCCAATTCGGCCCGGATGTCCAGTGGGCGGTCGTCGCGGACGAACTCGATGATTTCATCGTCATCGAGCCACGTGACCAGCTTTTTATCGGTGACCCGCATGCGGATTTTGTACCAACGGTTCTGCTCGAACTCGCGGATCATCATCGTCTCGTTGTTGGCCGCGTCCATCCCGCCGATGCTCGAAAGCCCGATCAGCGAACCGCCCCAACCGCCCAAAATCAAACTGAACCGCTGATCGCCGACCGGCAACGTCATGCCGCAGAAAAAATCAAAGCCGTTGGTCCGCCTGGCTTCCAACGAGATCTCGTAGTTCTGCTTCGGGAACTCGCCTTCCCAGCGAACTCCGGTCAACGGGTCGCCGAAGCCGAGCGAGATCACCCCCTCCTTGATCTTGATCTCCCCATCACCACCGAACCGGGATTCCACCCAGGAGGAACCTTCCTTGATTTCGAGCGATTTCCAAGCGGCAGCAGCGGGCTTCTCTTTCGCCGGCGTGGGCGGTTCATCAGCCACAGCGAATGGCGTGCCCGCGTAGGCCGCGAAAGCGAGCACGACGCTCAGCACGCACGGCCCTAGCGGACACTTAAGCGAGTGTGGGGTCAGGATCGAGGACATCGGGGGACTCCTGGTGACGGCCGGATGGGGCGGGTCGATCGAACCCGCATCATAACCTGACCGGCGTTTCTGCGAACGCCCGCCGCTCGAACTTGCCCGCTCGGATTCACTCGCTCGAATTCAACAGCAAAGCGAGTACCCGTCCGCCTCCAGGTCGGATCCGGTCACGGCGTGCCGTGAGGACAAAGCTCATTCCGTCGGGAGAAGTTGAACGGCGATCCCGACGGCCGTCACCGCGATGGCGACCACGGCCGCGGTGGCAACGCGGCACAACTGCGACCGGCCTGTCAGCAGTGAGTCGATCGCCACGACCGCTGGGCCCACCAGCAGCAGCGCGGCATAGCTCCACCACGGATGATCTTCGTAGCTGTAGAACCGCCCCGCCGCAGTCATCACGGTGGCAAAGGCGACGACCGGATACGCCAGTCCCACGGCGACGCCATGCCGCAGACGACCGCAACCGGCCAACACCACAGCCGGCAACGTCGCGAAGATCGCCGCCATCGTCCACTCGGCAAGGGCGCTGTAAGTGGTTGCGGCAACAAACATCGGCCCCGCCAAAGAGGCCAACAGGACCAGCGGAAACCAGCGGTCAGAATCTCGCATCGCCAAACGGTCACAGGACCAAAAGCCGAGCAGGCAGGTCGTGGCCAGCAACAAAC
The DNA here is from genome assembly GCA_007694185.1 of Planctomycetaceae bacterium. Taxonomy (GTDB): domain Bacteria; phylum Planctomycetota; class Planctomycetia; order Pirellulales; family Pirellulaceae; genus UBA6163. The sequence continues at coordinate 22,730 of RECD01000187.1, forward strand.
CCCAGCCGCGATGAAAAGCCAGCGTATCTTCCCAGCCCTCGCCCGTCGGGAGGCTGATCGTCGCGGTCAGCATCGCCAACAAGCCCGCGATGACCCAGCGGCCGCCGGAATCCCGCCAAGCGATACCGGTCAAGGGAGCGAGCAGCGCGGCGGCCATCAGGACGGGCAGGTAACCACGCTGCCAAAAATCATCCGGCCAAACGGCGAACCAAGGTTCACCCCTGACGATCCTCCAACCGATCAACGCGGCCAGAATCGCAAAACCCCACGCCAAGCCGATCACGGAGGCCGTGATCGCGAAACCGGGATGGCGAGAGACACTCAGATCGCTGCGCCGATCGGCCAGCAGGCAAGCCGCCAGGACGATCGTCGCGGGGATCAAGCCGCAGACCAGCCAGATGCTCGCATCCATCTCGAACTCGCCAAGTGAGGCCAACCCTTAGGCCAGGATCGGGACGACGCCCGGCTCAGCGGGCCAACACCAAAGTGGCGGTGATCTCCACGTCGTTCTCGATGTTGCCGACGCCGTAATTCATGCCCCACTTGGTCCGATCGATTTTGAACTTCGCCACCAGATGAACCTTGTCGTCGATCGACTCGACTTCGCAGGGAACAGTCACTGCGACCGTCTTGCCGAGCATCGTCATGTCTCCCGTGATCTTGACGTCGGACTCATCTTCGGCAGCGATCTTGGTCGCCTTGAAGGTCAGCTTCGGGAACTTACGGACGTCGAAGAAGTCGGGGTTCTTGAGGTGATTGGTCAACTTGTCGTTGTCCGACCAAAGGCTGTTCGTGTCGATCTCGATCTCCAGCGTACTGGCCGAAGGGTCGTCGAAATTGGCGACCGACTTGACCTTGAACGATTTGAACCCGCCGACATGCTTGCCGTCTGTTTTGCGTCCGACGAAATCGATTTTCGACTTCTCGGGATCGAGCGTCAGCGCCTCGTTGGCGGCAAGCGGCGAGGAAAGCAGCAGGGCGATGACCGTCGCCAGAGGCAAAAAACGGAACAACATGGTCGGGATTCCTCGGGAAATGAGCGTGATCGAACGGTAGGTATTCCGCAATTCGTCTTAGTTTAACCGGTCGGGAAGCAAGCGGCAGCAACTTTGGCATCGGCAGAGGTCCTAGCATGTGGCGGGCGTCCTGACGGAATTCGGTGAACGGGCTAAGATGAGGCTCGGGTCTGGGGGTCTGGGGATTCAGCCACTGAGCGGTGGGGTTTTGTCGTTGTCCGAACCATGGGTAGGCATCTGGTTGGCGGCCGTGACGGCGGTGCCGGCTTGTTTGGTCTCGGGCTTGGTCATGTTCCCGATCCGCCGGCATGCGCGACGGTTGGGATTGCTCGATCGCCCAGGGGGGCACAAGTCGCATGTCGTGCCGACGCCGCTGGGCGGCGGAATCGGCATCTGGTTGGGCGTGGTCACGACGATCGCCGCGGGCACCTTGGCGGTTGCGGCTTGTCGCGGTTCGGAATCGCTGCGGGATTGGTTGCCGACCGTCATCGCCACGCACCTCGATGGGGTTTGGTCACGAGTCGGCGAGATCTGGGGACTGATGGCCGGTGGCACGATCCTGGTGGGACTCGGTTTGTGGGATGACCGCCGCGGGATCGGTTGGCAACTTCGGCTGGGCGTGCAGTTTCTGGTCGCCACCGGCGTGGTGCTGGGGCTGGGCTACGGCTTCACGGTCTTCATCCCGCTCCCCTGGCTGACCCAAGCCCTGTCGATCATTTGGGTCGTCGCGTTGATCAATTCGTTCAACATGCTCGACAACATGGATGGGCTGAGCGGCGGCGTGGCCATCATCGGCTGCGCCTCCCTGGCGGTCGTCATGTTTTCGACGCCCGGGACGGCAGGGGAACCGCAGTGGTTTGTGGCCGCGTTGTTGATGGTGCTGCTGGGGGCGGCCGTCGGCTTTTTGTTTCACAACTGGCCGCCGGCGAAGATTTTCATGGGCGACGGCGGCAGTTATTTCGTCGGTTATCTGATCGCGGTGGCGACGCTGATCGCCACCTACGCCAATTACGAAAGCGGCACGCCGCACGCGGTCTTCGCGCCGGTTTGCGCCCTGGCCGTCCCGCTGTATGACTTGACGACGGTGCTTTGGATTCGTCTCCGTGAGGGCCGCAGCCCGTTTCAGGCGGATCAGCGACATTTTTCACATCGGCTGGTAGCGCTCGGTCTTAGCCGAACGCGGGCGGTCCTGACCATCTACCTGGTGTGCGCGACCTGCGGCTTGGCGGCGGTGTTGCTGACCCGAGTCGGCGTCGACTCGGCCGCGATGGTGCTCGGGATCGTCGGCTGCATGCTGTTGCTGATCGGCATTTTGGAATCGACCGGATGGCGAAACGGAAACGCTTGAAAAACGCTCGCGAATCCGACGTCGCGCTCGGACCCGATCGGACCGATCCGGCTGCGGGGCGATCGTTGTTCACAGCGGACAACGCGTTGGCGCTGGCGATGGGGCTGATCGCGGCAACGATCGTGCTGATCGGCTACTGGCCGTGCGACAGCATCGCGGTCACCTCCGGCGACGCCCGCCATTTCGTCGGTTTGCTGTTGTTTGCCGCCACGCTGGCGATCGTCGCTCGGCCTTGGCCGCTCCGCTGGGCAACCGTCCGCCGAAATGGCGACAGCGACGACCCGGAAGGCGGCCACGAAACGGCCGGAGTACGGCTTGCTCGCGGCGACGGCCTGGGTAGCGGCGTCCTGGCCGGGACAGTCGTGGAGTCCACGGCCTGGGGCCTGGCGATCTGGCTGGCGGTCTCGACCTGGGTAAACGCCGATTCCTCCAATCTCCGCGCGGCGGTCAACGAATGGTGGTGGTGGGTCGCCGCGGCGGCGGCACTCTCGGCCGCCCGGCGTTGTTCCGCGTCGCCCGCGACCTCGGCGATCTGGATGAAGCTGATCGCAGCGGTCGGTGTCGGGACCGCGGTCTACGGCTGGCATCAGTGGTCGATCGGACATCCGGCATTGTTGGCGGAATTCGACCGTGATCCCGCGGCGCTGCTGCGGGCGGCGGGAATCGAAGCCGAAGAGGGTTCGTCGCTATGGATCACCTTCCGGAATCGGTTGCTCGACGGCGGCCTGACCGGCCCGTTCGCTTTGGCCAACTCGATGGCCGCTGCCTTGGTCGGCGCGTCAGTCGTGCTGGTCGGATTGCTGGGACGGGACTGGGGACGGCTCGCCCCGGGACAACGAGTGATCTGGCTGGTCGCGATCGCCCTGGTCGTCGGCATGTTGGCCGCGTCCCGCAGTCGCTCGGCCGTCGCCAGTGTTGGGTTGATCGGCCTCGCCTGGGTCCTGCACACGGTGCTGTGGGATTGGGGCTGGGGACGATCGAGGCGCGGCCGGTGGCTGGTAACGTTGGCCGCCCTCGTCGCGGGAATCGGTTCGATCGGGGGGGCGATGGCCGCCTGGCGGTTGGGAGCGCAGACGGAGTGGATCAGCCAGGCGCCGGCATCGGTCGAGGTTCGGCTGCGTTACTGGATCGCCAGTTGGCGGATGCTCGGCGATCATCCCTGGTGGGGCGTGGGGCCGGGGCAGTTCAAAGCCAGATACGAAGCTTACCGTGCGGCGGAATCGACGGAGCAGATCGCCGACCCACACAATTGGTTCTGGCAAACGGTCACGACCGGCGGCTGGCCCGCGGGGCTGATGGTGGTCGCCATGGGGGTAGCGTTGGTGGCACGCACCGTTTGGCGACAACGCGCGCTCACCCATGACGAAATGCCGACTGTGGAAGAAACCGGATCCGCTGATCTGCCGGCCGGCGGGGAGTCGGTGCGAGCGGTTCACGTCGGCGCCACGGTCGGAGTGGCGGTCGCCGGCTTGTTCGGTTGGTTGCTGGGGTTCTGGCCATCACCGGACGCCGGGTTGGTCGCGACGCTCGGCGGGGTCGCCTTTTACGTTTTCGCGGCCCGCCAACCCGCTCCTGAAGAACATGGGGGGACAGGTTATCATCCGGCGGCAGAGCCCTACCGTAGGCTGGCTGGCTGGGCCGTCGCCGCAATGGCTGTCAACCTGTTGTTCGCCGGGGGGCTGACCGTCCCCGGAGTGGCCTTGCCTTTGTGGGTCCTTGTCGGGATTCAAATCGGCTGGCCGGCAGGTGCAGGAAAACCTGCGGCGACGGCGGCCGACGCGGGGCTCGCGGCGGCCGTGGGCTTGGCGGATGCCGAGAATCGGACTCAAGCAAGGGCGGTTCAGTTCGCCCGGTTGGCGGCCGGATCGATCGGGCTGGTACTCATTACCGCTTGGCATCGGACCGGCTTGTTGCCGGTCGATCGAACGGAGCGGGCGTTGGGGCAATTTCGTTTCACTTGGGCGCAAGGCCGTTGGGGCGAAGCCGAATCCGCTATCCGGGAGGCGGCCGAGGCGGATCGCTGGGACCCAGAGCCGTCACTTTGGCTGACCGAGATGGCGATCCAAATGGCCATCGCCGACCCCCAACAGCGGGAGCGGTGGGAGGCGAATTGGCGAGCGGCGGAGAAGGAAACCCTGCGGCGCGCCGGCGATGACCCGGTCGTGATTCGTCAATTGGCCGACGGCCACCTGTGGCACTACCAGCGTTACGGCGAGCCCGAGCGACTGCTTGAGGCGGAACGGGGCTATCGACGGGCGGTCGCGCTGTCGCCGTCTCATGAAACCTACGCGGCACAATTGGCCGAGATCCGATTCGAACGCAAACGAATCGAACCGAGTGAAGTGGAGGCAGTGGACCTGGACCCGCTGGAATTGGCGGAACGGGCGGAGCGACTGTCCACGGCGGGCGGCTATTTCGAACGGACGCTACCCTACCAGCGTTTGCTACCGGCCTCCTTCGCAGGAACGGCGGCGGCGAAGGAACGCATCCGCCGGCCGGCCTCGGACGTCTTGGCTGAGCGTTTGAAAGGTATCGAGCGAACCGAATGACCTGTTCGCGAGTATTCTGTCTGGGGGCCCTTCGGCCGTTGACCGCAGGGTGGGACTGCCCGACCAAGGATGATCGTCTAAACTAAACAAGCGGGTCGGGATCGAATGTCTCGGTCGAGCGATCGGTCGACCAGCGTGGTTTTTTGGGAGTGGTAACGACGTGTTCAAAACAGGCTTGACGGTGGCGGTCGCCGCGGCGATCGGATTGGGGTTCGGTTGGCTGACGTTTGAATCGCGATACGGCGGAGAGGCGGAGTTCGGCCCATTTTCGACCGATTCGTCGCTTTCGGCAGCCGACGTTTCTCTCCGCGGTCAGCCAGCGGCGAGCGAAAACCTGCCCAAGATCGAAGTGGTCAACGGTGAGGAGTTCGAGTTCGGCGTGATGGAACCGGGGGGCGAGGGGAAACACATTTTCATCGTCCGCAACGTCGGCACGGCGCCGCTGGAATTGCAAGTCGCCGGCTCGACCTGCAAGTGTACCGTCGGCACGCTCGATACACCGCTGGTGGAACCGGGCGAGCAGACCGAGGTCGTCATGACTTGGAATGCGAAATCCGAATTCGAGGAATTCGGGCAATCGGCGCGGCTGAAGACGAACGACCCGACGCGAGGCGAGTTGAACCTCAAGATTCGGGGCCAGGTCGTCAGTTCGATGGCGATGTCGCCGCGATCCTTCTCGTTTGGTGACGTCGAATCGGGTGACACGATTCGGCTGGAGTCAGTCATCTACAGCTTCAGCAAAACACCGATCACCGCGGTCAGCCAATCCTTCAGCGATCCCGACATGACCAATCGTTCCCGCTTCACGGTCGAGGAGGTCGATGTTCAGGAAGCCGGTGACCCGAACTACCAGACCGCCAGCCAGGCCTTCCGGCTTGCCGTGGAGATCGACCCGGGACTGCGACAGGGGCCGATCCGAGAGAACTTCGTCTTCGAGTTTGCCCCGGCTTCGGCGGTTCAAGAGGATGGCAATCACGACCCCGACTCGCTTTCGCGGTTCACAGCCGAGATCACCGGTAAGGTGGTGGGGGCGATCACGCTGGTCGAAAGCCGCCGGCTGTTCGGCACCGAGCAGGGGTACTTCTTCACCATGGGCGAAGTGGACCCCAAGGCGGACCCGCCGCTACGGGCCAACATCCTGTTGCGCGGTCCCGACCGCGACTCGATCCGGTTGCAATTGGGGGACATCGAGCCGGCTGGGGTGCTGCGAGCCGAATTGGGTGAACCGGTCGGTCGCAGCACCACGGTGCTGGTCCCGTTGCTGCTGTGGGTCGATCCCGATGCGGGCCCGATCGAACTGATGGGCCGAGGGATCGACGATTATGGCGTCGTTTGGATTCGAGGAGAGGGGCCGGAGGTTTCACCATTGAAATTACGAATCCGGTTTGTCGTCCGCTAGGATCGTCACCTGCCCCCGCGGAACATCACCGGGATCCCAAAGACCTCCAGGAACATCCCGCCGTTCTGTCTCAGCGCCAATTGTTCAATCGAAACGTCTTCCACGCCGGGGGTTTCGACGATCAGCCGCTTCGATTCGCGGACGCAGCGGAGTTGTCGGACGCGGCCGCTCCGGGTTTCGTCCAGCGCGATCGCGACGCGCAGGATCGCCGCTAACTTGGAGACCACCACACGGTCCTCGCGGGCCAGCGTCGCGTAACCCTCGTGTGTCGGTTGGGGCGAAGCCCTGCGGTGGTAGCGGGCGACGAGGCCAACCAGTAACAAGTCGCCTTGGCTGAGCCCGAACAGCTCGCTGTTGCGGATGATGTACATCGCATGCTTGTGACTGCTGCGGGTGTTGATGAAGCTGCCGACCTGATAGAGGATCGCGGCGACATGCAGCAGCACCTCGAAACGCTCCGGCAAGCGATGCTCACGGCGGAGCTGCACGAACAGCTCACTGGCCAAGCCCGCGACGTGCATCGCATGCTCTTCGTTGAAATCGCATTTGCGACCAAGCGAGAACGCGGACCGAAGGATCTGTTTGCGAAACGCCTCCGCCCAATTCCCGCCGACCGCCATCTCGTTCAACAGGCCTTCCCGCAGGTTGCTGTCGGAAACGAGCAGACGTTCGATCGAAAAGTGCTTGGCCAGCAACAGATAAACCAACAGTGCGGACGCAACGGTCGTCGCTTCGATGTAGCTCAAACCATACCGCTTGACCACCGCGTCCTCATCCAGCCGCAGCACCTCGGCGGTCAACTTCTCTAGCGCCTCCGTCGGGACTTCAGCCAGGGTGTCCGGTTCCCAGTGCTCCAGCAGGTGTCGGGCGGCAAAGCGGACGTCCCCCCCGATCGCGATCAATTGGGTGTCCGGCTCCTGGGGCACGGAATCGCTGATCTGGTCGATGAATTTGGCGATCTGGTATTCCATCAACTGCCGCCGCCGACCGGCGGAGGGGTTGAGCGATTCCAGCGACTGCAGCAACCGCAACGAACCGAGCCGCAGCGTGTCACTGCGGAGCATATTGCCGTCACGCAACACAAGCAGTTCCGTGGTCCCCCCACCGACCTCGACCACGATCGATCGGGCCGCGCGGAGCTCCGGGTTTTCTTCCAAGTGGGGGCTGATCCCCATGAAGGTGACCCGATTCACTTCGGCCTCGTCGATGATTTCGACCACCAGACCGGTCGCGATGTAAATCCGGTCAGAAAAGGCGAGCCGATTGGCCGCTTCACGGACCGCCGACGTCGCGACGACCCGAATGTTCGACGAGCCACGGATACCGTACTCGCGAAGCACACGCTGGAATCGACGCAGAATGCTGACGGAACGCTCGATCGTGGCCCGCGACAGCCGTCGCGATTCGAACGCCTCACGCCCCAAATCGACCGCCTGAATCAGGGTGTCGAGGGTGCGAAAATCGCCGTCGGACGTGAGCTCCGCGACCGACATCCGAATGCTCGTCGCGCCGATGTCGATCACCGCAACCGACCTTACCTGAGGACGGTCGGGTTCGCCCTCCGCCGCTGTGTTCCCGATCGAACCCGGCTCCGCTGCATTCCCAGAAAGCGAAGCCGAGGACAACAACGGCGCGTCCTCACTCAGTCCCCCGGCGGGGCCACCCTGCGCCGGGGCGGCGCTGATTCGGAGATGGTCCGCTCCTTCGCGGGGCAAGTCGTTCATGTCGGAGGTTCGCTCGAAAATTCGGTAGTTCTCTCCGCATCCTAACCGACACCCGGAATGCTGTCTTCAAACTCCGGGCAACCGCTCACAGGGTGCGAATGCGGAGGTTGCGATAGAGCACCTCGCATGGCGGTCCGGAGTGGATTTGCAAGCCGATCAGGCCACTGCGAGGAATCTCGGGATCGCTTTCGGTGTAGTCAACCGTGCGAACGCCGTTGATGAACAACTCGATCCGGGGGCCGACACAGCGGATCACATAATCGTTCCAGTCATCCGGCCGGACGAGCTTCTCGATTTGTTCCGCAGTCGGCTCAGCCAAAAATCGCCGCCGCCGTGATTCGTCATACAACCCGCCCCACACCCAGCGATCGCTGACCCCACCCACGTCTGCCTGGTAGCCCTCAACCTCATCGCTGTCGGGGACGCGTCGAGAACGGAACTGGATCCCGCCATTAGCCCCCTTGCCTCGTGTTTTAACCTGCATCCGCAATTCGAAATTGTCGAAATCACGAGTCGTGCATAGGAATTGATTGTGAGGGATCGGCTTCTCAAGACTGCCCGCCACGATCGCCCCCTCCTCGATCCGAAACCAGACTTCCTTGCCTTCCCAACCCTGGAGCGTTCGGGAGTCGAACAACGGCACGAAACCGGCGTCCGATTCAGCGGCGGCAGTGGCCTTGGCGGTGGCCGTGAGCGGGTCCGCAATCGCACCCGTCGGCGGATCGCCTGCGGTGCCCAACCGGGGCAATGTCCCCACGCCCCCGCAGAGCAGGACGATCACGATCAGCGGTCGCCCGAGCCCGCCCGTAACGATCGACGTGGAGGTGTCCCTGCCGAACGGATTTGACAGGCATCGGTTGGGGCAGCGGTTGAGTGCGGTTCGAAACATCGGCGGAGACTCCGTAGGGGGAATGATGGCGAATCCGTTGATCAGCGCCGGGCGGCGGGATGAAGCAGTGGCAGCCAGGCGGCGTTCTCCTGACTGCTCTGCACGCACTGCTGGATGAAGAACATCCCCTCAACCCCGTCGTAAACGTTGGGATAAACCGTGTCACGGCGGTTGATCGACTCGCCACCGCCGCGGATCGCCATGTCATCGAAGGCGGACGCGTAAACGTTCGCGAAGCCTTCGAAGAATCCCTCAGGGTGCCCGCTGGGCAAGCGGCACGCCGCCGCGCCGCTGGTGGTCATGTGCGGTGCATTCGGATCGCGTGTGTAAATCTGATGCGGGCGACCATTCTGGCGAACGATCATTTCGTTCGGGTTTTCCTGCCGCCATTGCAACGCACCTTTCGTGCCGTCGATCTCGATCGTCAGGTCGTTCTCCCGGCCATGGCTGATCTGGCTCGCGGTCACCGTGCCCAAGCCGCCATTTTCGTAACGGATCACCGCGGTGCCGTAATCGTCCAACACCCGCCCCTCGACGAACGACTTCAGGTGGCAGGAAACCGATTCCGGCTTCAACCCGGTCATGTAGCGGCCGAGGTTGAAAGCGTGGGTCGCGATGTCGCCAAAGGCGCCCGCAGCCCCGCTCTTGCCCGGGTCAGTTCGCCAGGATGCCTGTTTCTGGTTTTCTTCTTCCAACTTGGTCCGCAACCAGCCCTGAACGTACTGTGCCCGGATCGCTTGGATTTCCCCCAATTCCCCCGCCAAGATCATCTCGCGGGCCATCCGGACCAACGGATAACCGGTGTAATTGTGCGAGACGGCAAAGATGACGTCGGATTCTTCGACCGTCTTCAACAGGTCTTCGGCTTGAGCCAAGTCGAACGTCATCGGCTTGTCGCAAATCACGTTGAACCCGGCCTGAACCGCGGCCTTGGCGATTTCGTAGTGAGTATGGTTGGGGGTGGTGACACTGATGAAATCGATCCGTTCCCCGGTGGGCAACTTGCTTTCGGCGTCCAGCATCGCTTCGTAGCTGCCATAGGCCCGGGACGGGGCGATGTCGTAACTCGGCGCCGACGCCTTGCTCCGCTCCGCGTCGCTCGAAAGCGCGCCCGCGACGAGGACGGCGCGATTGTCCAAGCAGGCCGCGATCGAATGGACGCGACCGATAAATGACCCTTGGCCGCCCCCGACCAATCCCATGCGAAGTTTACGATTCAGCGGTTCGTTGATGCCCATCGGACGAGATTCCTTGAGGAAAAGGGTGGTGGAGAGGGTCGGATCGCAATCGTAAATCGATCGGCAATCGCCTACAATGTACCTGCCGCGTCGGAACCCTACCCGGCTCGGCGATGCCGTTCGCTTTTCTCCGCTGATGTGTCAGGTCCCAAATGAACAAGCTGCCCCTGCTCAACGAAACCGAGAACTCGCCTGCCTGCCCGAGTTGTTGCTGTCCCGGTTGGCGATGGATCGGGGCGTTGCTCGCCATCGTCTCGATCGCGTCACTCGGCGGATTTTGGCTCGGCCGAACTGAGCGAGACGCCGCCGCAGCTCCCCCCGTAGCGTCATTGCCAGCCGGGTTGCCGATTTTGGACGCGACTGCGGCCGTCAGCAGCGAGCGGTATTCGATCGCAACTGGCATCATCAGCGACGAATCGGAGGGTTTTTTCGTACTCGACCACAGCACCGGCATTCTGCAATGTCGGGTTTACTCACCACGGATGGAAGCATTCAATGCCACCTACACGGCAAATGTCGCCGAAGCGTTGGCCGTCGGCGGCAAAGGGGGCGGTTACCTGATGATCACCGGCGTGGCCGACATGACCCGAGGGCGACGAGCTGCCCAAATCGCCCCGCTGGTCGTCTACGTCCTGCACACCGCCACCGGAAACTACGGAGCTTTCGCGGTCCCGTTTGACCGCCAAGCCGCGGTTTCGGGTCGGCCCCAAGTCGGGACGCTGATCCCGATCCCGACCGGCATGGGGACCGCATCCGTCCTGCCGACCCGCTGATCCCGCCCGAACCGCCGGCTTCACGCGATCGCTTTCGACCTTCCCCCCGTGTATGCCGGGGGTTCACCTCTGGCGTCTTGGGGCTGGATCAGCCGCTACGCTTGTTCAGAGGCTTGGGATACAATTCGAGATTCACCATCTGGACCGCAGGACAAGAGATTTCATGGAGAAGAAGCGAAGCGAAGAGTCGACGCCCACGCGGCGGGGCGGCAATTCGTGGTTGATCGCACTCGTATTGGTGTTGGCATTCGGCTTGATCTTCCTCAATCGCGAGGAGGATCGCTCGCGGATCACGGCCAGTTTTTTCAACGATCAGTTGACGGCCGGGAATGTCGAATCGGTAGAAATCACCGGTTCCAAGGTCTTGGGGACCTTCAAAACGGAAGTCGCCGAACCGGTCCGCCCCGGGACGACGCCGGTGGCGGACGCCCCGGCGAAGATGTTGAACAAAAAGTTCTACTTCATCCGGCCGGCCGAAGACGGCTTTGCTACCCGGTTGTCCGAACGATTGGTGACCGCCAACGTCCCCTACGAGTTCGCCCCACCCGACAACCGAGCCGAAATCATCGGTTGGATGGTGATGATCGCCCTCTTGCTCGGCATACCGCTGTTTTTGTTCTACACCCTGCGGCGGACCCGAAATGACATCATGGGGGGGGGCTTTTTGTCGGGATTCAGCAAGAGTCCCGCCAAACGGTACGAGGGTTCGGATCAGCCGATCACGTTCAAAGACGTCGCCGGATTGGAGGGTGTCAAAGCGGACCTGCAAGAAATCGTCGATTACCTGAAAACCCCCGACAAGTTCCAAAAATTGGGCGGTCGGGTACCCAAAGGCGTGCTGCTAAACGGCCCTCCGGGAACGGGAAAAACGCTGCTCGCACGGGCGGTCGCCGGCGAAGCCGATGTCCCCTACTTTTCGGTCAACGGCTCCGAGTTCATCCAGATGTTCGTCGGGGTCGGCGCCAGCCGCGTCCGCGACCTGTTCAAGACAGCGAAGGAACAATCGCCGGCGATCATCTTCATCGACGAAATCGATGCCGTCGGTCGTCAACGAGGTGCCGGCCTGGGTGGCGGACACGACGAACGGGAGCAGACGCTGAACCAGATCCTCGGTGAAATGGACGGATTCACGCCCAGCCAAGCCGTGATCGTGGTCGCCGCCACCAACCGCCCTGACGTGCTCGATCCGGCGCTGCTCCGTCCGGGCCGGTTCGACCGACACATCACGGTCGGACGTCCGACGATGAAAGGACGTGAAGAAATTTTTAAGGTTCACGTTCGCGATGTCCCCTTAGGCGATGACGTCGACCTGAAACGACTGGCCGCCGGCACGGTCGGTTTGACCGGCGCCGATATCCGCAACATGGTCAACGAAGCCGCCCTGTGGGCCGCTCGGAATGACAAAAAAATGGTCGAGATGTCCGATTTCGACTACGCCCGTGACAAGATCCTGATGGGAGCCAAACGTGAAGAGGTCCTGCAGGAATCGGAAAAGGAAAAGACGGCTTATCACGAAGCCGGACACACCCTGACCGCATGGCATCTGGATGGTGCGAACGTGGTTCACAAGGTGACGATCATCCCCCGTGGTCGCGCCCTGGGCGTGACCCATTACGTCCCGAACGAGGATCGCCTCAGCATTTCGAAACGGGAATTGGAACACCAATTGGTAGTTCTGCTCGGTGGCCGGGCCGCCGAAAAGATCATCTATCAAGAGACGACCGTCGGTGCGGAAAACGATTTGGAACGCGCAACCAGCCTGGCGCGGCGGATGGTCACCCACTGGGGAATGAGCCCCAAGGTGGGGCCGGTCAGCTACAAAACTGGCGACGACGACCCGTTTTTGGGACGCGAACTCCACCAATCCCGCCCGTTCAGCGAACACACACAGGAAGTGATCGACGAAGAGGTCGCTCGGATCTTGCTGGAAGCCGACCAACAGGCTGAGGATTTGTTGCTGGAACGTCGTGACCAGTTGGAAAAGATCACCCGGGCGCTGCTGGAAAGGGAGGAACTGAGCGAGGCGGAGATCACCGAACTGATCGGCTTGTCGACGCAGGCCCGAGCCGCAAAAGCCCGAGCTGCGAAGCAGCCGAAACCTGCCGAGGATCAAACGGTCATCGCTCCCGCTCCGGAAATCGAGCCCGAGGGAACGCCGACGCCCGCGTCGGATGCAACCTTGAGATCAAACGGGCAGGGCTGAACGTGCCGCCAATGGCGGCCAGCTAGCGGTCAATCGGCGGCGGCCGAGCCTTCCGTGCGAGGGTCGGTCGCTGCCACCAGGTTCCCCTCCGGTGTTCGTTCGATCGCCTGGGCGATGCCGATGTTCCCCGGAGTGGCCATTTTGTGCCCCCGTGATTCGACGTCTCGCAGCACCTCGGGAGCCCAATCACCCTCTGGCATCAATCGGTCAGGGCTCCATTGGTGATGGACGCGGGGCGCGGCCAACGCCTGGTCGACGCTCAGACCCTGGTCAAGCACCCGCAGGATGCACTGCAGCGTCGCGGAAATGATCCGGGGACCGCCCGCCGCGCCACAGGTGAGTCGCGGGGTCCCGTCCGAATTGAGCACGATCGTCGGGCTCATGCTCGACAACGGCCGTTTACCGGGTTGAACCGAGTTCGCTTCGGCGCCGATCAGACCGAACGCGTTCGGCGTCCCCGGCGCGATACTGAAATCGTCCATCTGGTTGTTCATCACGACACCGGTCTCGGGGATCACGACGCAACTGCCGAACGTCGTGTTGACGGTGTTCGTGATCGCTACCCAGTTTCCCTCGGCATCGACGGCGGTCAGGTGCGTCGTGTGACGCCGGTTGAATAGGTCGTCGGTGGCCCGCGGCGGCATCCCGTGCGAACGGACTTCCCGAGCCTGCCGAATGTCGATCTCAGCCGATAATTGGCGACAATATTCTGGGTCGACCAGACCCCGCGGGACCGCAGCAAAGTCGGCGTCTCCCAACCAATGGGCACGATCGGCGAACGCCCGTTTCATCACCTCGGCCAACACGTGAATCGCCGTCGCCGGTTCCTCGCTGAGCCAACGCCCCATCGGGAACCGTTCCAGCATGATCAGCATCTGGGCGATGTGCATCCCGCCGGAACTCGGCGGCGGAAAACCGACGATCTGGTGTCCCCGATAACTGGTCACGAGCGGTTCGCGAGACTTCGCCACGTAGCCGGCGAAATCGGTTCGGTCCAGCAAGCCTTCGTTGCCGGCCATCCAGCGGGCGCATGCTTCCGCGAACGGACCACGGTAAAACCAATCCGGACCTTCCCGAGCGAGCGCCGCGAGCGTTCGTCCCAAATCGGGCTGACGCAACCGGTCACCCACCGCCAGCGGAGATCCGTCCCCCTTCAAAAACTGCTCGGCGGCCGCCGGGAATCGGGCCAAGGAAGGCGATTTGCGACGAATGGCCGAAGCGGTCGCATTGCCGATCAGGTAGCCCCGCTCGGCCACGTCCGCCCCTTCGGACAGGCTGCTCGACCAGCCGCCTCGGCCGTAGCTTAGGCTCAGTTTGGCCAGCGCAGCGACTTGACCGGGAACCCCCGATGCCAGCGGCCCGATCTGGCTCGCCAGCGGGTCGAGCTGGCCGTCGCGCACGTACATGTCGCGATGGGCTCGGCCAGGAGCGGTCTCGCGTCCGTCGATCGCGATCAGCTCACCCGCGGCGGTGCGGCCCAAAACGAAACACCCGCCGCCGATGCCCGAGTTGTGCCCGTCGACCACCCCCAGCATGATCGCCGCGGCGACGGCGGCATCAAACGCGTTGCCACCCCGAGCCAAGGCGTTCATCCCGGCTTGAGTCGCCAACGGGTGGACGGTGGCAACGGCGTTTTTCGAACCGCGAGCGGTTGCGCTCCTTGCCGCAGTCGGGACAACCGGCGGTTGATCTTGTCCAACAGCCCGCCGTTCAGGCGCGCCCGGTTCGAGCCACCCCAGCGGTCCCAGGGTAAAACCGCCGACAAGGGCGGCGATCGCCCTGCGGCGATCGAGTAGGTTCGTGTTGAGCAAGGTGTGCGCAGTGGGTCAGCGGATCGAAACGGACGGCCCGCGGTGACCGCCTACAGCAGCGTCTCGAGCAGACGACGCAGCTTCCTCATTTCCACGCGGTGCTCCAAACCTTCCATCGGGGTGATGTGGATCGACAGTGCCCGGTCATACTTTTCCCGCTCCAGTTGAGTGATCAACTTGGCGTAATCGACACTCCCCTGTCCGACGCTGACCTGGAACCGATCCGGTTTGGTATCCCTCAAGTGAACGTGATAAACGAACTTCAAGATCTTGTCGAGGCTTTTCTGTTTGGCCGGCCCGACGATGAACACGCTCGGGTCGAGCGTGATGCCGAGCCCCTCGATGTTGTTGCACAACACCATCAGCGTGTCCGGGTCTTCGCTCAACCGCCCCAATTCCGTTTTGACGGCGACCCGCGCCCCTTCGACTTCTGCGATCTGCACCAACTTCCTCAGGTGCTCGACCTCTTCATTGAACGGCGTGCCCAATTCCGCCGATGGGACGGTCAGCGTCACGACTTTGGTCAGCTTGGCGAGCTTGCAGATCTCGCCGAAATCGGCGTAATGCTGCTCGCCGGTCGAATCGAGCTGAATGCTGTAACCGACGATGTCCAGCCGGTGACCGGCTCGGAGCACATGGGCAGCACGGTCGACATGCTCAAGCAATTCGCTCGGCTTGATCACCCCATCCTGTTCGTGGAGATCGATTTCGATCGCCGCGAACTCGAGGTCGTACATGATTTCGATGATTTCGGGCAGCGAGCGTCCGGGCCAACAAGCGGTCGATGCGGATATCAACATGAATGGTGTCTGGCTTCCAAAAGGTCCGATGGGGTCGAACCGTCAGCTTACTCCGCAAACGCCCACCGACGAAACCCCGAAAGGAGTGACTCCGCGGCGCGCGGCGCAAGCGGCGACGATTGTGACACCACCTTGCGGCCGGACGGCAAGCTAGCATTTCAAATTCCAATCCCGCATCGACTCGATCAGCCCGTATCGGGTCAGGTCGAAATCGAGCGGGGTGACGGTCACGAACCCCTCGCTGAGTTGGGTCAAGTCCGTCTCTTGCGGTGGCGGTTCCTGCGGCTCGCTCCACAACGCCCAGTAATAGTCCCGACCGCTCGGGTCGCTCCGCTTTTCGTACCGACGGCCGTACTGGGTCAGCCCCATCGGGACGACTTTCACCTCAGTCGGATGCTCGGTGGCGCGGGTGGGAATGTTGACGTTGAACAGTTTGCCGCGGGACTCCTCGTGTCCGACGATCCCGTCGACCACGTTTCGGGCGATCACGGCAGCGGCCAGCAAATCGGGGTCCTCGCTATGTTCCATCGATACCGCGATGCTGGTGATCCCAAAAAAAGAACCTTCGATCGCGGCCGCGACCGTACCGCTGTAGAGCACATTGATCCCCGCGTTCAGCCCACTGTTGATGCCGCTGACGACGAGATCGGGCTTCCAGGGACAAAGCTCAACGATCGCCAGCTTCACGCAGTCCGCGGGAGAACCTTCCACCGCCCAAGCCCAGTGACGCCCGTCTCGCTTCAACGACTTGCAAAGCAGCGGCGTCAGGTAGGTGATCGAATGCCCGACACCGCTCTGCTCGGTCGCCGGGGCCGCGACGAAGACTTCGCCCAAGTGCCGTAGTTGTTGCGCCAGGGCAGCCAAACCGGGCGAATAAACGCCATCGTCGTTGCTCAACAAAATCCGCATCGATCGCTGCTCACTTGGGGGTTCTGTCTGGCGGGTGCCAGATATTTATTGTTCCGACCGCTCGATCCGAATCTAACTCAGACCGCTGCCGACATCCCAGGGGGGGCGGGCAAAGCAGCGGGGATCGAGCAAAGCAGCGG
>RECD01000265.1 GCA_007694185.1 Planctomycetaceae bacterium
AAAAAAACATGCCCAGTGTCGCGGCCAACCGAATCGGCATGCGGACAAGCTCCTTGATCGGGTCTTGATGAGAGGACCCTTGGAACAGGTCAGCCAGTTGTCCGACGAAGAATGCGATTAGCAAGACATCGCCTACCAGAGCAATTCCAAGGAGAACCATGAGCAAGACGCGTACGAAGTTGACTCGAAACGCAATACCGAGGCAAAGCGTCGCGCAAATCGGGGTCATGATAATCCCGAACGCTCGGCTGATTTCGTTTCCGCTAAAGCAAAGCCAAACGAAAATCAAAGTCGCCAACCCGTAGACTGCGGCGATCAAGTCAATGCCCCAAAGACGTCCCGTGGAATGATTCATGTCGGTGGCGAGCCCCTCGGAAGCCGGAAAGTGAAAAGTCGAATCGCCGAATCGTCGCACAGCGAAATGCGAGCATTCGCGGTTGAACTACCCCGCGGAACAGCGACGGATCCGCGTTCCAGATGGTACCGGTGAGCCGCGTCGGTTGCCAGCTTGACCGGACAAACCGGGGACTATTTTAGACTGCCAAGCCTGGAATTCCCCAAAAACTGGGTCCAGGAGTTCCCCGACCGACGCCGCGAGCTGAACGCTTGCTCGGCATTCCCCTTGCCGAGAGGCTACCGCCGCACTCGATTTCGTGAGGATCGCGGAGCGACAGGATTTGAGTTCGGATCAACGCGGGAAATGTGCGTTGATCACCCTGGTGATCGCATCCATGCGATCAGCGCGATCGCCGCAAGCATGATCACAAACGTCAGTTCGACGACTCGCCTGATCAACTGGTGTCCGGACATCATCGGGTGACTTCTCCGATTTGCGGTGACTCTTGTTCCGGCGTTCGACGTGGCCGGACTGCGAGATCGCGGTGGACATCAGTCGCTGGAACGGGATTCGTAATGCGAACGGCTGTTAAGCACTTCAACAAGTTTCATTCCGATAAACTTTTCCGAATAACCCGAACGCGTTAATCGACACCGACGTTGGCCGGCTTGCCAGATTATACCGATACAATCCTGTTGAAATACTGATCTTGGCTTGCGCATGATGTGTCCAACGTGGTCCTGAGTCAGACGAAATCGAATCGCTCGGCGCGGGTTTGTACGAGCGGAATTCCGATCGCGAGCAACGCGTGCTCGACCGAGTCCATCATCGGTTCCGGACCACAGATGAAAAACGCATGGGTTCGCTCCCGCTCGCCGATGTATCGTTCGAGCAACTCACGATCGATGTAGCCGACTTCGCCTTCCCACTCAGGTTTCGCTTGCGAAAGGACATAGACGACTCGCAGCGGTGACTCGTGACTCAAGCGGTTGAGCTCCTTTCGGAACGCGGTCTCATCCCAACTGGGCGAACCATAAATCAATAATGCAGGCCGCGAATCGCCTCGGTCTCGCATCCCACGCAGAATGCTGATCGCCGGCGTCACCCCGATCCCACCCATGATGAAGACGGCCCCAGACGCGTCATCGTCCAAGACGAATTCGCCGAAGGGGCCTTCCAAAAAAGCGTTGGTCCCAACGCTGATTTCCTGCAACGATGTCGTGAAATCGCCCAACCACTTCGCGGTAAACTCCAATCGCGCCGGTGCCGCTCGATCGCTCGACGAAAAAGAAAACGGGTGTTGCTGGAGCGTGAACGGCGTTTCGCCGATTGTCAACCAGGCATACTGACCTGCGCGAAACGTCAGCCCAGGGTGGCCGACAGGTTCGAACGCCAATGTGGTCGATTCTCCACGCTCTTCAAACACCTCGATCACACGATATCGCCGATTCCTCGATCGCCAAGGCCGGTATAGGCGCACGTAAGCCAAACTGCCAAATGCGGACGCGCCCAGCAGCACCAAAAAACCTCGCTTCACCGGGCCGTCGACGTAATGGCCCACCTGCCACGCATGAACGCACCCCACGAATACCACCACGGCGGCTAACATCGCATGGCTCAATCGCCACCATTCGTATGTCAACCCGAACACGGTTCTCCACACGGATAGCACCACCAATGATGCCATCGCGAGTGTCGCGATCGCCAAAAAGATTGTCCGCAAGACGTTGACGCGTACGTCCAGATACTCAAGGTATTCCGGGCGGCTAACGATCAAAATCAGAGGGTGTGCCAAGAACGCGACCAGCAACAAGATTCCGGCGTGGCGATGGAATTGGACGATGATGTCGATCCCGAATGGGCGACCGATGCCTCGATACCGTCCCGTGAGTACAAATTGCAGGATGAGCATCACCAACACGACAATCCCCAACAACGCCCCGAATTCGATCCAAAACCCTCGCGACTCGGGTCGCCGGCCGACCAAAAAAATGGCGATCACCAGCCCGATCGTTCCGACGTAGGCGGCCAGCCAGCCCGAGGCTTGAAGGAGTGCCTTGATCACTTGGTATACCCCTGCGGCGGAAGCACCGATTCGGGACGATTTTTCGCCAATTCCAGAAATTCATCGATACACGGCGGGCAACAAAACGTGTATCGCCGACCGGCAATGACCCAAGCACAGTCCTGGTTCGCCTTGGTGCGAGTGATCGGGCAGAGTTGATCGCCCGGTTGAGGCGAGAAGTCGTGTACCGCTCGAAACCCTACAAATCGCTCCGACGCAGTCATGTTGCCGTTTGTCATGATGTCGGCGGCCGTATAAATTCCGCCCGGCGTCAAATAAAGTTCACGCTCCGCTTCATCGGCAAGCTTGACCGGCATCGTGACGCCGGACTCGGCCTGCCACAGTCGGGTATAGCCCCACAGCAACACCGAAATCGTGATCGCGCAAGCAAACAACCCGTCCGCGAGTGTCAATCGCCGATGATTCGACGACACCTTGATCTGGTGGTTATCTGTCGCCATTTCTGTCGCTGTCATCACTCCTCCGGTCAGATTCCATACAGGTAGGCGACCATGTCTGTGGCGTCGCGATCGGTGACCGACAAATCCGGCATCGCGGTCAACGGGTTGACCTGCCGCGGATGCCGGAGCCACTGGGCGAGATTTTCGGGCGTGTTGGCTAGCACGCCCGCGATGTACATCTGATGCACAAAATCGTCCAACTTGGGTCCGACCCGTCCGGTCGCGTTGCGAATGCCGGGAATGACGTGACAAGCTCCGCAGCCGTACTGCTCGACAAGTTCCCTGCCCCGGACCGCGTCCGCATCCCCCAACGGCCAATCGGGGTGCGTAGGAAAGCGATGCGTGCCGCGGTGGTACAAGTCCCAGCCGACCCATGCGCCCAACACCAGTCCGAGGATTACCAGCACTTCGGTAAAATGTGACCAAGCTCGATACATCAGGATCGCCCTCCACCCATACCTGCCACCGGCGTCAGCGAATGCCGCGCCGCAAAATCACTCGGCTCGCTGACCAGCCTGACAAATGCCACCACCGCGAACGCCAGATACGGAACACAAGCCGGCATCCACATGATCAAGCCGGCTAACTGTTGGTCTTCCAATGCGGTCAATCCCCACCACTCGGTCCTGCCGGCATACGCCGGATACCAGGGCCGCGGTGAGATCGTCATCAACACTCCCAACACCGTCGCATGCAGGGTGGTCGTAAACAGAAATAAAACGGCCTGTCCTTGACCGAGTCGCCGGCGGCTAACGGGATCAAGCAGGACTCGCCAAAACAGCAAAGCCGCAACCAAAAAGCTAGCATGTTGGAGGTCGTGAACGGTCCGGTTACGAAGTGCCGCCTGATACGGCCACGGCAGATGCCAAGCCCACATCGCCGTGGCATAAGTCATCCATACCAACCACGGATTCCACAGCGATCGCCAGCCAAAACGGTCAAGCAGCCTACGTGATCGAGCGAACAGTTTGCGTGAAAACTCAGGGATACCACAAAAACAGACCAACCCCGGGGCCCCCATAATCAACAACGGCGCGATTACCGTCATCAGGAGCATGTGCTGCACCATATGTGCCGAACTCAACTGTCCGGCCATCGCGTCCAGAGGTGACAACAGCGTCACGACCAACAGCAACATGCCGACCCAAAAGGAGAGTGCCCGTGGGCGAGACAAGACCCGCTGGATTCCCGTTGGCCGCGCCGACAAATTCCGAACCTGATCCCGTGATCGCCACCACGACCTGCCGCGACTGTACAGCCAGATCACCAGACAAACGTTGATCAGGATCACCGGATCGAAACTCCAGTCACTCCAATCCGCGCGTCGCTCCAACACGACCCCATCTGCCCGACAAACGCCGGGAAACAGCCAGCAGGTCAATCCGCCGACCGAGGTCAGGATTGGCCTCGTCCAGTCACCGAGTGCCGCGGCGGTCGCGATGGGCCTTCGACAACGCACCATCAACACTCCGACAGATAGAACAGGATCGGGATCGTTTGAGCGACGATGATGAACAGGAACAACCCGTTGCTCCAAACCGCTACCTGGGCGAGATAACAGCCGGAGCCCCGCTCTTTATCAAAATCCTCGCCGTCCGATCCGCTATCCGAGCCACACTGACGCCAATTCGATCGCAGCGACAAGAACATCACCCAACCCGCAACCGTCGCCGCGATCAGTGACGCCACGATCACCGACCAAGCGATCGCGGTGGCCCCCAAGAAACGAAACTCGCCCATTCCGCTGAAACATCCCCATTCCGACACGGCAACGACAAACAGCAGATGAATCGTCCAGCAGATCGCGCCTCCAAACAGCAACAGCCATAGCGAGCCGACGACAGGGGTGCGATCGCCGTAGGGATTCTGCTCGAATTCAGGTGCCGTCGATTCCGGCGAAAGGAGTTTCGAGGTCATTCGCGTCCGCATCAGAGAAGGTAGGGGGTGGCGTAAAGCGTAAGGAACACCAACACGCCGATCACGGAGATCGTCGCCCACAGCATCTGCGTCATCTCGAGGTGAAGCGTCACATTCGCCAGGTCACGCCGATCGGTCCTTCCGATCCGTTTCAGACAAGTGAGACTGAACGCCAGGCCCAACACGACTAGCAACGACAAAGTGCCACTGATGACAAAATAAAGCGACCCGTAGGCGTGCGACTGGTGCGTGAAGTTTTGGCGACTCCAGTCCCAACCCTGCAGGGCCAAAAATCCGACAGCGACCGCCGAACCGATCACCAGTGCCGCCCGCGCCGACGACTCCGCCGCTGCGCGAAATCGGCTCATCCCCCAGCAATGAATTACCCCGGCAACAACCAGACAGGCATATGCGGCAGAACCGAGCGGCAGGTTGGGCAGATCGGAACCGCTCGGCGGCCATTGAGGTGAAAACAGCCGAATATAAAAATAGGAATAGATTAGCGCGGCGAACGACGAACCGAGCAGCGTTAAAAAGCCGACCATGCCCCACCAACCGGTCGCCACACTGCCCGACGACAATACCGGTAATCCGGTCGATGCGGGCAGTTCCGATTCCCTCAGGCGTCGCATCACCGATTCACGCGGCAGCAGCCAAATGAAAACGCTGATGATCAAAACGGCTAACCCGGCGGCCGACAAAATGTAGGCCTGCGCGAGTACACCGACCGCCGCGGCCAACGTCCCGACAGCCGCCCACATCGGTACGAAGGTCGGTGATGCCAGGTATTGAATCGCTTGGGGCGTCGCATCGGTAGCATCGGTCACCATCGTCCCGCGCCAAGTTTGCGGTTCAAACGCCAAAGCCTCTCGCAGCCTTCCGAGTGCCGAATCGTCTGGGGCTTCGGTCACGTCGGCCTGCCACAGCGGGTGACGCCCCGTGACGACGGGAAACCGGATGAACCCGAAATTCGGAGGCGGTGAGGATACCGACCATTCGAGCGAGTCACCGTCCCAAGGGTTGTCTGAAGCCGCTTCGCCACGCGTCAACCCACGAACCAAATCGTACAAGAACACCACCGCGCCGATCGACATCAACCCGGCACCGAACGTCGAAAGCAGATTGTACCCATCCAATTCGAGGTGCCGCGGGTAGGTGTAAACCCGCCGTGGCATTCCCAAAAAACCCATGATGTGCATGGGGAAAAAAGTCAAATTGAATCCGATGAAGGTGAGCCAGAAATTGAGTCGGCCGAGAGAGTCACTGAACAGGCGTCCGGTCATCTTTGGCAACCAATAGTAGACCCCCGAGAAAATCGGAAACAGGACCCCGCCGATCAACACGTAGTGGAAGTGCGCGACGATGAAGTAGGTGTCGTGTACCTGCTGGTCGAACGGGACCACAGCGACCATCACGCCGGTCAGCCCGCCGAGGACGAATAGGAACATGAATCCCAGGGCGAATAAAAAAGGCGGTTTCAGTTCGGGACGACTGCCCCACAGTGTCGCGATCCAGGCGAAGACCTGAACACCGCTGGCGATCGCGATCATCAAGCTCGCCGCAGTGAAGAAGGTCATCGATAACGCGGGCAACCCGGCGGCAAACATGTGGTGAACCCACAGGCCGAAGCTGACAAAGCCCGTGACCAAGATCGCCGCCGCGATCAGGACGTAACCGACCACCGGACGGCGGGCGAATACCGGAATCACCATCGAGATGATCCCGGTCGCCGGCAAGAACATGATGTAAACTTCGGGATGGCCGAAAAACCAAAACAGGTGCTGCCACAACAAATTGTTACCGCCACGCTCGACGTCAAAGAACGCGGTGTTTGTCGCCCGGTCCAACTCCAAAAGTACCGTCGCGGTCAGCAGGACCGTGAAGGCGATTAAGATCATCACCCCGACCACCAACAGCGACAGAATGAATAGCGGCAACCTGCCGATCGTCATCCCCGGGGCACGAAACTTGAGGATCGTGACGACGATCTCGATCGCCGCGGTCAAGCCGGCGACCTCAACCAGGCTCAGCCCGAGTAACCAAAAATCGGTCGACAGCCCCGTAAAGCGACTCGTCGATAACGGCGTGTAGCCGAACCAACCGATATCGGGGACGGCACCAAAGAGAAAGCTGGCGTAGAACAGCACGCCGCCGAACAGGTACAGCCAATACCCGTAGGCGGTCAATCGGGGAAACGCGACATCGCGAGCCCCGATCATCATCGGCAACAGGTAGAGCGCCAGGCCTTCCAAGAACGGGACCGCGAACAGAAACATCATCGTCGAACCGTGCATCGTGAACAGTTCGTTGTAGGTCTGCGGCCCGAGGAAATGATTGTCCGACGCCGCCAACTGGATTCTCATCAGCAGTGCGAGAACGCCGCCGAGCATGAAGAACACGAACGCCGTGATCATGAACCGCTTGCCGATGATCTGGTTGTTCACCTCCGCCAGAACGCCCGGAAAGCCCCGTGCGGGGGCCCAGGTTTGCTGCAGTCGCATTTCGGATGACGAATCGCTCGACACGGTTGAACCTGCTTACTTCAAACTTTCGAGATACGCGGCCAAAGCGTGTAAATCGTCCGGGGCGACATGGGTCCGCGGCATCAAGTTGCCCGGCTTGAGCGCCTGGGGGTTCGAGATCCAACCGATCAAATTGCCGCGATTGTTCGGCAACAACCCCGCGCCGATCGTTTGCCGACTGCCCATGTGAGTCAAGTCGGGGCCACGCACCCCCACCGCCGAGGTGCCCTCGATCGCATGGCAATTGTGACAGGTCGAAGCGAAGAAAACCTCACGCCCGCGGCTTACCAGCTCGATCTCCTCAGCAATTGGCGGTTGCTGATGTTGTGCGATCCATTCGTCGTACTCGTCGCGGGGTAAGGCGACGACGAGCAGCCCCATCTTGGCGTGCTGAACGCCACAGTACTCGGCACAAATCCCGCGGAACCGCCCCGGCCGATCGGCTTGCAGCCAGGTCACGTTGGTTTGGTCGGGCAGCAAATCCATCTTGCCTTGTAGGTTAGGTACCCACAGGCTGTGAATCACATCGGCCGATGTCAGCTCGATTCGCACCGGTTCGCCGACCGGGATGTAAATCTCGTTGGCCGTAACAATCTGCTCGTCGGGATAACGGACCTCCCACCACCACATGTGCCCCACGACGCGGACGGTCCTGGTCGTCTCCGGCGGGGTCAGGACGAATTGAGAGTTCACCGACAGGATCAAGATGCCAAGCAGTACGATGGCGGGGAAGACGATCCCCGACGCGATCACGAAACCGTTGCCCAAAGGCGAAAGGGGACGCGTGTCTCGTCGGCCGCTGCCAACCGTCGCCGCATCAACATTAGCCACCTTTGCGGTGTCGCCATCAGCCGACGTCAACGATGGCCGCCGAATCGCTACCCACAGCAGTGCCATCACGCTGCCGAAGACGGCGGTGCAAATGCCGAATAAAATCCACCACAGCCAAGCGATGTGCGCCGATGCTTCGGCGGCGGGGTGGAGCATCGATTGCTCGTGATCGCGATGGCAACCCGACACCGACAGCCATAACACCAATCCGAACAGCGCGTAACCGGTTGACCGCATCATAGGCCTCGCCCTCATGGCCTTCGCGGGAAGGTTTGAACCAGATGGCAAAACTCGGTCAAGGCCACCAACTCCGATTCCTCCAGTCGCCCTTCGTAGCCGGGCATCGCGACTCCCGCAGGCGGTTGGAGGATGTATTGCCGAATCTTGTCATGCGATAACTGGCCTTGCAGCATCGCGAAATCGACGGCTACCTGGCGGCCATGCCCGGCGACCGGATGACAGCTATTGCAGCCGTACGTCGCGAAGAGGTGCCGACCACGTTCCGCGTCCGGCGGTAACGTCATCCCGACCGGTACCGGCGGCGGTTCGAGGTCCGGCCACCCCATGAACGCCGATCGGCGGCGGTAATCGGTCAACAACAAAATCACGATCACCGTGACCACGACGAACGCGGCCCAGAAGGGACGCTTGCGCACACCACGGAACGGGCTGCGGTCGAGGAAGGGTAACGCCATCATCAATACGAAGGTGGCGACCGGCAGGGTCACGATAAACCAGGGCGCGATCGACGGCGGCAAGAAAGCGATCAACCCGCTGAGCCACCAGAACCACCACTCTTCCGCCGGGACCGAGCTGTCGATCAAGTTGGCTTCAGGATAAAGCCGCGCTGGCCCCAAGATCAGGGTTAAAAGTAATGTCGCGGCAAGGACAACGGTCGCCATCATCCCGGTTTTGATCATCGTCACGGGGAAGAAGTATTCACCTCCGGCCGAGGATGCCGTCTCTTCCGCGTACAGCCGCTTCTGCTCCTCAGCCGACTCGACAGGGCGTTCCCGCTCGGCGCGCGTGATCGTTCCCCGGATCACTACTAAGTAGAGATGAAAACCGACCAAGGAAAACATGAACAGCGGGATGAGCAACACGTGCAGCGCGTACAGCCTGGTCAGCGTTTGTGGCCCGAGATCACGTCCGCCTTGAGCGATCAGAACTAACGATTCGCCGACAAGCGGGACCCGCATCAGCATGTGCAACATCACCCGGATGCCGTGGATCGACCGCTCGTCCCAACGAAGCAAATAGCCGCTGTATCCCATGAACAGGATGCAAAAAAATAAGATCACTCCCACGATCCAAGTCCCTTCTCGAGGTGACTTGTAGCCGCCGAACAGGATCTGCCGGAACAGGTGAAAAGTCACCATCACCACGACCGCGCCACCCGACCAGTAATGCAGCCCGCGAACGAACCAACCGAGCGGTTGCTCCTCCGTGATGTAAACGACGCTGGCGTATGCCGAGTCGACCGCGGGCGAATAGGTCAACGCCAGCACCGCACCGGTCAGAACCTGGATCCCGAGCAACGCCAGCATCGTCGAACCGTCGCCGCTGTACCAATGCGCCCGCGGAACGCGACGATTCAACAGACGATCGTAAATCGGGCGCAGCCCGAATCGGTCGATCGTCCAGTCGAGGATCCTGCCTACCATCACACCTCCTCGGTCAGGTCATCGGGGGCAAAGAATCCAAATCGAT
Source organism: Planctomycetaceae bacterium (assembly GCA_007694185.1). Taxonomy (GTDB): domain Bacteria; phylum Planctomycetota; class Planctomycetia; order Pirellulales; family Pirellulaceae; genus UBA6163. The sequence continues at coordinate 9,844 of RECD01000265.1, forward strand.
CTCTAACTCCCCGTCTCGGACACGATTGGCATATCGATAAAGTGGACGCTTGGGCGGGCCGACCATCGGGTTTCCCTCCTTGCCGAAGATCGCACCGTGACAAGGACAGAAAAAACACTCGCTTCCCGGGTCAAAAACCAGCGGACAGCTCAAGTCGGTGCAGTTTCTCGAATAGACAATCACTTCGTCTGCTGACCGCCGATAGACGTAAACGGTCTTCGATTCGAGCGATCTGGCCCAGTCGTCGCGGCCGACCTGAATGACCGCCGGCTCGATCCGCTCAAGTGGGAAGCGATCGAGTCGACCGGCGGAACGCCACCGCTCACCACGGCGGTGATTCCAAACAGGGCCGAGCGCCGAGATCGCAGCCGGGATGCCAACGACCGCGCCGGCCACCGCACTTCCTAAACCGACAAGCATGCCCAGACGACGTCTGCGATCAATCATTCGATTCCCATTTGCCCACCGACGCTTCGTGATGAGCGTCCGGCTAAGTTGCTCTACCTAGTTCTAACATCCTACCCAATCGAAATGAAAACGTCTACCACAGGCAGGCTAGCAGTTCCCGCGGCGACGTCACAGACGCCGGCAAACCCTAGACAAGGTTGTCGCGTTTCACACACCGATATCGCGTCCGCGCCACGAAATGACAGGAACAGTCCGTAAAAAAACGCCGAACTTTCCTGGCAAGAAATTCGCTTTACGGTTTTTGCACAACTGAAAACCGCAGACGCTCTCCCGCTCATTGCCTAGCGTTGAAACGCGATCAGCCGTGGATACTGCACTTTAGGCGAATTGCTTATCGGGTAGCTTCGCACTATGCCGCAAACGATAGTAGCGTCTCGAAATGCTGTCGGATTTTTGTGC
>RECD01000259.1 GCA_007694185.1 Planctomycetaceae bacterium
GCCGCGCTGCTGATCTCGGATCGAATGCGAGGGGCTGACACGATCACGCCGTCAACGATCACCGCTAATTGTTTCCCAATGTGCTTGGAGGTGACGTACCGCATCCGCTCGGGCAGCGTCTCTCGGAAGGTCAGCTGCATGCTCGGCATGGGGGCGGCTGTGGAAGGATCTTCTGCCGGGAGGGTGCTAGCAGGAGTCGAATCGAACGCGAGCTCGACCATGGACTGCAGCTCCTCCCAACGGATCCGAGAGTCCTGGCCGATGCCGACGAGCGTGTAACGTTTACCGTCGATGGCGAATTCGAACGGCACATCAACACCGTCCGCGACTTCGTACCAACTGCCGAATTCGTTCCCCGTCGCCGGGTGCATGCCCAACCGGGTCATGCGTTCCTTCTGTTGCAACTGCTCAGCCGAAATCGCATCCGGCTCCAACAAGATGGCGAACGCCAAGGGGCCGGCACCGCTATAGGCAACCGAACTCGGTGCCATCTCTTCCGCAACCGCTCCCTCTCCGCCCATCATTCCCATATCCATTCCCCCATTCATCCCCCCACCGCCCCCATACATGTCCGCGCCCATTTCCATCCCTGGCAAGTTGAACTCCCGCCACGGCTGGGGATCGACAAAAGAGCCATCCATGCCCCCGCCCATTTCCATCCCAGGCGAGCCCATTCCGGACATTTCGCCTCCCATCATTTCGCCGCCATAATCACCCGACGCCATCATGCCGGACATGCCCATGTCGCCCATGGCTCCGGCTCCCATCATGTCTCCGCCCGCTTCCATGCCCATGCCGTAACCGTTCCCAATCGCCCTGTCGGCCTGGCCCACTGCCGACGCTTCCGACCGATCGAAGTCGATCGCGATGTCGCTCCCGTCAGGCACTCGGACTTTCATTCGCGAGCCATCGGGCAAGGTGATCGAAATCACGATCCCCAGGACGAAGCCGAACAGGATGCCGATGAGTCCGCTGGCGATCGCCAGCGACCGAGAAACGGGGCGGCGCATCCACGGTTGCAAGGCAGCTTGAGAGGCCTGAGTTGCGATCGGTGGCGCGGTATCGGCCGGTGGGGCGGTGATCCCGCGGTCGGCTAATCGACGCAGATCATGCCCATCCGCCAAACCGGCCAATTGTTCCGCGACGAGGAGCGGCGTACTGGGGCGATGATCAGGATTTTTGGCCAGCATCGCGTCGATCAACTGGACCAGGGACGCCGGAGCGGTCGAGAGCCGTTGGGACAGCTTCGGGGGCGGCTCCGCAACGTGAGCGGTCAGCTTGGCGAAACTGTTCGAGTGGGCCTCGTCGGCGAACGGTGCGGAGCCGGTCAACAGGTGAAAGAGGGTGCAGCCGAGCGAATAGATATCCGCCCGGATGTCGACCGATCGGCTGTCGGTCACCTGCTCCGGAGCGATGAAATCGGCCGTCCCCATCGTCTGGCCCGTACCGGTCATCGGGGCCGATTCGTCCGATCCCAGGAAACGGGCGAGTCCCAGGTCGAGCAGCTTCACTTCACCGCCGCGACCGAGCATGATGTTGGACGGCTTGACGTCGCGATGGACAAACCCCCGCTCGTTGACGTACGCCAACGCGACCGCGACTTGGCGGATCACTTCACACGCGTCGGCGATCGCCAAAGGCCCGGTCCGAGAGACCAGTTGAGCCAAGTCCAAACCGTCGATGAATTCGGTGATCAGGACCGCGGTCCCGTCGATGTCGCGAGCGTCGTGGGCGGTGACGACGTTGGGATGACTCAAATGCCCGATCGCGCGCATTTCCGCATCGAACCGCTGCCGCATCCGCGGATCGGCAAGCCGATATCCCCCCAGCAGCTTCAGCGCGACCTGTCGGCCGAGTTTCGTGTGACGGGCAAGGAAGACGCTGCCCATACCGCCACGCCCCAGCAACCGGACGATCTCGTATTCGCCGATCGATCGCGGCCACGGCTCCTTTGCGAGCAGATCGCCGGCCACGCCCGGAGCGTCGCGGTCCGCATCGTCCGCCCCACCCTCGCCAGTCCCCGCCAACGCGCCGAGCGCCTTGAGGATCGCCGACCTGCACGTCGATTCATTCTGAAAGGGTGATTCACCGTCGGGATTGCGCAACGACCCGATCAGTGAATCGTCCGCATCCGACAGGATGTCGAGGTTCGCTTGACAGTCGACGCAGTCGCGGACGTGGTCCCACAACGCGTTCTCATCTTCCGTTGAGCCGATCCGGCCGCTGCTGAGCTGAGAGAGCGATTCGGTGGGGGGGCATTCGGTTGTAATCATCGGGGTCGTTCTTCTTTTCTGAGGAGCATTCAATTTAGCGAGCGACGGTCACGACCGTCGGCTCAACCGCTGATAGGATGAACGTGGGGGCCTGACACCACTTTTCTGAAAAGCTCATGACCCGACCCGACACGTCCTCTCTCGAACACCTTCCCGAGACCGCACGGCCCGCCCCGGTGGAACATCCGACCGTCTCGTCCCTGCTTCTGGACGGCATCCGACAGATGGACCCGGTCGCCTGGAGCCGCTTGGTCGATACGTTCGGCGGGGTCGTCTACGGATGGTGCCGGGCATCGGGGTTACGACCACAAGACGCATCGGACATCGTGCAGGACGTTTTCGCGTCGGTCGCCCGTGGGATCGGTGGTTTTCAACGCCAGAAAGCCGACGGCAGCTTTCGGTCATGGTTGGCGACGATCACGCGAAATCGCGTTCGGGACCATTTCCGTAAGCAAGCCCACCGCGAGGTGGCGATCGGCGGGACCGAGGCGTTGCAGCGTCTGGAACAGCAAGCCGATGACTTCGACTCGACGATCTCGCCCGAGGGGATCAATGACGTGATCGTGCGACGGGTGCTCGACGGCGTGCGAGCCGAATTCGAACCGGCGACTTGGAACGCATTCTGGATGTCGGCGGTTGACGGAAAGTCGGCTGCCGAGATCACCGCCGAAACCGGATTGTCGGCCGTCAGCGTCTATCAGGCAAAGTCGCGGGTCTTGAAGCGGTTGCGGCAACGACTCAGCGAATTGCCGCCATGACAACGCCCAAAGCACGCTGCCGGGTTGGTTGACCGCGTACCGGCCCCGGTGCGGTCACTTTGGGGGCAGGCGGTTGATGGTCCAGTAAATTTCCTCGGCGAATGGCGTCTCCGCTTCGTCCGCCAACCGGAGCAGCATTTGTAGCTGGTCGACAGGGCGAAGGTTGGGGATCTTCAGCAGCACGCTCCTGCGGTCCGCAGCCAACTCGACGTCAACGACTTCCACAGGATCGATGCCGACCTTGCCAGTCTTGGGCGAGTACATTTCCGATCCGTAGGCCGCCTGCCAGAAGTAATTCCAGTGTCGGATCTTGTAGGACGCAGGGTCGGTCGCCTTCGCCGCGTCGAGGGGAAAGTTAAAGCTCAGTCGCAATCCGTCCGGCTCAACTTGGCAGTCGGAGACGATCGGGTGAGGCTTGCCGGTGTACCGCACGCGCTGAATCCCATGATCGAGCAAGCCCGGTCGGCCGCCGCCGTTCCAGCCGTCCAGGCCGACGGCGTAGACCTGGCCGTCAGCCGGGTTGACGGCCGCCCTCATGATGCCGGTGCGAAAGTCGAGCGGCAGTTTGATGATCGCCGCTTGCGAAACCTCTTCGATATCTTGGGTCAACAGATAAAACAGCCAGCCTCGACCGAAGCTGGTGTGAAGCAGCTTCCCGGAGAGTGGTCCCCAGCGCGGGTCGTCGACCCACAATTGCCCACCGGATGAGTTGTCGACAACTTGAGGCATGTAGACCAAAGGCCGATCGAAGGTCGTCGGGGGCACCACCTTCTTCAAGTCGATCGTGCCACCGCCGGGTGCCCACCTGCCTCGGCCGTCGTAGGTCTGGACCCAACCGTAGAATCCGCCACGACGGAGCAGGTCGATTTTCGATGCCGGTACCCACTGTCCCTGATTGTCGCTGACGGTCACCCGGTCATCAGGCAACATTCCCAAGCCATTGGGAGTCCGAAAGCCGGTGGCAAGCGATTCACGTGTTTTTCCGTCGGGCGAGATCCGATAGACGACCCCGGGCAGGTCCGTGTCGGCCCCGTGGCCACTTTTGGAATAGTAAAAGAACCCCTGCGAGTCGACTTGCAGGTCAAAATTGAACGCATGGAAGTTGACGGAAACGTCCGGATCGGCGGCAAAGCTCTCGTAAAAATCGGCTTCACCGTTGCCATTCAAATCGTGCAAACGGGTTAATCGATCCTTGCCGGTGACATGGATCCGCCCGTTGACGACCTTGACGCCCATCGGTTCATACAGCCCGGCTGCGAACCGCTTCCAACGGAGTTCCCGCAAGTCGACGGTCACTTGAGAGACGATCCAGATATCGCCACCATAGGTCGCCAGGACCATGCGGCCGTCGGCGGTGAAGTCGATCGCGGAGGTCCGGAACCACGTGTTCCAGGGCGTCACTTCGGGGACCGGAATTGTGTCCAGCGCGTAGCCTCCTGGTTCTAAGCCGAGATAGCCTGTGGTCACCGGCGTCGTTTCCCAGCGAGCCGGGCCGCCCGCGGTCCAAGCCTCGGGATCGGCGACCGCCGGGCCGCCTGCGTCCGCCAGCCGAGCCCACGCCTTCGCCGCCGCGAGCTCGCCGGATGGTCCGACCCAGCGGAGGATGCTGATCCGTCGCGAACGGTCGGACTCTGGGATTTCCAAAACGACGCGTTGTTGATCATCGACCCGCCAGGTCAGCCCATCCCGATCTCCCAATATGCCGATGCCGACATGACCGGGGAGCTCGGAATCGGTCGGGTCGATCCGTTGCATCGAGATCGATGAGCCGACTGCGGAGGAAACCCGCAGCGACCGATCGGACGCAGCGTCCGTGATGCGATAACCATCGAGTCGACCGATCGCCAACAGCAGGCGACTTCCGGGACCGATCTGCAAGGTTTGGGCGATCCCTCGACCATCGCTGTTGACCTCGTTGTCGGCGCGATCATCGCCCTCAGCAGGTTCTGGGCGAACGAGCGATTCGACCGTTTCGAACACCTCCCTTTGGTCAATGGCATAGCTCAGCACGACGCGATCGCCATGGAGGTAGTGGCCGTGGTAATCGAGCCAGGGAGCGGGCATCGGGCCACGCGGCGGCAGGTCCTCCGTTGGGTAGTCGAGTGTCCCGTCATGGCCCCATCGCCAGAAGGAAAGCGGGGCGATCAACGGGCCCGCCGGATCAGCGGTCCCTTCCCCCCGGCCTCGAATATGCTGCGTTTGGTCGAGCTTCAAGAACCCGCCACCCCAGACCCCGGCCAGATCGAGTGAGTGCAGGTTGTAGCTGACGGTCAGCTCTCCGGCGGAGATCGTCAGCGCGCTGTTGACTCGGCGACCGAGCTGCGACGCCAGCGCCGGTCCGTAATCACGCTCGACATTCAGCACCCGCTCGCCAGAATCGTTGCCCTGGGGCAGTTGCTCCAGGTACGCCGTGTCGATCGGCGTTTCATCCAATTTCCCAGGTTTGACGAACTGCTCGCGGATGTAGTGAACGACTTGATAGCGTTCTTTCGGCGTCAATTGGGTCATCGGCGCCATCAACCCGTTGCCGCGAGAAAGGGTCAGGAACATGCGGTAGGGATCTTCGCCATACTTCAGCCGCTGGGTGCCAAACGCTCGGGCGGTCGCCAGCGACGGGGTGTTGCCGTCCAACCCGTGGCAACTGTAGCAATAGCCTTGGTAGATCGCCTCGCCGGCTGTGAAGTCGCGACGATTCAAGCCGCGGATGATGCCGGCATGATCGAGGTTCTCGATGTCGTCGGTGATCGCCAGCTCCTCTGGGGTCGGCTTCCACCGCGTTGCCGCAGCCGGTCCGCCTCGGGCGACGCCGATCACGTAGGCCGCCAAGTCGTAGAAAGCCTTCTGGCTGCCGATCACGGGGATCAAGCCATCGGGCATCAGCGACGTTTCGAGCGGCCGAATCGCTTCGATCTCGGATCGGTTGATCCGTAATTCCTTCGTCAGGTCGGTCGCGTCGCGGAGCACGACCTGTTCTTCGTCCTGCCGAATGATCATCCCCGCGATCAACTGACCGTCTTCGGTCAGCACCGAAACGGTTTCGTAACCGGGTCGGATCCGTTTGGACGGCAGCAAGATCGCTTCGATCAATTGTTCGGCGGTGACTTCGTCACCCAGCGTCGCCAGATCCGGTCCCAGCGGGTTAGGGGCATCGCCGTCGCCGTGGCAGCGCGAACAGGCGGCGGCCGAGCGGTAATAGACCAACGCTCCACGGCGTGGGTCTCCACGCTCCTGCACCTCTCGCACCAAATCGCTCGGGTCAGCCGCTCGGAGCAGCGTTTCCAGCGAGTCGGGATGACGCAGCGTTCCCGTCGGCGGCGTCGCCCAGGCGGCGTCCCAATCCTCAGCCGCCGAGCAGCGGTCGGGCATGGCGAACCCGGCTAACAAGCACGCAATGACACCGACTGCCAACAGGATTCTTGGGAACGTGACGGATGGCGATCCGGCCGGCCGCTCGCGATCGGACGCCAGGCCGGCAGCCGAGCGGGCGGTCGTTCGAATGAAACAGCGATCGAGCGTGTGAGTCGGCATGGACAGCGGCATTTTCGGGCAAGGGACGGGAAGGCGAGAGGCAGGCACCGTGAAGACAACACGGCAATCGAGGGTCACGTCCTGATCGCGACAGCGACCAAACGTGGCTTCCTCATCGTAACTTAGGACGAGTCGGAATTTCACGTCCGGCCACTTTTCGTCAACGCCAACTGCGCTGCCCGCCCAACGCGCGATCGACCGACCGCAAAGCGAGACGCGACCGGTTGGGCGACGCGGCCCACCGTAGCCCTCAACCTTTCGAACAGCGGCAATCGGCGCGGCTGGGCGATTCGTGTCGCTGGGTCAAGTTCATCCGTTGCAGCCTTGCTCGCCGAGCTTCACGACAGGTTTCGCAGTGACCCCTCAAGCCGTCCCAGTCCCACAGGTCGGCGGTAACGACCATGTCGAAGCGCAGTTGCAACGCCGCGGCCAGGGTCGCTTCCAAGTCGCCGGCAGCGGGCGGGATAAACCGCCCGTCGGGTGCCAAAGCGTTGAGGAGCGAGTTGCTCCCGCGGGTCGGGATGACACTGGCATGACGTACACCGTGCCGCTCGGCGAAACGGAGCGTGTCGATCACGAGGCTAGTGGCGCGTGCGGGCTCGGCTCCGGGCGGGGCGAGCAAAATGAAGGCGCGGACGTCGATGTTCTCTTCGTGCCAACGCTCGGTTGCCGACACGAAGTCGGCCAACGTCATCCGTTTGTTGAGCCCCAGCAGGATCTCATCATCGGCCGCTTCCAAACCGACCGCGATCTCCAATTTCGCCGTGAGCAGGCGGGCAAATTCGGCCGCCCGGCGGGGGCGAACCCGCGGGTGATTTTCCACAATGACGCGGTCGAACGGGGCGATCGCCTGTGCAAGTTCCGGCCAATCCGCGATCGGGACGCTGCGGGGATCGAGGAAATTGCTGGCGTTGTAAAGTTTGATCCATCGTTCGGATGAGAGGACGGATTCGGGCGAAAGTCGAGCTGATTCCGAGTCCCATTTCGCGTTGCGTAGGCCCCACGCCAATTGCCGTGGCAACGCGCCGACCGGAGTCGGGTGGTCGAGCGTGTGACGCCACAAATCGCACATCGTGCATCGCATCGCACATTCGGCGCCGACCAAAAAAATGGACGTGACTTCTGCCAAGGTCGGTGGCGTCCGCCTGGCTCCCGAGGTCGGTTCCCATTCGCGGCTGGCACCGGCGGGGCGATCGAGGCTGACAGCAACCTTCCGCCCGCGAACCGATTCGATCGCCTGACGCGAGGGGACTCGCGTGGGGCCGAGCGAGCCAGCGGGTCGGGAGGTATCCGGCGCGCTCTCCATCGCTCAGGCCCACACCTGGGTGTAAGCGTCGCGGTAGGCTTGTTCCTGTTTCGGGAACAGCCGCGTGAAGCGGTCCTTGGCGATCGCGCCCCGCTGGAAGCGTCGTTTCTCGAAGACCGGCATCTCGACACCGGTGACGTGACGGACCCCCCGCGAGACGATTTCGCCCTTGAGCGAGTAGAGTTTCTGGTGGTCCCAGTCGGTCAACTCGACGAACGGGATTCCCTCGGCGATCTCGATCACCCGCGGCAACGTGAAGGGACTGAAGCCGTGAAAGCCCAGCAGCTTCGCGGGGGCGAAGGAGCGAACCTGCCCGCGGCTTTGCCCGCCGCTGTGGACAAGCGAATGCTTGATCGCGTGAACGCCCCAGCCCTCCTGATAGAGCATCAGGTTGTTCAGCACGCTGCGGATCGTCAGTTCCGGATTGTCCTCGATCGGGTAATCCTTCAGATTTTCGTCACCCCCATCCCCGTCGACCAAGCATTTCCAATCCGGGTAGCGTTCGCGGATCACGCGGCAGGCGGCCAGCATCATCGTCGCGGCTTGAACGTCCAGCGGCTTGTAATCCTCGATCACCCGCACCGCCTCGCGCCAATCGAGCTGTGGCGATTCGCAATCGAGGACTTCCCACAGCATCTCGAGACCGACCTGGCGAAGGAACTTCGCGGCTTGATCGGCGTCAGCCGATTCCCCATCGACTCGCAAGGTGAAGGCTTTCAATCGCGTGGGCGCTTCGCCTCGTTGCAACAGCAGGTGGTTCAGCACGATCAGGACCGCGCCGCTGTCGATGCCGCCGGAGAACATGACGCCGATCGGTTCGCGGGGACCGATCCGGTCAAGCCACCGCGAACACTCCTCCGCCAGGCGACCGATGTAGGCCTCACCGATCCGATCGAGATCGGTCGGTTGTGAGTTTCGTGTCGGCGCGAAGTAGCGATCGTACCGCGGGTTGGGATCGGGGCAGCCGATCAATTCGAGTCTTACCAGGTGATGGGCCGGGACCATGCGGGTGTAGGAGGGATGGAACTGGTCGCCCAGCCCTTCGGCGGATAGCCAGTCGCGGAGTTCGTCGATCCGCTCCGCGACGACCAGGCAGGGACCTTCGGCTCGCTTGGCGAGAAAGTAACGCATCGGCCGGCCGATCGAACGGGCCATGTGTACCATCCTGCCGGACTGCGCCAAGATCGCAAAGTGGCCGTCGATCTGGTCGATCAAAGCCGGGTCACCAGCGGCGACCCGACGCACCGCTTCGGCGTGGTCCATGTTCAACAACGTGTCGCCGTCCGGGGCGAGTAGGTTGACGACCCGGTGCACGTATTCCGCATGCGTCATCTGGAAATCTCCAACACATCGAATTCGAAACAAGCTTCTCCCGCCGGATGATTCCAAATCACCCGTACCGATTCGTCGCGGGGGAATCGGAAGTCCGCGCAGAGCCGAAACCGACGTTCGTCCAACACTTCGTAGCGATAGGGAACGCCCGTTTCCGGATCCCGGATGCTCGGTCGCTGAAACTCGGCCGCCGCGACCAATTCGTCAAGATCCGCAGGCAGCGGCCGCTTCAATTCGGCGTCAGCGGTGCGACGCTGCTGGACCACGATCCGTTCGATCTCGTCCACGATCACTCGCAGGTCGGCCAAACGCCTTTGATCCAGCTTTCGATACCGCTGCTGAAACGGGCTGCCGACGGCGGACATCCCCCAAACCAAACCGGCCGCTACCAGGATGCCAGCTAACCAGCCGAATGTCCGGTGCCAACGCGCGTCAATCGCCTGCCCACGGTTGGGGCTCAGCGCGCCGACGAAGTAGACGAGCGAGAGGGCGGCGAGCAACGATAGCAGGAGCACCTTGAGCACGAAGCGGAGCGTCAGCTCGCCGTCGAGGAAGTAGTACAGCAGGGTCATCGCCGTGACCGTCAGCGTCGCGATCGCGAGCAGCAACGTCAGGAAGGTCAGCCAGCGGCGGATCGGCGACACCGCCTTCTCGGGACGTTGGCGAATCTCGCCGAGCAGGTATCGCCAAGGGATCAGGAACAGAGGGAAGCTGATCACGATCTGCGCCACCAGCCAACGCAAGGTCGAGTTCCACCGGTCGGTCGTGGTGAACAGGTCATCGGTCGCGACATCGGGCAACCGACGATCGATCAGGGCGAAAAACAGCAACACGAGGCTGATGATCGCGGTATGAAACGCGCCAAACGCCAACAGGTGCAAGGTGGCGTTTCGGGCCCCTCCGGCGTCGGGCGGCAACGGGACTGCCAAGTCGAGCTGCTCGCTCGACATCGCGTTCAGCACATCCTTTTCTTTCCAGCCCGCCGCGAGCAACAGGGCACGGATCGTCCCGAAGTCCATCCCCTTGGAGCGGGCGTGTACGATGAACTGGCTGAGCGGCGGAGCGTCCATCGGCGCGGTGAATCCGGAGCGGGATGAGTGAGAGAAAGATCGCCGAGTCGTGGTCAGGCTGCTCTCGCCCCGCCCCCATTGACGGCTCGGCCCGGAACCACAACGGAGACGGATCGACAAAGCTTGACGCCGTCGCCAGTGTAGCGTTTTCGCCAGATGAACGAACGGACCGCTCGTGCGGGTGTTTGTCGTCCTCGAGCGATTTCTCGCTACGGTGTGGTTTCGAAACCACCCTAGCATCGTGCGGAAAATAACTGTCTGCTTTTTTCCAATCCGTTGGGTACGGCCACCGTCTGGCGACGGTAGCTACGCTCGCC
>RECD01000266.1 GCA_007694185.1 Planctomycetaceae bacterium
GGCACCATCCGCACGATCGTGGGTCATGGTCGGGACCGTATTCATCCCTGAACCACATGAGCGAGGTGGTGATTCTCGATTTGATGCTGAATGGCAAATCCTGAGACTCCGTAAGCCTCCGACAACTCGGCGACCTCATCTTCGCCGATCATCGATCCCGACAAGTCTTTTTCCAGTTGCTTGTGAGGTGCGAGAAACTCCGCCGCAAAGGCTCGATTCATCTTCTGCCGATTCGTTCGCAAACCCGATACGGCCGCGAAAACGCCCAAGGGCTGCGTCAGGTGCTCGAACAACGCTCGGCAGAAAGCGAATTGTCGCGAGTCGGGGCGGCGTTTCTCGATGATGAACTTGGGGTTCTTGCGTTGATTGACGCCGGTCAGGGCATCCAAAAACTGGCAAGCATCCGTATTCGGAAGAATGCAGTGGTCAAGCTGATCGAGGTTCAGATGACCGGCTAATTCATCAAGCGAACGTGATTTCCAAGGCCCGCCGTTTAAACGTGCCCGTAATTTCTCAGCGTACTCGTAGCCGGCCTCCCACGGATTTGCGGACGTTGACGGCGAGAGTGTCGGGGCTCGCTCTCTCACGCCTGCGAGGGCGTCCGTGGTATCGGAATCGGCTGAAATGGATTCCGTCGCCGTCGCCATAGCGGCGGACTCGCGGTCAAGCCGCTCAACGGTAGCAAGCGACATAAAGTCTTCCAACAACTCCGGGCGGATTTTCTTGGCAGCGTCGATGATCGCCGCTTGCACCCCTGCGTCCGCCGAAAATGGATCGACACCGAGACGAGCCGCCGCGAGACAAAACTGCCGTTCATCCGCATCCACGGCTTGAATCGCGAACCATTCGTCATGGAGGCTCGTCGCCGTCAGTCCCTCGTCGTCCAGTCGTGCGACAACCGCTTCCACAAATTCTCGCAACACGTCCCCGAACGAGTTCAGCGGCAGTACAGCGTTTCCGCCACGCAAAAACCGTATGCCTGCATCTGGCATATTGAGCGGTTGCCATTGGGCTTCAACACCTTCGCCCACCGGCACGAAGCGGAGCGATGGCAACGCAAATCCCTCGCGAGCCCAGCGGATGTTATGTCGGTGGTCGAAGGCTGGGCTATCCGCCGTCTGGGGCCGCGCCGCTTCCGCAATTAAGAACCACCAGTTACAGGTAAGCCATTCCGCTAATGGATAGAGCGGGAGAAACACGCCGGTGCGAACCGACCGCGTCTTAAGATCCTGCAATTCGGTGATCGGTGCATCACCAACACGGATTGATAAAGAAGCCCACGTTGCGCGTAGCGCCGTGCCCCGAGCCCCTGCCGGGTCTTGCCATTCGAAATCGAATCGGAGGTCTGTCATGAATGGGACCGCTTCACTCTGGCCACTGGAATTCGTCAATTGTCGCCGGCCATTCCTCACGAATCAATTGCCAACCCTTGTATTGACCGAGCACACGATTGACGAGCCGAGCTTCGAAAACAACCTCGTCTACTTTACACCAAATATAGCGAGGAAACTCACCCTCCCAGGGGCCTCCGACGCATTCCAGTTCCACGCCTCTCCTGAGCCAACGTTGAATGTCTTCGAGACGGTCATTAAGGGCAGAGTCGCATTTGGTAGCATCAGCGCGTGGACGGGGAGCCCCAGCGAAAGAGGGTCCCGACTTGTGCTCTGGACTACCGACATAACTGACACGCAACGCGAGATCGGCACAATCGGTCCCTTCGGGAAGTGGCCGGAGGATCGTTCTGGGAAGTGGACGCCTTCGCTTCGGAGCACGCATACAGTCGACCAGACGCGATGGTGACTACGGACAGATTACGGAAGTGTAGATTGTACAGGCTTGCGCTTCACCTCACAGGCGACCAGGTAAACAACGCGGATGAGCCGCTTGGTTTTCGATTCCCGTTTGGGGATCACCCACCGCTGGTGCTCGTAGTCGACGTGCCGGGCTTCAACCCGAAGCGACTCCTGGGGTCGACATCCCGTCTCCCAGGTTGTGACCACCAGGTCGGTCAGCCCGGGATTTCGAATGTAGCGGAGCAACTTCTCGACTTCGTCCGCGGAGAAGGAGATTTCCTTGTGATCGGCACTCGGTATTTCGAGCGTCGCCACCGGGTTCACTTCGAGCAACCCCTGCTTGAACGACCAGCTGAGGCACCGCTTGACCGTCCGCATGTAGTTCCGTCTTGAAGTGACGGTGAAGTCGTAATCATCCACCCAGGCTTCGACGTGATGCGGGCGAACGTCACGGGCTCGGAGGTGAGGATACTTCTGGACAAATCGCTCCAGACGGTAGCGATACCACTCGTAGGTATCGGGGGCGCGTTTTCGCTCGCCCCAGTCGAGGAATCGATCGGCAAGTGCCGCGAACGGCTGGGACGGGACTCGGGCCGCTTGAGGCTGAAGCATCAGTTCGTGGAACCGATCGAAGGCCTCTTTTTTTTGACGGGGCCGAGATTGTGCTGGGTTCCGTCGATAGTGACGAACCAGCAGTTCCGTGCTTTACGGAACCAGGGCTTTGGACGACGAGCCATGGAGATAAACCTCTCTCGCTTGAGTGAAAAAACCACACGAGCAAGCTGAGAGGCTCGGCCGGAACGGCCGATGTTCCCCGGTGCCAGCGAGGAGCGTTCAGAGAAATTTTACCCACGGCGGGTTGGTGATGGAAATCAGTGCCAGACCGAATTCCGTGCCATTTACCGTGCCGGAGGAAAATCAAATCGTCGTAAGTCCAGTACACCCCAGAGGATTCGAACCTCTAACCTTCGGTTCCGTAGACCGATGCTCTATCCAATTGAGCTAGGGGTGCGGTTTGCTGTTTCCGTCCGGCTGACGGCGGCCGCTGCTTCGGGTGGACGGCCCTCTGGCCGACCGTTTGCTGTGACCGGAGTTTAACGTCTCACCGCTTCGGTGCAAGGGCGGTTTTGGATTGTCGTTGGTGGTTGGTGGTTGGTGGTTGGGTTAGCGGAGGAGGGAGTGGGGGTGGTTGTTGTTGTCGATTAGCTGGAATTCTTGGATTTGCACTTCTCCGGCGGCGGTGGCGGGGTCCAGACGGAGGGCTTGCAAGTCAGGCAGCGGCAGTTGGATCTCGTGGTCCTGCCACGTTCCGTCGTGCCTCAGGTCGAATCGGACCGTCTGGTCTCGGTGAAATTGAGGGTGCTCGGTCGTGCGGTAATAGAGCATCGCCGGCCCCGCGGCGGTGCTGCGGAGTCGCAACCGCACTCGGAATGGCCCACGCAAGTCCTGCGGCAGGTCCGTGGTTGCGATCCATGGGTCTCCGCCCTTGGAAATCAGCTTCAATGTCTCTCCAACTCGCTCCAAGCTCGTATCGCCGCTGACGTTCCAACGGCCGATTTTTCGCGGCGGTGCGGGACGGGATGCCGGCGGGGCGGACGCGGCCGGCCGACGGGTTCTTGGCGGCGGGGGCGGTGCGGTCGGATCGTAGCGTGGGTTGGGAAGGGGGACCACCGCAGCGGTCGCTTCCAAAAAACGGTCGATCAGTTCGTCGAGCTCCCGAACCAGTTCGGGATGCTCGGCCGAGCGGTCGTGCCGCTCGCCGATGTCGTCCTTGAGGTGATAGAGCCGATAGGCGTGCGGTTCGAGGGGTGGTGGTTCGTCGTTGGTTGTTGCGGGTTCGTGGTTGGCGTGGAACAGTCGGATCAGTTTCCAGTGGTCGCGATGGACGGATACTGCGGGGGGCAGGTTGTCGGGGACTTGGACTTGATGGGGGAAATAGGTGAACATCGGGCCGCGGTCCAATGGCTCGCCTTGCAGCGCCGGCGTGATGTCGATGCTGTCGAGCGGGTGATCGGGGGTCGGGTCGAGCCCCAGCAGATGGAGAACGGTCGGGTAGAGATCGGTGCTTTGGATCCTTGCGTCCGAACGGCTCGCCGGCGCCGTGACGCCGGGCCAGGCGAAGATCGCCGGGACACGGATGCCGCCTTCGTAGAGGGTTGCCTTGCCGCCTCGTAGCGGCCGGTTGCTGGTCGGCGTCGTGCCGTCGACTTGGTCGTACATGTTCCCGCCGTTGTCGGAATAGAAGATCACGGCGGTTTGGTCGGTCAGTCCCAATCGGTCGAGCGCGTCGAGCATTTTGCCGACGTTCTCATCCAAGCTGTGGACCATGGCCGCGTAGGTGGGGCTACGCTGTTCGTCTTGCGGGTCGATCCGCGACCGGTAAGCTTCGATCAATTCCGGTTTCGCATCGAACGGCGCGTGGACGCTGAATTGCCAGTAGTTCAAAAAGAACGGCTGATCTTGATGTCGTTCGATCCACGCGACGGCCTCGTCCCCCATCCGGTCTTCGATGTGTTCGCCTGGGGTTCGCTCGGTGAAATCACGAAATTTCCAGGGTGCCACGAAGCTGCCGGCAGGTCCTGGGCCGGGGTGGTTTGGGATGTCGATGTCGAAACCGTGTTCCAGCGGCGTGTAGGGGGCGTGACCCAAGTGCCATTTGCCGAAGTGGCCGGTCGCGTAGCCGGCGTCGCTCAATCGGGTGGCGAGCGAAACCCGTTTCGCGTCGAGCCGCGTGGCGCTGTCGACGGCAAGCGTGGGGCTGTTGGGTGCGCTGTTATCACGGACGCTCGGTTTCAATCGCACCATCGGCAGGTGGCAATTCGGTGCGGTGATTCCGATCCTGGCAGGGTTCTGGCCGGTCAGGATGCTGGCCCGCGTCGGCGAGCAGAGCGGGCTGGCGGCGTAGGCGTTCGTGAACAACATCCCCCGTTCGGCTAGTCGCCTCAGGTTGGGTGTCGTATGCAGGCGGCTGGTCCCCATCAGCGACGTGTCGGACCAACCGAGGTCGTCGGCGAGGATCAGCACGACGTTCAGCGGGCGGGTCGGGACGGCGGCGTTGGCGCCAACTGCCGTGCCGGCGCACTCTTCGGGCGCGGCGTCAGCGTTTTGCTGGGGCGGCAGCTTGCTGGGAACGACAGGTGCGGCGGGTGCATCTGCCGCTGGGATCGTTTCGACGGTGATCGCCAAGATGTCGACGGGGCGGTTCGGCAGATGGACTCGGACGTGGATCACTCGGTCGTTTCCCGGCAAGTCGACGATCACATCTTGAGCCTGATCCGGTTCGCTCGGTTCAGCGATTTCGAAATCGACTGTCCGTTCGGGGCGAAAATCGTTGTCACCGGCGATCCGCCAGGCGATGCGAGCTGGGCCAGCTTTCGCGGTCGCCAGTTTCATGCGAACTCGGGCAGGGCCGGCGATGTCGAGGCCGCTGCGGGTGATGAAGGCCCGCGGAGGTGCGGTATCGGTTTCTGCGTTGGCTGCACCGGTCGCACTGGCAGCGGGTCGAAACAGGAGCACTCCGTCGACCGAACGGAGCGAACCGCCACGGGCGATCCAACCTTGCGGCGGGCCGGGGTCACGCGCTGCCGAGACGTTTCCTTCGGTTCCGCCGGCGGGGGGCGGGATCGTTTTGCCTTCGAGGTAATGGTCGAAGTACCGGTTCCACACGGCGGACATCGGGGCGACGGCCAATCCCGGTGGTTTCAGTTCACCGGTCCATTGCACCAGCAGTTGCCGCAGCCGCTGGGCGATTTCGGGGTGGTCGGCCAGCCGATTGTGTTGTTCCTCGATATCTTCGCTGAGCTGGTACAGGTATTCTCGGTCGCCTCCTCGGAGCAGTTTCCAATCCCCTTTCCGGATGGCCGATTGGGCGTTCCAACGCCAGGCGAGCCATTCGTGGGGCGGGGCTGGGTTTTTGCCGGTCAGGTGAGGGATCAGGTCGACGCCGTCGAGTTCGCCGGGCGCTACCGGGATGCTGGCGTTGGTCGTCACCGTGGCGGCGACGTCGAGGGTGCTGACCGGATGGGCGTATTCTTGGCCGGACGGGATCGTACCGGGCCACGCGACGACGTAGGGGACGTGGATACCTCCTTCGGCCAGCATCCCTTTTTCGCCGTTCAGCGGATCGTTGAGGCTGCCGTCCCAACCCGGTCCGCCACCGGGGTCGTCGGACCGGTGGATCTTCAGCGGCGCGCCGTTGTCGCTGATGTAAAACAGCAGCGTCCGCTCGGTCAGCCCCAGCTCCGA
Source organism: Planctomycetaceae bacterium (assembly GCA_007694185.1). Classification (GTDB taxonomy): domain Bacteria; phylum Planctomycetota; class Planctomycetia; order Pirellulales; family Pirellulaceae; genus UBA6163. The sequence goes on from RECD01000266.1 coordinate 6,039, forward strand.
TAGCGTGCGAGTGATCTGGCCCACGCCGTCATCGACCGCCGACAGCATCGCCAATGCCTGCCGCCGTCGCTCGGGCATTTTGCCGGGGAAGCGTTTCAAGTATTTGGGTGGCGCGTCGAGCGGCACGTGCGGCGCTCGGTAGGCGACGTAGAGAAAGAAGGGGACGTCGCGGTAACGCCGGATCGTCGCGGCGGCGGCCTGTGAGCAGCCGTCGACGTGATAGAGCTCGTTGTCGAGCAGCCCGGCCGGCCGGTCGTCACCGGTCAACGTGATGTTGGCTTGAAACGGCCGGTTGGCGTTCTGGGCGAAGAAATGGCGGAAGCCGTGGTCGGTGATCCGGTCGGGTGGGCCGAGATGCCATTTGCCGAATTGGGCCGTGGCGTAACCCGCTTCGGACAACCGTTTGGGCAGCGTGCGTTCGCGGTCGAAACCGGCCAGCGACGCGTTGTTGTCCTCGAGCCCGAAACGGCTTTGGAAGCGTCCCGCCAACAACCCGGCTCGCGACGGCACGCACTGCGGCGCGGTCGAGTAGCCGTGAACCATCCGGACTCCCGAACGGGCCAGCGCGTCGGTGTGCGGCGTGCGGATGTCGTCGACGACGCCTTGCACCCCCAAGTCGGCGTGGCCGTGGTCGTCGGTGTAGATGACGATCACGTTCGGCGGCGCGGCGAGCAGGTGTCCGCAGGTCAGCCACAGCAACCCGCAGGTCACCAGCCAAGGGAAGATCGAACGCGACATGATGGAGTCCCGAACGGGAGGAGAAGCGGATGACGAGTTGGCAGGGAGCAGATCGACTCTACTCCGGCTCCCCTTTCCTCCCGAACTTGCTCGGGGGAGAGGGGGCTGGGGGACAGGGGGCGGCTTCATGCGACTTAGCATGGCTCGATCGTATACGGTAGCGTAGCAACGGGCGGTACGAACATCTCGCCCCAATTTCCTGCTGTTGGCAGGGCGAACGTGATCGTTCAGCGTTCAGGAAGTCGCAGGCGGTTTCGGGAAGACGCGGTGGGCGTGCAACAGCCCCTTTCGCAACCGTGCGATCGCCCGCAGCTCGCCGCTCTCGTCAAAGACCGCGATCTCGGGACCGTCCGGCTGCGGCGCAACTCCCCTTTGTTGCGGTAACGCTTCCGCAGTCGATAACGTGTCGTCGATCAGGCTGGTGCTCGCCACGGGTTCGATCTTCAGCCCATGACAGAGCCGCGTCATGTCCGTGTCGCCGAGCGTCCATCGCGGCAGGAGGGCGACGGCTAGGGCCAGCGGTTGCAGGTATCGGGTGAGTTCTTCGGGGTGCTGCGTGATCCGATCGGGCGGCTCGGCATCTTCTAATCGGAAGTCGCCGATCCGGGTTCGTACCAACGCGGTCATCACGGCGGTCGTTCCGCAGGCTTTCGCCAAGTCGATGCCGAGCGTCCGGATGTAGGTGCCGGTGCCGCAGCGGATCGTCGCTTCTACTTCAGGGTATTCGTAGCGAACGATCTCGAACGATTCGACGCGCACGACTCGCGGCGGGATCGCGACCTCTTGGCCGCGGTGAGCCGAATGGTAGGCCTTGCGGCCACCGACTTTGATCGCCGAGTGGGCGGGCGGGATTTGCGTGATGTCGCCGACCAGCGATGCGGCTGCCGCGTTGATCTGTTCAGCCGTCGGGCGGACCGGTTCGGATTCCTCGACCAGCTCCGTCTCCAAGTCACCCGATGGGCTCGATTGCCCCAATCGAAAGGTCACCTGATACGACTTATCAAGGTGATGCAGGTAGGGCACCAAGCGGACGGCGGCGCCGATGCCGACGATCAACACGCCGCTGGCCATCGGGTCGAGCGTTCCGGCGTGGCCGACTTTGGGCAACCGAGCCGGCTTGGGGAAGTGCCGTCGCAGCGCGTGGACGATCCGATTGACCGCGTCGCGGCTCGTCATGCCGACCGGCTTGTCGAGGTTCAGCAGCCCGCAGGGGCCGGCAGATGCATCATGGCCGGCGGATGCGTCGGGGCCGGCGGTCGCGTCAATGTCCACGCTGCAAGCCCGGTTGGATGTCGAGATTGAGCGGCGCGAAGTCGCCGCGGATGACTTTTTCCCAACCGATCGCACCCATCACGGCGTTGTCGGTGCAAAGTTCGGGCGGGGCGATGATCAGCTCGATGCCGGCCGCGTCGCAGGCCGCTTCGAGCGATTGCCGCAACCGTGGGTTCGCGGCGACACCGCCGCCGACACACAGCCGTGGCGGCTCGCCAGGAGCGTCCGATCGGGTCAACCCGGCGGCATGTTGGCGAACGGCGCGGATGCTTTTGGTGACCAGGCAATCGACCACGGCCGCTTCGAACGACGCGCAGAGGTCGGCTCGTTTTCCGTCTGAAATCTGCAACGAGTCGAAATCGACTTTGCCCGGGCCGGCGATGGCGTACCGGACTGCCGTCTTCAAGCCGCTGAAGCTGAAGTCGAAATTCGCGTCGTGGATCATCGCTCGCGGGAAACGGAAGGCTTGCGGGTCGCCGGTCGCGGCTAACCGTGAAACGGCGGGGCCGCCGGGGAAGCCGAGTCGCAGCATCGCGGCGACTTTGTCGAACGCTTCGCCCGCCGCGTCGTCGATCGTGCCGCCGAGGTATTTGAGATCGAGCGGCGAGGCGGCGCGGTACAAGCTCGTATGCCCGCCGCTGACGATCAGCCCGATGCAGGGATAGATGTCGCGTGGCAGTACCGTCAACTGACAGGCGTAAAGGTGGGCGTGCAGGTGATTGATCGCGACCAGCGGTTTGTCCCAGACGACTGACAACGTTTTGGCGGCGACGACGCCTACCAGCAGCGAACCGGCTAAGCCTGGCGTGTGGGCGACGGCGATCGCGGTCAGCCGCTCGGGTGGAACGCCGGATTGCCGCAGCGTCTCGTCGATCACCGGCAGGATTCGCTCGACGTGCGCCCGCGACGCGATCTCGGGCACAACCCCCGTGAACCGTTCGTGCAACTTTTCCTGCGTCGCCACGGCCGAACCGAGGACCTTGCCGCTCCGCTCGACCACGGCGGCAGCGGTCTCGTCACAGGTCGTTTCGATCGTCAGCAGCGGCATGGAGAAAAAGCCGAATCGTCCAGCAGGACGCAGCAGAACTCGCGGCTCAGGAAGGGGTCGCTGCCGGTGCTGGTTTGGCGGGCGGAGCGGGCTTGGGGGCGTAGATCAGCACCGTCACCGCACCGAGGATCGTGACCGTCAACGCGGCCAAAAACCTGGGGCCGATCTCGCCCCACAACGACGCTTCGGTCAACGTGGTGACCGTGTTCATCACGGGGGCCATGCCGAAGATCAACGGCATCACGAAGATCGGCTTGCCGCCGAAATTGAACGCGTAGACGATCCCGAGCGCTCCGATCGCGCCGGCCGCGCCACCGGCCAAACTCCAGACCATCCCGTCGCTGGTCCATTTGCCTTCGGACGACAGGATCGGCAGCACCGCCAGCGGCAGCGCCACCGCGATGACGAAGTAGGCGACGCCGACGCAGAGGAACGGCCGCAAGCGGCTGCCGCCCATCTTCATCTGACCCTTGTGCAGCACCGGCCCGTAAGCACCCCAACTGAAGACTGCCAACGCGATCGAGAAGGCGATCATCGGGTAATTCAACGCGGCGGCGGGAGCGGGTTCGGCCGGAGCGGCACCCAGCATGCCTGCGGGGTCGGTGTCGGCTGAGCCGCCCACCGATTCATCGGTAGTGCTTTCGTCAGCGGCAACGTTTGAGTCTGCGTCAGCTTCGCCGGCGTCTCCGGCGTCGGCATCCGCGGGTGCCGCGTCTGTAGGCGAATCGACTTGATCGGCGGCGTCGGCTTGGATCAACGTCGTGAACCGGGCCAGCGTCGTGGCATCCGCAGCGACCGCGGCGGGTTGGAGTGAGCCTTGTTCGCTGGAACCCTGCGCGACCGCAGACGGCTTCGGCGCGGGGGCTTCGGAGGGCTTGAAAATCAGCACCCCGGCGCCACCGAGTGCCGCCATCAGGATCCCGAACAGGAAGATCGGTCTGACTTTATCGATGTTCTTGGACATCGCCATCGTGACCAGCGTGTTGATCACCGGGGCGCCGCCGAAAACGAGCGGCATCACGTAAATCGGCTTCGCCTTGAAGCTGAACGCCAGGATCACGCCGAGCGCGCCCAAAGCCCCGACCGCCCCAGCGAAGAGGCTCAGCACGATCCCATCTTTCGACCAGTTCCCTTTTTCGCCGCGAGATGCCAACAGCACGGCGGGGACGACGACGGCGATCGCAAAGTAAGCAAATCCGACGCCGACGAAAGGTCGCAACGCGTCCCCCATCGACTCCTTGCCGTGGTGCATCAACACCCCGTAGTTGCCCCAGCAGAGGATGGTCAGCAGCACAAACGGGAGAAACGCGAACTTGAGCATGGTGGGGGCGATCGGCGAGAGGAAGGAATGGGGAACGGGGCGAAGGCGACCAGCCGTTTCGAGCGGCCTGGGTGAGCCAACACGCGGCTGGTCGGCAAGTGGCTGGTCGGCAAGTGGCTGG
>RECD01000111.1 GCA_007694185.1 Planctomycetaceae bacterium
TAGCAATGAGCGGCAAAAAAGTGTCCGGAACCTTTTGTGCAAAGCACCCGAAGGGCGAGTTCCTCGCAAGCGGTTCCGGACACTTTTTTACCGCACGATCCTTACGATCGCCAGAAAATACTCGCGACTCGGGTCGTCGGAGTGAGTTCTTGCCCGCCAAGCGTTCAACGAAAAACGCCGAGAGCCATGGCTCTCGGCGTTTTTCGTTATCCGGATTGGCGGATTTGATTCAGCAGATCGGACCGACTCTGTTTTCACGGGGGAGCGGTTCGGAGTCCGAGCGAATGGAACAGCAGGCTCGGTTCAGCAAGCCGGGGCTCAACGTCTGGAATCAGAGTCAGGGCTCAACGCAAAGGTCAACGCGTGGTGCGTTGGACGGGCCGGGTTGCGGCGCTGCGGTTGATGCGAGCCGGCACGGCGGTCGCTTGGGAAGCCGGTTCCAATTCCTGGCGGACCACCGGGAAGTTCGGCGGGGTATCGCGGAGAACCAGCGCCCCGTCGACACCCCACTGGGACCACATGCCGACTTGCTCGCCGTCGGCATAACTCCCTTCGATCATTTTCATCCCGTTGGGGTGCCACCAGACCCACAGCCCGATCGGTTCGCCGTCGGTGTAGACCCCTTCGGCTTGGACTTGGCCGTTGGCGTACCACCAGCGAAATTCGCCTTCGGGCTGGCCGTAGCGAAAGTTCCCCTCGACGCTCGGTTGGCCGTTGGGGTGCCAAGCGGCAAAGGCGTCGTGACGCACCGATTCGGTGTCGGTCAGCGGTTCGGTCTGGATGGTCGAGTTCCACCAATCGTGCGAGACGGAACGTTCGGCGGTGGGGACCAGCCACGACTCTTGAGCCCGCTTTTTGCCCGGTTGGTACCACTGCGTTTTGGTCTGCACCAAGCGGCCTTTGTCGAAGAGGAGCTGTTGGGGATCTCGTCTGCTGGCGACCGTTTGGGAAGCTGGGCCGTCGGGGATGCCGTTGGAGTAGGTGATCGAGCGGATCGCCAGGTTGCGGCTGTTGAACCAGGTCGACAGGTGTTCTCGGCGTCCTTGTTCGAATTGCCAGACCAGCACGGGGGCGCCGCGGGAATCGACGATCGTCCAATCGCCATGCAGTTGGCCGTCGACGAAATTCGCTTCCGACTTGAACGGGGGGCGGAATCCGGCATCGAGCGAATCGTGGAGTTTTTGCAGGTTGGCCACCGGGATGACTTGGGACCAATTGCCCTGCAAGTCACCCATCTCGTAGGTGCCCGAGCGGATCAGCGTGCCGGTCGAATTGAACTCTTTGAACGGCCCGTGGAGGATCAGGTTGCCGTCGCTGTCTTCGGTGACGTATCGCTCGATTTGGATCTTGCCGTCGGGAAACCGCTGTTGCTGCTGTTCGGCCCGTAGCGATTCCGTGGTGCGGCGTGGCGATCCGGTCGGCACCTCTGCGGCATCATTGGGGCGATTGATACGATCTTCCGACACGATCGGGTCGGGGTAGACCAAATCCAGCGTGGCGCCGCTGGGACCGGATGATCGTTCCCAACGGTTGCCGGCTGCGTCGAGCGTCAGCCGTACCGGCCCCGCGCCGCTAACTGGTCCGACGCCCCGCGGCCCTTCGTTCGCGGTCGTGACGGGAGACGACCCGCAGGTGATCAATCCCAAGATGGCAAGACGTGTGAGGGATCGCTGGAGCGAATCCTTGGATCGTACGAAGGTCATGTGGGGAGGTTCCAGACTTAGCGGGGCGTCGTGCCGCCCCTGGGGAGGTTTGTCGGGTTCGCGGCGCGGTCGGATCGGGATTTGCGCGGTTGGAGGAAACCGCCCCATCGGATCTTTAGCTTGCGACTCGTTTGAATAATCGGCCAGTTTTTTGCCCGAATTCAAGCGAACGCTTGAAGGTCACCTCAGACGGTTTGAACGGCTTGTCCGGAAGTGATTTCGCCGGTCAGCGCGATCAGAACGGCCGATGATGCGGTCTCAGGAACGGACCGCTTGGCGACCGGTTATCCTCAAGCGGACGACTCGGTTACGCTGGACTCGTCAGGCAACCGCGTCGATTTTCACACACGAGGAGAAACCCGTTTTGGAAACAGCCCCCGCCGCGATCCGTTGCCGCGGCGTCACCGTCCGCTTCGGGGACGATTCCGAGGTGCTGCGAGGGATCGACTGCCGATTTCCGCCTGGCGAGATCGTGTCGCTGATCGGGGCCAGCGGATGCGGCAAGACGACGTTGTTGCGGGTGATCGCGGGCTTGCTGCCGGCGACTGCGGGTGAGATCGACATTTCGCCCGCGGCTCGGCCGAACCGGGGGGAGTTGGCGTTCGTTTTCCAGCAGCCGACGTTGCTGCCGTGGCGGACGGCGATCGACAACGTCGCCCTGTCGATCCGCTTGACAGATTCGGGTGCGTCAACGGCGGAGGTCCGGGTGCGAGCGGCGGACGAATTGGCGGCGATGGAATTGCCGCGGGAGGCGTTCGAGCGGTTTCCCCGGGAGCTGTCGGGCGGCATGAAGATGCGGGTGTCGCTGGCGCGGGCGTTGGTCACGCGGCCGCGGGTGCTGTTGCTGGACGAACCGTTCGCGGCGTTGGACGAGATGTCGCGAGGGGCGCTGGGCGACTTGTTGCTGCGGCGTTGGGATTCGCGGCCGTTCACGGCGGTCTTGGTCACGCACAACATCGCCGAGGCGGTGTTGTTGTCGCACCAGATTTTTGTGATGGCGGGAGGGCGGATCGGCATCGGGATCACGGATGACCTGCCGCGACCGCGAGACGAGTCCGTACGGGGCTTGAGCGAGTTCGGCAAGATGTATGTGCGGGTTTCGACGGAGCTGCGACGGCTTGCCGGCGAGGCGGCGAGTCCCAGGTTGTCGGGTGCCGGCGAGGGGGATGACAGGGCGGCGGCCACCGAGTCGCAAATCGCCCAGATGGGCGTGCGAGCAGCGGTTGGCAACGCCCGCGACGACGGGAGCGACGGCGAATGAGTGATCGTGGACTCGGTTGGGTAAATTGGTTGCCGACGTTGGTCCTCGCGGGAATCGTCCTGGCGGCATGGCAGGCGGCGATTTGGCTCGGTGACCTGCCGCCGATCCTGCTTCCTTCGCCGCGGGCGGTGCTGATCGCGGGCTGGGAATCGAGACTCGAGTTGCTGCGTGGGGCCTGGGTAACGGGGGCGGCGGCGGTCAGCGGATTTTTTGCCAGTCTGGTCATCGGTACTTTGGTCGCCGCGGTGATGAGCCAATCGAAGATGCTGCGATTGGCGATGTACCCTTACGTGATCTTGTTGCAAACGGTCCCGATCGTCGCGATCGCGCCGCTGCTGGTGATCTGGAGTGGCTACGAGTTCCGCACGGTGGTGTTGGTAACGCTGATCATCAGCCTGTTTCCGATCATCAACAGCGTTACCGAAGGTTTGTTGAGCATCCCCGCGGACCGCTTCGACCTGTTTCGGCTGTACGGCGCCTCCCGGTGGGAGGTGCTGTTTCAGTTGCGTGTCCCGTCGGCGGTCAGCAACTTGATGTTGGGGGCCAAAACGAGTGCCGGCTTGGCGGTGATCGGGGCGATCGTCGCCGAGTTCTTCGTCGGCAACGGGGGGGCGAACTACAGCGGTTTGGGGACGCTGATGACCGGTTGGCAGACACTCGGTCGCACCGCGCCGCTGATGGCCGCCCTCTGCGTTTCGACGCTGTTGGGCGTTATCATGTTCGTGTCGGTTCAGATCGTATCGACGACGATCCTGCGGCGTTGGATGGACACCGATTGAGCCGTCGGCCGCCCCGTTTTCCGATTACCTTTCCCCGCCGAGATCCTCACCGATGTTCGTTGTTGCGAAGTCTTTGTCGTGGCCCCTGGCAGGTCGCGTTTCGGTTGGTCGACAGGTTTTGTTCGGCCCGTGGCTCACGACGGCCTGCGCGTTGTCGCTGGGCTTCGTGATCGGCTGTTCGTCACGTTCCCTGCCGGACTCATCGGGGGACGCCGGGCCACGGCGGGTGTCGGTCCAATTGAATTGGTACGCCGAGGCGGAGCATGGCGGCGTTTATCAAGCCAAGGCGGACGGGACTTATGAAGCGGCGGGGCTGGATGTCGAGATCCGGCCGGGCGGTCGCGGCACGGTCGTGGCGGCGGAAGTGGTGCTGGGCCGAGCCGATTTCGCGATCACGAATGCCGACGACGTGGTGCTGTACCGTGCCGAGGGCTCGGACATTGTGGCGCTGATGACCGCGATGCAAGACCACCCGCGGTGCATCTTGGTGCGTACCGATTCCGGCGTGACGAGCCTCGACGAGCTGAGCGGGTTGACGTTGCAGCGTCAGGAGGGGCGAGGCTTCGTCGAGTTCTTGCGGTCGACGGGGCGGCTGGAGGGTGTTCGTGAAGTCCCTTATCCCGGCGGTGTCGCCGGATTGGTCGGTGACCCGAAGGTGGCGATCCAGGCTTATTCGATCGCGGAGCCTCACGTGGCCCGTGGCGAGGGGGTGGAGGTGTTGCCGCTGATGGTCAGCGAGCTGGGTTGGAACCCGTATTGTAGTGTGCTGGTCACGCGTGGCGAGTTGATTCGCGAGCGGCCCGAACTGGTCCGCGATTTCGTCGCGGCCACGACCCGAGGTTGGCAGAATTACGTCACCGACCCTGCGGCTGGCAACGACCTGATCCTCGCCGCGAATCAGCACGGGATGACCGCCGAAGCGCTCGAGTTCGGTTCGAAGGAGCTCGTCAAGTTGGCGATCCCCGAGCCGATGACTGTCGAGGAATTGGGCGGGATGACTGCCGACAGGTGGCAGACGCTGGTGTCGCAAATGGAATCGTTAGGAATGATCAAGCCCGGTTCGGTCAAACCGGAAGCGTGTTACAGTCTGGAGTTCCTGCCGGCGGCCTCCGCAGGCACTGTGGACGAACCGTGAAGGAGCCTACGGGATGAACTGGGAAGAGCGTATCGAGCGGTTGGAAATGGAATTGAGCCATCAGGAGCGGACCAACGAGCGGATCAACCAAGCGATGGCGGAGCAGTCGTTGGAAATCCTGCGGATGGGGCGGGCGATCGAACAGTTAATCCAGCGGTTTGAGGAGTTGGGATCGGACACGCAGGACGACGAGATCGAAACGGACATTCGCGACGAAAAGCCGCCGCATTATTGAGCCGCGGTATTCGAGGCATTGCTGAGCTGCCGCGTGACGGACGCGGCGCGATCCGCCTTGGCCCGGGCGGATCATTCCCGCAACGTTCGTCCGATCCGCGGCCGTTGCTGCGGCGTGATTCAGCTCGACTTCGGGGCTCGCGCGATCCGCTCAGCGGCTTGCCGATGTTGTTCACTCAGCTCTTTGTCACCCAGTTTTTCGAAGCATTCTGCCAGGCCGCGGTGGGCTTCGGCGGCGAGTGACGGCACGGTTAACGCCACTTCCAAGTCGGGGATGGCGTCGATCCAGCGGCCGAGTTTGCGGAGGATTTGGCCGCGGGTTTCCAAGTAGTGTGGCGCCGGGTTCGGGTTTCGCTTGATCGCGGTTTCGGATAAGGCGAGCGCCCGCTCCAAGTCGCCGCCTTCTTTTTGGTAGATCACGCAGGCCAGGTTATTGAGGATGACATCGCTCAGCGGCAGCGTTTTGGAGGCGATTTCCAGGTGCATTTCCGCGGCTTGGATGTCGCCCTTCAGCACGGCGGCGGTTCCTTGGATGAAGTGCGAGACGCCGGGGGAAGTCCCCAGCACCAGCGACTGACGAAGCGCGACGATCTCGCTGTCGGTTTCGTCGATCACCTCCAGCACCTGATCGGCGACCATCTGCAAGACGAGCGGGTGATTGGGGGCGACGGTCAGCGCGTTCTGCAGCAGCTTGAGCGATTGCAAGCGATCGGTCACGGTCTTCTGCGGCTTTCGCGCGAACGAATTCGCCCAGATCACGAACGAATGGGCGAGCAGGTTGCGGAGTTGTTCCGACTGCTTTTCGTCTTGGTTCAGTTCCAGAGCGTGTCGTAGGACGGAAGCCGCCTCGGAGTACTGATTCAGGAACAGGTGGCATTCGGCCAACGCGACCGCCAAATCCGCGCGGCTCGGTTCCTTCTCGCGGAGTCGTGTGAACTCGTCGAGCGACTGCCTCGCATACCCCACGGCGCGGGTCTCGTAACCGAGGCCACGGGAGATGACCGCCGCCTTCAAGCCGATCCCAGGAGACTCGGGCATCAACTGCACCAAGATCGGCAGGGCATCGGCAAACCGCCGGACTCGCAGCAACTGCTCGGCGTAGAGTTTCGCCAATTCGGTATCGCGGGGTGCAGTCAGGTAGAGCCAATCGAGCAGATCGGTGTAATCGGCGTTGTCTCGGTCGGACAAGCCGTCGGGAAGTTGGGGCAGGTAGTGCTTGACCACCATCCACCGCGCGGCGCGGGCATCGGCGGTCCGGAACCGACGTCGGATCGAAGCGAGTTGATCGACCGAAGGGGCGGCGGTCGTCGTTTCGGGCGAGTCGGATTCTTTCGTTTCTGGATCGGTGTCGGCATCGTCGGCAGCGACAGCGCTCACGGCGGCTTCCGGGAAGGCGAGCGGACGCATCCACCGCATCGCCTCGTCGCGCCGGCCCAATTCGTCGAGGACCTGACCCATCTGGTAGCGGGAATCGATGTTGGTCGGGTTCGCCTGCAGCCTGCGGAACAGGATCAGCCGTGCCGATTCCAAATCGTCCTTGGCGAGCGCGTTGCGAAGTTGGCCTTGCAAGAATTGCTGCCGCCGGATCTCGCCGTCACCCCGCGCGAAGACGACCGCGAAGAAGCCTAAGGTCACCAAAAACGGCAACCCGAACGCCAGTCGCTTGAGTGGAAAGGAAAGGATCCAGCTCCAGACGAACCGGGAGAGGAACCGGTTGTATTGGCGAGAATTCTGGGCAATTTGATTCATTCCGAAACCCCCGTTTCGTTCCCTAAGTCGCCCGCAACGTTCGCTTCGCCGTTTGCCGGGAAGATGGCGGGCAAGTCACCCGGTTCCCCGGATTCGGACGCCGCGGCGACTTCTCGCATGATCTTTGCCCGTGCCTGCTCGAAGCTGTCTCGAAACGTCTGCAGGTCGTCGGGCTCGAGCCGGGTCGGTGAATCGACCCAGAGCTGCAACATCATCAATTCGCCGTCATAAACCGTCTCGTTGTTGAACCGACGACCGAGTCGCGAGATCGTCCCGAGTCCGGGTGGCGGGGCGACTTCGACCCCGTCGTAAGTAACGGCGGAGAACCACAGGTAGCCGTAGCGATCGTCGCGGTTGCGGAACCTCGCCAACGCATACTCACCGCCTGCGCCCGAGCCCGCGACATCGCTGACGCTACCGCCCGCCGACAGCACGGCGCGGTCGACCAATCGCCAATCGATGTTTTCGTAACAGACACACAACTCGTGCCAGCCGAAATAGGGTTGGCTGAGAACGATCTGACCGCGCAACCGATCGTCGCCGATCGTCCAGATGTCAGCTTCCAAACCGAGCCGCTTTTCCTCACCATCGCGGGCGATCTCATGCTCGATGACGGCCAACTTGCCGACGCGTTCGCCCATCACCATGTCGCTTGGTACGAACGAATCGAAGGCCCGTTGGGTGCCACCGTTGCGAACGTTGGCGACCGCGGTGGTGACGACGAGCAGTACAGAAAACAGACACAGCGCGGTCGCCACGTAGACCTGCGCCCAGACCAAGCGGACCGGCGGGGCCCAGGCCGCTCGCGGTCCCGATCGCCTGCCCCAGCCGGCCGCAACGCCCGCCGCAGCATCCGGATCGAGTTCCTCTTCCTCGTCCTCATCCAGCTCCAAGCTGCGCGGGGGCACCACGCCGGTAACCCAGTTGTCCCAGAACCGCACCAGCCGATCGTCGCGGTACCGGTTGTCCGGAATTTCCGGCAGGATCGGATGAAACCAGGTGCGAAAGAACTGATCGAACGACAACAGCAACAGCGTGGCGAGGATCAACGCGAAGTAGCCGACCAACTCGTGGCTCGTGCCGGTCGCCCAATCGACCCCAAGCCAGACGTCGGCGACGGCGACGAGCCCGACACGAACGGCGTTGCCGAGGATCGCCGCCATGATCGCGACCGCCCAGTAGATCGGGGCGTACCACAAGGGATAGCGACGGTAAGCCACCCACAAGCTCGCCAAAAATAGCAGCGTGAAGACCGATTGGATGCCGCTGCAAGCCTCCGCGACGAACAGCTCGCGACTGCTCAAGCCGATCACGTTCCCGTTGGTGAAGTGCGGGACGCGGATCAGGTCGAGCAGGTAGCTGGCCAGACGCGTCGTCCAACGCTGGAGCCGAATGATCAGCTCCGCATCGATCCCCAGCGGCAGGCGAAGGATCATCATCAGCGGCAGGGCCAAGCCGATTAGAGAACGCCCGTCCGGTTCGCGGGCCGTCGCCAACCACGCGGCGGCGATGACGATAAAACTGGCGGCACCGGTCCATGGGGAATGCAGGTAGATCGCGATCAGCAGCAGGACCAAGCCGAACAAAACGGGGAGCCAAGCGAACAGGCTCCGCGGCAGGTAAACCTCGCGATTGCTGCGGGTCCAAGCCAATCCGGCTACCGCCAAAATCGCCAGCGGCACGTAATGGTAGTGGTCGATCTGCAGCAGGCCGACCAAATACTCGATCAACAGCGGCACGGTGGCGAGCAACGCCACCAACCAAAACGCCAGACGCAATTTGTCGGCCGCTGCCGGGTTCGCGAACGTCGACCACCCCGCGGGCGCAGATTCCGGCAATGCCTGTTGCGACATGGATGAAGTCCCGTCCCCTGGGAAAGCAAAAAAGATGAATCGAAAGCAGGTCCCGACCGGCGATCAACCGACAGGGCCGTGGTGGTCCCTTGGGAAGTTTAGAACACAAAATCGCTTTGTGCCGATAGCGATCGCAAAGAATGCCCCTAAAATCCTGACCGATTGGCCGGTCAACATTTTCGGGGGCTGGTCAGCGGGCGTCAAGTTCGGCAGCTTCGGTTCGGCCGAGTTTCACAAACCCGTCGGTCGTCGGCCACTGGTCAACCTCCGCGGCGGCCTGGTGCAACCGCCGATCGATGTCGTTTGCTACCCCCCCGGACGACGGGGTCCAGCGTGAGTTTACCAAGACGACGAAGTTGCGGCCGTCGTGACGGCGGATCAGGATCGCGGTCGTGCCCGGGAGCGACCCGGTGTGCCAACGGTTGTAACGGTTGTAACGGTCGCCCTTCAGTTGACGGTTGTTCCAGCCCAACGAGTAGTAGACGGCTTGCTCCGTCGCAGCGCCGTCCGCTTCGCCATCCGTTTCGGCGGGCGAATCAGCGTCCGTTGAGGCGTCACCGCTGGCATTTGCGGTAAGTCGAGCCGTTTGGGGACGGCGATGCATCCGCTCGATCTGTTCACGCCCCAGCAACGGGCAGCGTTCCGGCTCGTCGAAAGCGGTCGCGAATCGGGCCAGGTCGACGGCCGAAGCGATCCAGCCGCCATGAGCATCCATCGCTTCCAAGTTCCAAGCCCCGTAGGGATGAGGGACCGGTTGGTCTCGATCGTCGGCGAACACGGATTGGCCTGAGCCGGGGTGGTAGTACCGGACCTCGCCACTTGCGCGTCCTTCCGCACGTGTCGCCCCGATCCGCATCGCGGTAATCCCCAGCGGTTCCAGCACCTGGCGGCGAACGTAGGTTTCGTAGTCGCTGTCTGTGAGGTGTTCGATCACCCGTCCGAGCAGGTTATAGCCGAAGTTCGAATAGGCATATCGCTGGCCGGGATCGAAGTCGAACGGCTGCGTGACCATCGCCCGGATGACGTCTCGAGCCCCGGCCGGGGAGCGGATTCCGAGTTGATCAGCGAACCGTACCGCTTGGAACATCGCGTCAAACGATTGGTCGCGATCCCATCCGCCCCGGTGTTGCAGCAACTGCTCGATCGTCACCTGTTGCCAACGCGGGTCACACGCCGCGGGCTCCCGCTGGAACTCCTCGTCCATCCCCAAATGCCGAACGACGGGGTCGTCCAAACTCACCCGCCCGTCCCGAACAAGTTGCAAAACGGCGACGGCCGTCACCGGCTTGGAAAGGCTGGCGATCCGAAACAGGCTGGTCGGTTCGACACCGGTCTGAGAATCGAGATCGCCGCAGCCGTAACCGCAAGCGTGAACGAGGCGTCCGCCATCGGTCACCGCGATGGCGAGACCGGGCAGCCGATGTTCGCGGATCAGCGATTCCGCCAACCGGTCGAACGGGGCCAGCGTCGGTTGACCGCCACTGTCACGACGACTCGCTACCGCGTCGACGTCAAAGTCGTCCGGCCAATCGGCGCCGCCGATCAGCCCGACCAACAGCAGGCCGAGGAAACCTACCCGTCCCAACCGAATCGTCAAGCGAACAAAGGTCTCGTTCATGTTTCTCACGCTTTCACGCCACCGTTCGATCGATCGCATGCCACGTTCGAGAGTGTACCCGCAGCGAGAGATTCTGGCTGGCACGCCCGGCGGCCCGGCGGCGATTGTAAGCTAAGGATCGTGCGGTAAAAAAGTGTCTGTTTTTTCCAATCCGTTGGGTACGGCCACCGTCTGGCGACGGTAGCTACGC
>RECD01000269.1 GCA_007694185.1 Planctomycetaceae bacterium
GGCGGCGGCATGGGCGGCATGGGCGGCGGCATGGGTGGCATGGGCGGCGGCATGGGCGGCATGGGCGGCGGTTTCGGCGGGTTTTGATCCGGACCGGCTGAACGGTGCCGGCCGGGCGTTCGAACGCTCGGTCGGCACAGCGATTCGTCCTGCGAGCGGTTGGCCGATTGCCGTGGCGGTAGAAAAACGTCGATTCGAGCTGAACCGAATTGCCTTTGTCTCGCTCGGGTCGGATTGCTAAACTGGATCACCGGTCGGATTTTCCGACCTAGGGAGAAGCCATGAAGGCTTTGCCGTTACCCCCGAAAGGATTCGGACCAAGATGTCGTTTGCGCCCTTCGGCCGTCTCTGGATCGGTATATTCGGGACATTCTTGCTCGGCCTCGTCTTGCTGACTGAGGATTCGAGGGGGCAAGCGCCGCTTCAGCGGGCACAACCTCAGCTGGCACAGCCGTCGCAGGCAGAAACCTGGGCTGGCGGCGAATTTGGCGACACCGGGACGGCGGGTGCTATTTCGGACGGTTGGTCAGCCGAGCCGACGCGGGCTGAGCCTTCGCGGAATATTCCGGCTTCTTATTTCACGTTGCCGCCTGATCATGGGGTTGCGCCGCAACCGCGGCCGGAGCTCGCGCCCGGTTCGGCTGGTAGTTTCGCCGTCCCGAACACGCCTCCGGGCGTCTCGCCGAGCATGGGCATGCCACCGACGTCGGGATCGTTGTCCGACCCGCGAACGACCCAACCGATGGGGGAGGCCCCTCAGGCGGGAGCAGCCGCGTCCCAAGCCGCGTCCCAAGCCGCGTCCCCGCAACCGGTTGCGGCACCGCTAGCGTCGCCACCCCCGGCAACGGGCAGCGACCCGGTTGCGGCAGCGACGCCGGCGCCGGCGGCGACAGAGACGAGCACGGCCGGTGACAGCACGGCAACGTCCAACGAGACGGCTGCGCAGCGGAATTGGTTGACGGCGGAGCGGATCGAGTCGCGCAAGTCGCAGTGGTTGGAATCGAAGGATTTGCCCGAGGCGGTGCGGGCGGAGATCGCCGATTTGTGTGCTCGGGCGATCGAGCGGCTGAACGAGGCGTTGCAGGCCGAGCAAAAAATCGTCGCGCTGAAGACCGAATCGGCCGCGGTCGTGCAAGAGACCCAGCGGCTGCAAGCGTTGCTCGCACAGCCCGAAAACGGGACGGCGTTGCCGGACGGGGTCCGCGGTTGGTCGGGCGACCAGATTCGGCTAGCGCATCAGACGGCCGAAAACGCTTTGGAAGAGAGCCGCAAGCGGTTGACGGCGTTGCAGGGCCAGATCGAGTGGCGGACACGGCGAGCGCGAGAACTGCCTGAGTTGATCACGCAGGCCCAAACGAAGCTCGATGAGATCGCGCAGCAACTGAACCTGCCCGCGGTCGCCGGCGAGCCGCTGGAGCTGGCTGCGGCGAAGCGGTTGCGGTTGGAAGCGGGGCGGCTCTTCCGCACGCGGGATTTGGAATCGCTGCAGCAGGAAACGCGGACCTTTGCCGACGCGGCTCGCGTCATGGTCCTGCGCCGCGACGCCGCTGACCGGGAGGTCAAATCGGCGCAGCGGCAGGTCGCCGGGATGGCTGCTGTCTTGTCGGATTGGGAGAAGCGGGAGGCGGACCAACAGGCGTTGGCGGCGCTGCGAGCGGCCGCGAATGCCCATCCCGCAGTGCGTGAGGCGGCCCAGGTCAATACGGTTTTGGCGGCAGCGAACGCGAGCTTGGTCGCTTCGATGGAATCGGCCCGCACCGACCTGGCGAAGGTCGAGACGAGCCGTGAAGAGTTGCGGGCGCAGTACAGCGATACCCGCAAGCGGGCGGAGGAGGCGAAGTTCTCACAGGCCATCGGCATGATGCTCCGCAGCCAGCAATCCGAATTGCCGGACGTCGAGCGTTATCGGGTCCGGGCGGCCAAACGGAGTCAGGAGCAGGCGGACTTGAACCTGAAGTTGCTCGAATGGGAAAACGAGCGACGGAAGATCGAATCGTTGGAGGAGGTTGTCGAAAAGCATTTGCAGAAGGTCAGCGAGCAGTTAGGGCTGATCGAGCAGGTGGATGTTCGCAGCGAGTTGACTCAGGTCTTCCAGCGTCGACTCGCCCTATACGCCGAGTTGTCCGCGAACGGCCGGGAACAGCTCGGGCGGTTGGCGGCCCTGCAAACCGCCGAGGAGGGGTTGGCGAGCGTGGTCAACCAGCAGGCCGCCTTCATTTCTCAAAACATCCTCTGGGTCCGCAGCACCGCGCCGTTGACCCCTTCGTTATTGTCGCCCACCTTGACCGGTTTTACCGATCTGGTGAAGTCGAAATCGTGGTTGCGGGTCGTCGAAGATCTGAAAGGGGATTGGCGGACCAGCCCCTTGTACGGGTTGCTGATCCTGCCCCCTTGTTGGCTGTTGATCATTCGTCGAAGGCTGATGGCCAGTCTGGCTGCTACCGCACAAGCGGCCCAGCGATCGAGTGCGACCGGCATGGCGCCGACCTTCCAGGCTCTCGGGTACACGTTTCTGTTGGCGGTGCCGATTCCGGCGCTCGTGGCATTGTTCGGTTGGCGGTTACTCGAAGACGCCGTCGTCGGCGACTTTTCGTACGCCTTGGGGAAGGCAATGTCGTTGAGCGCCGCGGCGCTGGCGGGGTTGCGATTCGTGTCGATCGCGTGTCACCCCAACGGCTTGGGCGAGAACCACTTCGGCTGGGAAGCGGACGTCACGGCGGCGCTGCGGCGTGCGACCGCGATGGCGCGGATGGTTTGTGTGCCCGCCAGTTTCCTGTGTCTGTTCACGGCGTTCACCGGCGACGAATTGTTGATCAGTACGGTCGGGCGGATCGCCTTGATTGTCGACTCCATGGCGCTCGCGGTCATCGCGCTGGAACTGTTTCGGCCGGCGGGGCCTTTGGCACGCATGATCACGGCGGGCAACGAGGCGACTTGGTTTCGGCTCACGTACTACATTTGGTCTGGGGCTTTGGTTGCGGCCCCCTTGGTGCTCACATTCGTCTCGGCCATCGGTTTTCATTACACCGCGACGCGGCTGTCGACACGGATGGCTGCGACCTGGGGCGTGATCGCCTTGGTAATCGGGCTGCGTGCCGTCGCGATGAGGTGGGTGCTCGTTGTCTATCGTCGGTTGGCGCTGCGGCGGGGCCGCGAGAAACGGGCGGCGCTTCAGTTGGCCCGGGCGACCGGTAGCGACGAGAGCGGCCCGGAAGCGACGCCGCCCCCCGACACCTCGATGGAGCTGAAGCTGTCCGACGTCAACGCCCAAAGCCAGCGTCTGATCCGGATCGCCGTCACCGTCTTGGGCGGCTTGCTACTCATGTTCATCTGGCAGGATGTGCTGCCGGCGCTCGGCTACTTCAACCGCTTCGAATTCTGGAACAACAGCGTCCTGCCACCGAACGAGCAGGGCGAATTGCAGCGGGTGACGTTGGTCGATCTGTTCCTGGGCGGGGCTTGGATCGGGTTGACCGTGATCGCTTGCCGCAACCTGCCAGGGTTGCTTGACCTGTCGGTCTTCCAGCGATTGCCGCTCGACGCCGGCGCGCGGTACGCGGCCAGTGCCTTGACGCAGTATGTGTTGGTGGTGATCGGTGCGGCGATCAGTTTTGGCCAGATCGGGATCGGCTGGCAAAGCGTCCAATGGTTGGTTGCGGCGATGACGGTCGGCCTGGGGTTCGGGTTGCAGGAGATCTTCGCCAACTTCGTTTCTGGGATCATCCTGTTGTTCGAGCGACCGATCCGCGTCGGCGACACGGTCACGGTCGGCAGCGTCTCGGGGACCGTCACGCGGATCCGGATCCGCGCCACCACGGTGCTCGATTGGGACAACAAGGAACTGATCGTTCCCAACCGCGATTTCGTCACCGGCAATTTGGTCAACTGGACGCTCTCCAGCCCAAACCTGCGGGTCGTGATCCAGGTCGGGATCGCCTACGGGTCGGATACCCGGTTGGCGGTCAGGCTGTTGCAAGAAGTCGCCGCCGCCAATCCGCTGACGCTCACCGACCCGGCTCCGGTGGTGGTGTTTTCCCAGTTCGGGGCGAGTAGCCTCGATTTTGAGTTACGGGCCTTCACGGGCATGTCGAACTTGCGGGTGCTGCGTCACGAACTGCACCTGGCGATCGATGACGCGTTCCGCGAACACGGGATCGAAATCGCGTTCCCTCAGCAAGACCTGCACGTGCGGACGTTTCCCGCGCCGCTGCTGGAAGCCGGCATGGCCGCTGCGGCACCCGACCGATCCGCCGCCGCGACCGACCTCGTCGACTCGCCGGCCCAACAACCGGGCCACGCTGCCCGCAAGCACGTCGCTTGATCTGAAGGCGAGTCCGATCGGGCCGATCGACGGGCCGCGGGAAGTCTTGGAATATGGACGTGCAGTGGTAGGCTGCTCGGTCCCCTTGAGCGGCACGGCGATGCGGTATGCTGACGGCACGATGGCGACACCGATCCTTAACACGATCAGGCTCTCGACCAGGCAGTTTCTTAGGAGTCGTGATCCCCGTGTCCGAACCAATCGCGCCCACCCCGCCGGATGAAAACTTTCCCCGCACCGGGCGATTGGTGGGGGTCGATTACGGCACGGTGCGGATCGGGGTGGCGATCTGCGACCCGATGCGGATTTTGGTCAGCCCGCTGGAGATCCGGTTGGTCAGCGACCCGGAACGGGATGCCGATTATTTTCGCCAACTCGCCCTCCGCGAGCGGATCGACGGATGGATTGTGGGACTCCCGGTCCATTGCGACGGCGGGGAGAGTCAGAAGAGCGTCGAGGCCCGGAAGTTCGCCCGCTGGCTCGGTCGAGAGACCTCGCTGCCGGTGCGGCTGTTCGACGAACGCTTCACCACCTCGGCCGCGCAGGATCGGGTGCGATCGGCCCGTTTTGCTGGCGGGGGTGACGGCGGGATGGCTGGCGGCAAGGGTCGCTCGGCGAAGGGGAAACGGGGCAAACAGGGAGGGAAGCGGAGTCGCGAGCGATTGGTCGACGCGGTGGCGGCGCAGGTGCTGCTCGAATCGTTCCTCGAAGCCCAGCGGTATCAGCCGCAGCTGCCGGGGCATTCCCCCTACGGGCGGGAGGCGGGTGAGGCCGGTTTGGACGGCTGATCCCCGCGATCGCTCCAACCGGTCGACAGCCTACGACGACCCGTGGCTGACGACCCGTGGGTATCGGGCGACGCGTTCTTGTGCCGACGCCCCGTTTTGCTATCTTTGGGCACCTCTCCGGGTCTGCTGCGGTGTTTGTCCCGGATCGGGTTATTCAAAATCCGGTCAACCCGGTTGCCCCCCACGATGCCCCTCACGCCACGGGAACCCTCTCAACCATGACTGCCTCACCGAACCTGGTCCCCATCACCGTTGCCCGAGGCGATGGCATCGGCCCCGAAATCATGCAGGCCACGCTCGACATCCTGCAGGCGGCCGGTGCCCGTTTGGCGATCGAAGAAATCGAGATCGGCGAACAGCTTTACACCAAAGGCATCCTGTCGGGGATCGAAGATTCGTCTTGGGACAGCATCTTGAAGACCCGCGTCTTCCTGAAAGCGCCGATCACCACGCCACAGGGTGGCGGGGTCAAGTCGTTGAACGTGACCACCCGCAAGACGCTCGGCCTGTACGCCAACGTGCGACCCTGCGTGTCGTATCACCCGTTCGTCCGCACCAAGCACCCGACGATGGATGTCGTGATCGTGCGTGAAAACGAAGAGGACCTTTATGCGGGGATCGAGCATCGTCAGACCGACCAGGTCTATCAATGCTTGAAGCTGATCTCGCGACCGGGCAGCGAGAAGATCGTCCGTTACGCGTTCGAGTACGCCGTGGCGAACGATCGCAAGAAGGTGACTTGCTTCACCAAAGACAACATCATGAAGTTCACGGACGGGCTGTTCCACAAGGTCTTTGACGAGGTCGCTGCGGAATACCCCGACATCGAGAACGAGCACTGGATCGTCGACATCGGTGCCGCCAAGTTGGCCGATTCGCCGGAAGTTTTCGACGTGATCGTGATGCCGAACCTGTACGGCGACATCCTCAGCGACGTGGCGGCCCAGATCGCCGGTTCGGTCGGTTTGGCCGGGAGTGCTAACATCGGCGAAAAAGCGGCGATGTTCGAAGCGATTCACGGCTCGGCGCCGCGTCGGGCTGGCCAAAACATGGCCAACCCCAGCGGCCTGTTGTTGGGTGCGATCCAGATGTTGGTCCACATCGGCCAGCATGACGTCGCCCAGAACGTCCACAACGCCTGGCTGAAGACGCTCGAGGACGGTGTCCACACCTACGACATTTTCAAGGAAGGTGTCAGCACCGAGAAGGTCGGCACCCGCGAGTTCGCCGCAGCGGTCGTCGCTCGGGTCGGACAGCAACCGCAGAAGCTCAAGCCCGTCGTCTACAAGGCGGCACCGGGCAAGACGGCCGAGGGCGAGGCCAAGCCGATCTACACCCCGACCGTGCCGGCCAAGAAGGAGTTGATGGGCGTCGACATCTTTTTGCACTGCATCGATGTGACTCCGGACGAATTGGGAGCGAAGATCAAGTCGCTCGAACTCGATAACTTGGCGTTACAGGTCATTTCGAACCGTGGCGTTAAGGTCTACCCGAAGGGCTTCGCCGAAACGTTCTGCACGGATCACTGGCGATGTCGGTTCCTCAACCCAGCTGGCAATCCCGTGTCGCACGCCGACATCTTGCGATTGTTGACGAACATCGGGGACGCCGGGTTGGACTTCATCAAGACCGAGCACCTCTGCACCTTTGACGGTGTGCAGGGCTGGACAGCCGCGCAAGGGGCGTGATCCGCTCGCCACGTTCGGTTTTTCCGCCACCCCCTCCCCGCCGTTTTCCCTTAGGTGAACTTTCATGTCGGAATCGCTGGATCCCACGCCCGGTTCTGGTCCCGGGGGCGCTGATTCGGCGAATACCGACGGGGCAGGAAACGCGGTTGACGGTGTCGGCGGAGCCGGCAGCGCGCCCCGCGCGAAATGGTACAAGCGGGTCGGCCCCGGGTTGATCACGGCCTGTGTCGTGATCGGGCCGGGCAGCATCACGACCAGTTCCCAGGTTGGGGCACGGTACGGCTATTCGATGCTGTGGGTCGTCGTCCTATCGGTCATGCTGATGCTGACCTTCATGACGATGGCCGCGCGGTTGGGCGTCGTGACCGGAGTATCGTCCGGCACGCTGATCACGCGGCAATCGCGGCGGTGGTTGGCGGCGGTCTTGAGCTGCAGCGTCTTTTTCATCTCGGCCGCCTTCCAGTTCGGCAACAACCTGGGGATCTATGCCGCGATGGCGGAGTTCGAATCGGCGTTGACGCCGGTTCCCGGGCTGCAATTGTGGCACTTGGTGGTGCTGTTCAACGCCTTGGCGATCTCCTTTTTGTTCGTCTTTCACAACCTCTACAAGGCGGTCGAGCGGTTGATGATGGCGTTCGTCGGCGTGATGTTGATCAGCTTCGCCATCAACCTCGCTTTCTCCCGCCCCAACCCGCTCGACATCCTGTATGGGATGATCCCGCCGATTTGGACGCTGTGGGGTGCCGGCGAAGGGGCCGAGATCGACCTGTCGTTGCTCGGTCTGGTCGGCACGACGCTGGTGATGTCGGGCGCCTACTTTCAAGCCTACCTGGTGCGTCAGAAGGGCTGGACGAAGCGAGATTTGGGTGACGGTTTGCTCGACGCCCGGGTCGGCGCGGTGTTGATGATGTTGATCACGCTGATGTTGATTTCGACCGCCGCAGGAGCTTTGCCGGGTGAACAGATCAACGACGCTCGCGACATCGCCAAGGGGTTGACGATCTTTGGTACCTTCGGCCGCGCCGTCTTTTGCATCGGTCTGTTTTCGGCAGCCTACTCGTCGTTCTTGGTCAATTCGATGGTCGGCGGGTTCGTCCTGTCCGACGGTTTCGGCTGGGGGAGTGACCCGCGGAAACTCGCCCCACGATTGGCGACGACCGGGGTGCTGTTGATCGGGATGATCGTAGCCCTGATCACGATCGCCTCGGGAACTCGGCCGATGGCCGCGATCGTCTTCGGCCAAGCGGTGACCGTGTTGGCTTCTCCCGCCGTGGCTGCGGTGTTGCTGTGGCTCTGCAACAAACGTGACGTGATGGGCGAGGACCGCAACGGTTGGGGATTGAACCTGCTCGGCGGTGTGGGGCTGATCACCCTGTTGGCGATGGCGTACTACACGGCGACCAGCAAGGTTTGGCCGGAAGTAGCCAAGTGGGTCGGCCTGGACGGCTGATTCGTCCGGCAGCGGCTGGCATCCGCGAACGGGGAACTCGATCGAACGAACCGATTTGAATTCTCAGCGGAGCCCCCAAAGGGAGCACCCGATCTGCTGAACGGTCGACTGGACGCAACGGTTTCGTAACGAGTGGACACTGGCAGTGGACAACGCGAAGATCGCCGACCGGTTCGAGGAACTGGCGGATTTGCTGGAATTTCAGGCGGAGAACCCGTTTCGGGTTCGCGCTTATCGCACCGGGGCCCACGCGATCCGTGACCTGGGCGAATCGGTCGCCGCGATCTTGGCTGACCCCGAGCGCGACCTGGCTGATCTGCCCGGGATCGGCGCGACGCTGGCGGAGAAGTCCCGCGTCTTGATCGAAACCGGCACCCTGCCGCAATTGGAAAAACTTCGTCTGGAAGTTCCCGAAGGTGTGCTGGCGATGGTCCGTGTCCCCGGACTGGGACCCAAGAAGGCGGCAGCCCTATTCCGGGAACTCGGTATCGAATCGCTCGCGGGGCTCCGCCAAGCTTGTGAACAGGGACGAATCCGCTCGCTCAAGGGCTTCAGTACCAAGACCGAAGCGATGATCTTGGACGGCCTCGGTATCGCCGAAGCGTCCGGTAAACGAGTTTATTGGCCGACCGCCCGAAGACTCGCCGATGCGATCGGGCGGCACATGAACGGCTGTGACGGAATCCGCAAGATGGAGTGGGCCGGCAGCCTCCGCCGCGGTCGCGAGACCGTCGGCGATCTCGATTTGCTGGTCGTCGCCGACGACCGCGAGGCGGCGATGGACCACTTTGAAAATTACCCCGAGCAGACGCAAGTCGTCGCCCGCGGTGACGAAAAGAAGGTCTCCATTCGGGTCGGCAAGGCGTTTCAGGTCGATTTGCGGTTGGTGGAAGAGCACGAGTTCGGTGCGGCGCTGCAGTACTTCACCGGCAGCAAAGAGCACAACGTTCACCTGCGACGATTGGCCCAGTCGAAGGGGTTGAAGATCAACGAGTACGGCGTCTTTCGCGAAGCGGATGGCGAGCGGGTCGGCGGGGCGACCGAAGCCGAGGTTTACGCCGCGGTCGGTTTGCCCTGGATTCCGCCGGAACTCCGCGAGGATCGGCAGGAGTTCGAGTGGGCGGTGGCCGACCGGTTGCCCGATCTGCTCACCGTCGACGCGATCCGTGGCGACCTGCACATGCACACCTCCGCCAGTGACGGGACGGCCACGATCCGCGAAATGGCCGAGGCGGCGATCGAGCGAGGGCTCCGGTACATCGCGATCACCGACCACAGCCGCCGCGTGGCGATGGCTAACGGGCTCGATCCCGACCGGTTGCGAGAGCAGTGGGAGGCGATCGAGCAATTGCGACCCGAGTTCGAAGGGCGGCTGACGATTCTCAAGGGGATCGAATGCGACATCCTTGAGGCGGGCGGCATGGACTTGCCGGACGATTGCTTGGCCGAAGCCGATTGGGTGTTGGCCAGTGTTCACTATGGGCAGCGACAGAGCCGCGAGCAGATCACGGAGCGGATTTTGGGGGCTTTGGAAAACCCGCATGTCGACTGCATCGCTCACCCGACCGGTCGTCTGATCGGCCGCCGCGAGGCGTATGAAGTCGATCTCGACGCGGTGATGCGGGCCGCCGTGGAATACGGCAAATTCCTAGAATTGAACTCCAACCCAGCTCGGCTCGATCTGCACGACGTCCACGCCGCCGAAGCCAAGCGGCTCGGCATCCCGATCGTGATCAACACCGACGCGCACAGTCCCGACGGTTTGGATGTGCTCCCCTGCGGCATCAACCAAGCCCGCCGCGCCGGCCTGACCGCCGCCGATGTCGCCAACACCTGGCCGCTGGAAAAGCTGCTAGGTCGCCCAGCCCCCAGTTGAAGCGGCGCGAGCCGCCGCCCGCCCGGCGATTGCCTGCGCTGCCACTGAAAGTGCGGAAGGGACCTGGACCAGGGCCTCTCCGCCCTGGCAGAGACGATGTCGGCCCTCCGCGACTTCGAGACCGACACGAGAGTTCGTGCCACCGACCGCTCGCATCAAGCTCGCATCAAGCTCGCATCAGGCTCCCTTCAAGCTCCCTTCAGGCTCGCATCAGGCTCCCTTCAAGCTCCCTTCAAGCTTCCTTCAAGCTCCCTTCTCCCCCGGCTCGGCGAGGGAGAAGGGTTGGGGATGAGGGGGTCAAGTCGGAGCGGTCGGGGACACAGCACC